>JBIKOO010000007.1:0-71427 GCA_044358015.1 Ilumatobacteraceae bacterium
TACGAACGGCCCTCAGAATTCCTTCGCAGTAATACTCTTTGCGGGCTTTGCGAACTGCACTTAAACAGTATGAATCTGCGCCGTCAACGAACCCGTGGCCTACTTCAACAATTCGATTTCCGTATTTTTCCAGCATGGCGAACCTCCCGATTGTCGATCACAAGCGGTTGATTTGCCTGCTTTAACTAAACGCTCAAAGAGGGAAAATGTGTGCCGCGTGGAGACTGACCAAAGATCAGTGGCGACCAGTTTTTCAGTTCAAAAATCCCAAGTACGTGAACGGTTCTCTTCCACTTTGGCGAGACCGGCTTCAATCGGATCAATACCTAGGACTGAGCTGAGTCGAACGAGATACAACAGAACATCAGCGATCTCACCTTTGATATCAATGACTTTTTGCGGGTCGTTCATCACATCAGCCGCCTGCTCTGGGGTTAGCCACTGAAAAATTTCCATCAACTCGGCTGCTTCGATAGCGACCGACATAGCAAGATTCTTTGGCGTATGGAATCTTTCCCATTCACGCTCTGCAGCGAAAGCATCAACTTGTTGTTTGAGTTCTTCAAAACTTGTGTTAGGCATTTTCAATCCTTGACATCACGAAATTTCGGGTCTGTTCATCTTCAATAAAAATAAAGCAACCCTTGAGTCCGCGGGTAAGCAATACACGATAGGTGTGCTTGACCAATTTAAGGAATTCCTCAGGATTTGATTTTGCCCCACGCTTAACGACCGAATCCTCGCTGAATTCTGACTGCCCAACCCATCCACGACCAGGCCGATACACCAAATCTTTGCCCCAGATCACGCCGACATAATCAAATTCGAAACCTTGTGCTGTGTACACGCAGCCAACTTGATTAATGCCACCACTTTCACTCGCCCAGAAATTTGACTTTGGAATGCCCACAGCCAAAGTTGATGAGCCTTCTTTAGCGTTCCAAGGCCGCGACCATTCCCCGATCTGAACATCGTGAACCAATGTGCCATCCTTTTGTGGCGAACTCCACTTCCAACAAAAGCCAGCAACAAGACGCCCCGAGTTACCTTCGTCAACTTTTGCGCGAATCATCTGGTCAAGATCTTCGGGAGAATTCACCAGTTTCATTTCAAATGCGTCGTTAACGTCCCACAAAATATTCGCTGTACGTTCAATTTCAAGCGTGTTAGCCACCCAATTGATGTAGCCGTCAGAACCGTTGCAACGGAACTGCGCCTCCAAGAAATGTTCATAAAGCGGAATTCCGTTCTTCTCCGCTATTTCCTTAATCAATGCCGAAGAGCCAACTTCAGAAGGACGTACAACCTGCTGATCGTCAATCAAGAAAACCGACATTTTGGAAGCGTTTACGATTTCCTCAATCTGAGGGACCGTTGAGCGATTCGCCGCTTTAGTGAACTGATTGTTTGAGGTTTTCCTAATGCGATGTGCCTCATCACAAATAAGTACGTCTATGTCTCCAGAATTAGCACCGACGAAATTATTGAAGTACTTCATCAATGTCGCTGCTCGTTTACCAACAGTTTTCCTTAAGGTTTCTGTGAACGCCTTAGAGCCTGTCGCATGCACAGCCACATACCCATCAGCAGCCAAGTCGGCAAGAAGATGAAGCGCAATCAAACTCTTTCCAGTTCCTGGACCACCATGCACTAACACAATTCCTTTTGAGTGTTCACCTTGGCGAGTGCGCACTAGCGATCGCACACGATTGAAAGCCACACGTTGTTCATCCAAAAGAATGAAGGCCGGTTCGTTAGCGATGGTCTTCGCTGCATGGTCAAGCAGACGCTTGTGCGGCCTCTCCTTGCCAGTCAAAACTTCGCGCAAGACCTCTGTGCCCGAACCCTTTCCAATACATTGACTCAAGAATTCGACAAACGCATCTCCAGTATCTTCTAAAACAAATGACGGTGATGTCGCAAGCACAGAGTCAAAACTCGCATCAAACAAGACCGGGTTATCGGCCCTTTTCAGGTTGTGCAGAAAGCCACATGACGAAAGATGAACTTTCCCTTCGCTGAATGACGTGTGGTTATCTAGCAAGTAGTCGCGATAGTCAGATGCTTGTCGGCTCGGGTGAAGAACATTACGAATCCCTCCCCCGACAAAGGTGCTCACACATTCTGGGATTTCAGATCGCTCGACTTTGTCCCATTGCTTCAATTCAACGATGACAGCAGACGGGATGTCGGCCATCGAGTTTCCTGCGATCATTACATCGAGTCGCTTTGAACTAAGTGGCAATTTGTATTCCACGATGATTCCCTGATCGTTGAATTGACCCAATTGCAGCACCCCTGCCATTCGAGCAAGTGAGTTCTGCCAACTTCGAACCTCATTATCGCTGACGCGGTACCGGTAATGCTCAAAGAACCTGTCGGCCATGACCCCAGCGATTGTCCCTCGTTGGGAGTCTCTAATGAAGTCATTTGACATTCCCGAATAAAGATCCATTCAGACACCTTACTTAGGTTGAAATCAGCACAATAAGCCCGCGCCAAGCTCTACTCTGCACACATGACTCAAGGTACGAAATTACGTTCAAGTTGGGGCCGCGGCGACCTCCTGCCAGCAGTCAGATCAGTTCTGACCAATACTGACGAGCTTTTTATGTGCGTTGCATTTACTAGCAAGGCAGGTGTTTCGTTGATCAAGGATCAACTTAAAACCTATTCTGGCAAGCGCCTGCTCACGACAACCACTTTTGGAACCACCTCACTTGAGGCTCTCACTCTTGCCCATGAACTTGGTGTTGAAATCAAAATTCTCAACCCCAAAAATGGCACATACCACCCAAAGTTGTATCTGTCCCGAACTGGGAATGTCTCGCGAGCCCTCATTGGCTCAGCGAACCTGACAGCTGGACTGATTTCGAATGTTGAGGTGGCTGTAGATCTTGATCGCCGCCAAGACCGAACCACAATTCAAGACTCTTGGAAGTTGGGCGAAGAACTTTGGAGTAGCACATTCGCAAAAACTTGGACGCCCGAATCGCAATTGAAATTGCATAGTGATGAGTCGCTCAAAGTCATACAAATGGTTCAAAAGCACCTACAAGAAGGTCAGACGATTGAAACCATTTCCCAAGGGAAACCAAACCGAGTGACGGCGATTACCGACCAAGGCGTTTACATAGAAACTGAAAAATCAAAAGGGCTTGGAACTAGTCCACAACTCGTGGAGTCTTGGATGATTGAAGTTGCGTATCTGCATCTCACCACTCATGGAAGTTTGTCGAATTCGTATTTACTGTCAACATCTGGACTAAACGTGAAAAGGTCATCTGCTGTTTGCGCGATTCTCGCAAAACTTCCTGGTGTCAAGGTGTTGAGCAAAACTCCAATTGAACTTACTTACAGGGGGTAACACGATGAATATTTTTCTGATCGCGCTCATTGAGTTCCAACTAAAAGTATTGAAAGTAAATGAACTTGCCTAGGGACCACCCGAAATTGGCCTGCCCTAAATGTGGCACTGCCACGGTGGTGCCGGTCATCATCGGCATGCCCGACGCCGATTTGATGGAACTGGCGAGGGACGGTCACTTTGTCTTGTGGGGTTGCATCGTTGATGGCGATGAACCCGAGAATCCGGTTCAGTGCACGCATTGCTCGTGGACCGGGGAAATCCGCAAAGGAAAGCTCTTCCCAACACTTACCGAGATCAATCCATCGGTCATCGACGATTGCCGGGTGCGCATCAGGCAAGTCTTTGAAACCTGTCACGAACTTTCAATGCTGACTCGTCGGCCCATTTCACCTGACGGACATTTGGTAGGAAGCCTTGGAGAAATCTTTGCTGCCGTCGAATTGGGCTTGTCGCTCGCAACCCCTTCAAACAAGGGATACGACGCAGTCGATGCGCGGGGCAACAAGGTTGAAATCAAAACGACGACCGGCAGATCAATCAGTCTTTCTGCTGCAGGCACCGAGGCCACTCGATTGGTGGTTGTGGTTCTTGACCGGACTGGCGAAGCGTCAATTGCGTTTGATGGCCCGGCCCAAGCGGTGTGGGAGATGGCTGGCCCTGCCCAAAAGAATGGCCAACGCCGTGTGAGTCTGTCGAAGATTCGCGGGAATTGAGTCGACCGATTTACACCTAATCAGTGCAATCTTCACCAAATATGAGGGAACTCAACTTCAAAAAAATAGTGAAAACAAACTCTGTATGAAATGGTGTGAGTCCAGGGCGAACCCTGTCAGACCCGCCATCTAAAGTCGAAGTCAATGACTAATTATCAAGCTCAATCAACGGTTGGCTGGCTCGACTATAACGACGAGGCCGCCCGCAAGATGAACGAAACTCTTCGGGCTTTGGATGAGCCCTCAACGCTTGACCCCTTGGGTTTAGGTTCAATTCGGGACGCATTTTCAGATCTCATTGCCCCAGGCACATCAACCATTCATACTCGCCTCAGGTATTTCCTCTTCATCGCGTGGATCTGTCAGCGCATCGAAAAGTCGGACACCAAAGCAACTCAATTCGCTTCACGCCTGCGAAACGATGAGGCCACCCTGATTGAGTGTCTCAAAGCTGGTGGCGAAGAACTGGGTGTTCAAGGCTATTCTTCTGGAAAGAATCTAAAGCGAATGCCCAGCAGCGCTTATTGGGGTGGTCTTCGTATTTGGAAAATTCGTAACCGCGATTGGTCAATAGCCGACTATGGCCGCAATATCACACGCCTTCGAGCGTCAACGAAAGCCGATGGCGCCGACGAAACAATTGATAACTCACTTACGACAATCTGGAACGACATGCCAAAGGCGCCCGAGAACTTTCTCGAAGGTGGCGTTGAATTCAAACTGACTTCTGAAGAGGCACAATTCATCATTCAGCGAATTCGTGAATCAAACCCAAAATCACTTTTGGCATTTCTTTGTTCAAATCCAGGTTTGGCAAAAGGTAAAAAATTTCCGTGGGAAATCAATCAAGACTCGCTCCCTGCTGAACTCAAGAAGTTACTTCTAGACGCCAGAAATATCTCAGAACTAACACTCGGACCACAATTGGTGTACAACTTGCTTGTCGCTCGGCGAGCCGGCGCCGAACTCGGACGTGATGTCGCGGATGACGTGGCATATCAACTCGAAGGACTCAACAATTGGGCCGACTTAATCGCAGCGCGCCAGGATGAATTAATTGAATGGGGAAAAAACCTAGGCGCTCTCTGGATCGGCTTTAGAGAAAACGCCGATACCCCAAAGCGTGCCTCAGATATCCCCAAGCCCGCCTCAGATTTTGTGGCGAAAATGATTCACCTTGCCCTCGAGAATCCCCACAAGTTTGCTGAAGACCCAAGAGTTCATCAGGAAGTCCGCCTTCGGGAATCAGGACTTAAACAGAATCGTTCAAGATTCAAAAATCCTGAAGCTCTCAAAGAATGGAATAGTCCAGGCTTTGGCGGCCAACTGAGCTATCGCTGGCGCATAGCCGAGTCCTACCTTTCAGATATCGCAATTGCGCTGGAAAGTGGCAACTAATGCTGCAGCCAACTAACCGCTTCACACTTTTTGATTCTCTTCGTCCTCCCGAAGGTTTCTCATTTGATGGTTGCATCGCTACGACGTTCACCCTTGATCTCAAGGCGCTTTTGGCACTTCCAGGAATCTTCGCCATGCATCGAGACGCTGATGCCGTTACCGATCGACCACCAGTTGAAATCCTTCATGCCATCCGTAAATACGCCAGCCAAATCACCATCTTCGCTCAGGCCGGAGAAATTGCTGTTCCGCCGTCCACCAAGGTATTTGGATTTCTTGAAGGTTCTGTGGTTCCGGTAACGGCTCCAAAGAAGGGTGTTGTTCACCCAAAGGTTTGGGTATTACGTTTCACAAAAAATGATTCGCCAAACGAAACGGTATTACGAGTCATCATTGCCAGCCGTAATCTCACCTTTGATTCAAGTTGGGACACAATTGTTCGTCTTGACCAGAGCGATAAAGGAACATCGTTGGCTCCCATTGTCGGGCTATTTGAGGGGCTGTCAAACCAAGCAGTGTCCCCGATTGAATCGTCACATGTTGATCGAGTTTCATCAATCTGTAGTGATCTTCAATCCGCATTGTTCCAGATCCCCTCGCCTTTTGAGTCAATGACTTCTCATGTTTTAGGGATTGACCAAAGCCAGAGCCCCTTCCCTCAGATCTATGACCGATCGGTGGTCATCTCTCCATTTATTTCGAGTGAATTCTTCTCGCGAGTGCTCACCACTCCGGTTGATCTGCTCGTTAGCCGCGAGGATCAATTCAAGCAAGTCAAGGACATTCAAACGATTAACGAACGCTTATGTTTTGAGGACGGGTCTAACCTCGATGAAACCGAAGGACCACTTGGACCCGCCGAGCCGATTCGCGGACTTCATGCCAAGATCTTCGGCTTTGAATCGCAAGATCAAACAACTTGGTTTTTAGGATCGGCGAACGCGACTGGTGCAGCATTTCGTTCAAACGTCGAACTACTTCTTGAACTAACTGGACCAACACATTTGGTCGGTATCGACAAGGCCCTCGGAGGCGATGATGACGACGCCGGTATGCGCCGTTTGTTCCGTGATTACAAAGATTCTGCAGGCCTTGACACCGAAGAAGAAGATACCGACGGATTCAACGCTTTGAGACGAGAGATTGCTTCACAAGGATTTGTGGGTTCTGCTTTTGAAAATGAAAAGGGATGGAACGTCACTTATTCAACCCTCAATAGCATCACGGCCCCTGAGGGCATTGAGATTTACATTTGGCCCACTAATGATGCACAGTCAAAACGACGCGTCGAATTGAACGGCCCTCTAGATCTGACTTTCGTATCCACGCTGACCGACATCAGTGGATTTCTAGGTATTGAACTTCGTAGCACCGCTGGAAATTGCACATTCTGCGTGCCGGTTCAACTCAACGGAATACCAGACGAGCGCGATACACAACTCATGAAGGCTTTGATCGGAAATGCCGAACGGTTCTTGGGGTATTTAGTCGCATTACTCGACGAGGCATCTTTAGATAATCCAGGCATTGAGTTACCTGGCGGCGAAGGTACCGGAACCTGGCAAACGAGCAATTCATTTGACATGCCACCAGTACTCGAAAAGATGCTCAAGGCCATGCGTTCAGACCAATCAAAATTGCTCGATATCGCGTCGCTTGTTCGAGATCTAGATAAGGACGGAATCTTGCCCGCTGGATTTATCGAAGTATGGAGCGCAGTTCTAGAAGTTGCAGGAAGTGTGAGATGAGCATCTACGAAGCCGAGAAGACCATGAAGATGCTCAAGGACTTCCAACGAGATACCGCCGATTGGGTCTTCAAACGATTATTTGATGAAGACAACCCCACAAATCGATTTTTGGTAGCCGACGAAGTTGGTTTGGGAAAGACAATTGTTGCGAAGGGTGTCGTCGCCCAGGTTTTGCAGCACTTGCATGGTGTCGGCGACAAGCGCCATGACATCGTGTACATCTGTTCAAACTCTTCAATCGCCCGACAGAACATCAAGAAGCTTGTACCCCGAGACGTGGAACCTCTTGACAACGTTGAACGTCTCACCATGCTGCCTGTTGCCAACCTCAAAGAAGGTGACGAAAAAGGCGCTGGTATCAACCTCTTAGCAATCAGCCCTGGTACATCATTTGCGTTTGGACAAAGCCTCGGGAAATATCAAGAGCGGGTGCTTGCGTATCTTTTCATCAAGGAACTGTGGCCAACTAGTGATGTCGGCTCTGGTGCTTCAATAAAGCTCTTTGAAGGAAGCGCGGCAAACTTCAGGAACAAGATTTCTAATGGGCGCCTGACATACCAAACTCAGGTCAAGAAAAACCTTGCTGCGTTCGGACACCAGATAAAAGAGATTGATGCTCAGCGAAAAACTCAGGGTCAGATTTCGCTCAAAAAAGAATTCGAAAAACTGTGTTCAGAAATCAAAGGTAAACACTCAATACCGTATGAGTTGCGCCGAAGGGTTAATGAGTTCATCGGAACACTCCGCCGAGCGCTGGCCACCGTGGGCATCAACATGCTCAAACCAGACCTCATCATTCTTGATGAGTTTCAGCGCTTCAAAGACTTGATGGACCCTTCGGCAACCGACTGGGCATCAACTCTTGCCCGTCAGTTGTTTAGCCATTATGACGAAGAATCCGGCCGAGGCACCAAGGTGCTTCTGCTTTCTGCCACCCCATACCGCATGTACGCACGCAGTGGCGAAACCGATGACCACTTTGCAGATTTCCTCAATACATGTTCATTCTTGTTTAACGATCCAAACGATGTTGATGAACTTAAGAAGGATTTCAATCTGCTTCGACTCGCCATGACAAATACTTCTCGAACCGAGGATGCGTCAGCGATTTGTTCACGTATTCAGCAACGACTCAGTTTGGTGATGGCACGAACCGAGCGACTTGGAGTTACGCCTGATCGCAATGGAATGCTCGAAGAACATGTCCATCACCTGCCCATCAGTGTTGAAGACCTGAAGTCGTACGCTCGCATCGGCGATATCTCGTCGCTTCTCAAACAGGGCGAACCAATTGACTACTGGAAGTCAAGTCCGTACTTGTTCAACTTCATGGATGACTACAAACTGAAGACAACTTTCAAAGAAGCGATGAAGCAAAGAACTCTCCCACCGCTTGAGACTCTTTCCCCCGGACCAGGCCTATTGGACTGGTCAACTGTCGAGAACTACCAGCCAGTTGACGCGCAAAATGCTCGCCTGCGTTGGCTGATAGAGGACCTACATTCTCATCAAGCCTTTGACCTGCTTTGGATTCCCCCGTCGCTTCGTTATTACGACTCTGGTTCTATCTATGAGTCAAAGGCCGCAACAAGCTTTACGAAGCGAGTGATCTTCTCTGGCTGGGCTGTGGTTCCGAAGGCTGTCGCTTCTTTGACATCATTTGAAGCCGAACGACAAGCGTTTAGAGGATCACGCCATAAAAAATATGAGGCGAATAATCGTGGCGAAGGTCGACTGACCTTCAAGAATAGAACGGGTCGCGTAAACTCAATCAATACATTCGCGTTAGTTTGGCCAAGTCCTTCTTTGGCACAACTAGGCGAACATCGTCAAACCAGAAGCAAGATGCAATCGGTGTCCGAAGTTCGCCAACAAGTATCTGAACGAATACAGAGTGATCTTGAACCGCTATTCAGAACCATCGTGACGGATTCGAATACCGACCGAAGGTGGTATTGGCTGGCTCCGTTGCTTTTGGACCAACAACAGTTCCCTGAGGTAATTAGCGAATGGTGGGGTCAGATTGGTTCAGAGTCTGCGTGGTCGAGCGGAAATCCGTCAGATGGTTTCCTTTCCCATTCAAAACTGGCATGGTCCACGCTTAATGATGATGATCTGACTATTGGCACGCCACCCGACGACTTGATAGAGGTACTTACCGACTTGGCTATTGGTGGCCCAGCGATTTGTGCGTTGAGGGCCCTATCTGCAGTGAGTGGCTTACCCCTATCGCATGAAGAGGTTCTCAAAGGAGCAGCACTGATCTCAGATTCATACCGAAGATTCTTCAATGAAGCTGAGGTCACAGCGATCGTTCTGAGAGATGCTTTACTGCCCGACAACCACGACCGGGATGCCGATGAAAGCTATTGGCGCACAGTTCTTCGATACTGCACAGATGCTCACATGCAAGCCGTACTTGACGAACACGTACACACCTTGCGCGATTGGCTTGGTTTTAGTTCTTTCTCGGATGACTCAAAACGAAGCGAAGCTGTTGTTCAGTTTGCCGCAAAGATTGACGCTGCCCTTAGCGTTCGTGCAGCAAATTTCGGCGTCGATATTCCAGATCCTCAAAGTCGGGCAACCGAACCAGACCGCAAATCAATGCGTGCGAACTTCGCTGCAGCCTACGGACAGCGCTCTGACGACGAAAAGAGCGTGAATCGTAACGAATCACTTTCTGCCGCGTTTAACTCACCCTTTTGGCCGTTTGTTTTGGTGAGCACCTCAATCGGTCAAGAAGGACTTGACTTCCATTTGTGGTCACATGCAGTTGTCCACTGGAACTTGCCCTCAAACCCAGTTGATCTCGAACAACGCGAAGGGCGCGTCCATCGTTATAAGGGACACGTAGTTCGCAAGAACATCGCCGAGACACTCGCCCCAAACCTTCCATCAGACATCACAGGAGATATCTGGGAGGCACTCTTTAACATGGCTGCAGAGAGGCGTCTCTCAACCGAATCAGAAATGGTTCCCTATTGGGTCTATCCGCAGGGTTCAGCAAAGATTGAACGCCATGTGCCTTTACTACCGTTCAGCCGAGATGCGTCAGAACTTCCACGATTGAAGAATTCGCTCGCCGCCTACCGGCTTGCATTCGGACAGCCACGTCAGGAAGATCTTGTTGAGTTCCTCCGCAGGAATCACTCGGAAGAAGACATCTCAGAACTGGTGAAGAATTTCAAGATTGACCTGACTCCGCCTCCTCAAGGCACTCCCCATTAAATCTCAAACGTGACCGCCTCCCTATTTGAGGCCTGGCTTTTTTCCGACGGCCTCCCTATTTGGGGCCCGGCTTTCAAGCGAACATCTCCCTCTTAAGGAAGCGGTCAACCGGGGTTTTAATTCGTCTCTATGCTGAAAGTATTTGGTCACGCTGCTTATCGAATTGTTCCTGAGTAATTACTCCCTGTGAAAGCAAATCAACAAGTTTCGATAGTTGCTCTACAGGCGTCAATTGACCTTCTTGAGCGGAATTAATAGATGGGTTAGAAGCAGCAGCTAATTCCTGCTCATACATTTTTCGATATTTCCTGGACGCTGGACCGGTATACGGGTCTGCATTCCCTGAATCGTTGTATTCGCCACAAACCTGACATTTGAGTTTCTTCTTGGTGAGCAACGCACCAACACCCACCAACATCTTTGCCCGCATAGTACGTTTCTCGGTAAAACCCTTAGATCCGCAGTTATAGCACCGCAATTCTCCAGCATTGTCAACGCATACATTTTTCATTTGTTCTCTTTTTTCTATCAAACTGTTAGAAAGTTAGCATAATTTATCTACAGATAACTAAGTGAAATTACTGAAAATTAATAAGTCAATTATCTAAGAGAAATCCCACCCTAGAAGCGTTCCAAAAACGGCGTTTCGCGTTCCAAACGTTTACTGAAACCCCAACCACTAGGCCATCAATATTAGGGTTTGGAATTACGCACCAACCTCGTCGAATTGGGCTTGTCGCTCGCAACCTCTTCAAACAAGGGTTACGACGTAGTCGATGCGCAGGGAAACAAGGTAGAGATCAAGACGACAACTGGCAGATCAAGCAATCTTTCTGCTGCAGGAACCGAGGCCACACGATTAGTGGTTGTGATCCTTGACCGGACTGGCGAAGCATCAATTGCCTTTGATGGTCCAGCGCAGGTGGTTTGGGATTTGGCTGGGCCAGCCCAGAAAAATGGGCAACGGCGTGTGAGTTTGTCAAAGTTGCGTTGTTGATTTAGTTCGCTTCTTGATATGCATAATTACTATGCGAACGTGAATTGATTTTTCACTTCAGTAAACGCTGTAATTCACACTTTTATCAACTACAATACGAATCATTGAATTCAGACCTATATGTTGGTTTTGTGATCCATGTATGCACGGATTGCGCTGAGAAATATTCGAGGGGTCGTCATGTCAAATAGTTTGCGAATTCGTTGGGCAGCGATTGGAGCTGCGATTGCAGTTTCACTAGGTGGCGGAACGATGCTGATTGCCGATGCTTCTAACAACGTAGGAACTTCGGCATTTGCGCCCGTCGATCCAATACGCGTTCTCGATACACGAGCCGATGGAAAAGTTGGGGCACTAGACGGGTCAGGCGATCCTCGAACTCTTCAAGTAACCGGAACTATTTTGACAAATGTTGGAACACAAACTGTGGTGCCGATCGGAGCAACTGCAGTAGTCATGAATGTCACTGTCGTTGACGGCGAAGCCGGAAATAGCGGTGGCTATGTGACGGTGTATCCCTGTGGAACACGACCGACTTCTTCAAATCTCAACTTCGTACAAGGTCAAACAATTCCCAATGCTGTTACTACTTCTATTTCAGACAGCGGGCACGTTTGCTTTTACGTTTATGGAAAGGCCAACCTTCTTGCCGACGTCGTTGGTTATTTCCAGTTAGCCGCATCCGGCACAGGCGGCGGAACTGGACCTACAGGCGCAACTGGATCAACTGGCCCGCAAGGACCAACAGGACCTCAAGGGCCAACTGGATCAACCGGCCCACAAGGACCAGTCGGCACAACCGGCCCACAAGGACCAGTCGGCACAACCGGCCCGCAAGGACCAGTTGGTTCAACCGGACCACAAGGACCAACCGGACCACAAGGACCAGCCGGACCGCAAGGTCCAGTAGGAACAACTGGTCCGCAAGGTCCAGTAGGACCAGGTTCAATTTTGGGTATCGCCGCATCGGAAGTTACAAGACTGAATCCGAATATCGGCTCCACTGCGTATTCGACCAAGACCACTATTTTTAGTAACAGCGAAGTTGAACTAGCGCTTTCGTGTTACGGCAATGATTCAAGTAGCCCATATTTTGTTTTGTACATCAAAACCCTCGATCAAACTCGAATTTTTGGGACTGCAATTGACAGCCTCACTGGAAATGTTTACCCAAACTATTTCCGAACTTCCAGTGATTCATCTGAATTCACTGGACTAGGAAACCAAAAGGTCTCCGTTAATGATTACTCGCTTTCGCTGTTTAGTTCAACTGGTCTACCTAAGAAGATTGAGATAGAAGTTGAATCTGTATATAACGGGAATTGCTTCGTTCGAGGTGGTTATGTCCAAAGTTCATAACCTTTAAAATTTCAACGTCAAATCTCGTCGCACCTGAAGTTTCACAAGCAAATGTCTAAATTTAGGCATTCAAATCACAATCTTCTTGAGTTCGGAAACTCTGCCACACCCCCTGACTAATTTGAATATTGCTTCCCGCCTAATCCAATTGATCTCGCAACATGTGTCAAACATGGCGAGACCTACTCAATAGTCAGGAGGTAAAACATGCCAACGTTGTGCGACACTCTCGCCACTCACGACCGCGTTGATGTCATCATCAAACGTCTCGCCGATATCAAACGCACCGAGTCAACCTTGGCCGCCGAACGAATGAGTCTGCTCGCCGAGCTCTCGTCAATACGTCCAGCCGACCCCGAGATCACTCTCATGCGTGACGGCAACTTGTCACGACGCGAAGCCCGCGACACCGTGAATCGCCACAGCACTATCGATACGGCTCCCGTATTTGGTGATGCACTCAGCACCGGCGATATCAGCGTGGCTCACATTGATGGACTCTCACGGGCCTTCAAGATCGTCGGCGACAAGCCCGACGCACTCATTGAACGCCTACCAGCGCTCATCAACGCCGCAACCCACATGAACGCCGATGATTTCGACCGACACGTCAAGAACACTGCAAAGGCATTGGTGTCCGACGGTGGTCTGAGCCGACTCGAGCAACAACGCCGCGAAACCCACTTCAAAATGTGGAACGACGTTGACGGAAACCTACAAGTTCGTGGTCAATTTGATCCCGAACGCGGAGCAATCTTTCAAAATCTCGTCAGCCAACGCGTTGAAGCCATGTTCCATTCAGGCGACGGTGACGTTCGCCTTGATATTGCTCCAGGCATTGAGCCAAATCATCACCGCAACGCGCTTGCGTTGCTTGAACTCGTCCGTGGGTCTGGCTCATCACTTGTTGATGGCGATCGTCCCGTGCGGGCCGAACTGGTCGTGCATGTCGATTTGGAAACTCTGCAAAACAAAGTCAAGACGCACACCGACACAACGGTTTGCCGGACCAGTTACGGAGCCGGCCTACCCATTGAGACCGTCCGTCGCATCGCATGTGATGCCGACATCATTCCGGTGGTGCTGAATGGCCCATCGGTTCCGATTGATGTGAGGCGGTCCAAACGATTGGCCACTGCCCACCAGCGCCGATCGCTCGAATCCACCTACGAAACCTGTGCAATAGATGGTTGTGTTGTGCCGTTCCATCATTGCTCGATACATCACATTGACTATTGGGAAAATGGTGGACCGACCGATCTCGACAATCTGATCCCCCTGTGTTCAAGGCACCATCACAAAGCTCACGAAGGCGGCTGGAAGTTGAGCCTTAATCCAAATAACCGCCAGCTCACCGTGAATTATCCGTGAGATCGGTGCTAGACCGTTTGATATGTCAAAGCGACTCACATTGATGACAGGCCTACTCGGCATCTCGTTCGTTGTTGCGTGCGGCTCAAGTAGTGATGAAACAACGTCTTCGCTGGCGTCAACAACTATTCAGCCAATTGCGACAACGACAGCAGTTGAGACAAGCGTTGCGACGACATCAACGACAACCACTCCAATCCAACAAGCACAATCAATGGTCTTGTACGACTTTGCTGATCAGTCCGATGTCTCTGATTGGTTCAACCAAAATGACACCGTCATGGGCGGGGTTTCCGATAGCGCCAGCACATGGGTTGATGGGCAATTAGTTTTCTCGGGCAACTTGTCGCTCGACAACAACGGTGGATTCACCTCAACCTTCGGGCCGATCAATGACCAACTACCAACTCTGATGTCAGGGGCCGAGGCCATCGTCGTGACGGCCCGGGGCGACGGCAAGACCTATCTCATGCAAATCCGAAACTATGACAACACGCGCTACGTCCAGCGTTTCACAACGGTCGCCGATGTTGAGCAGGACTACGTCTTGCCACTCGCAGACTTTGAATCTGTCGACTGGCGACTCTCGGTGATCCCGAACGCCGCGCCCATAGATACCTCCACCATCGGTCAGCTTGGTTTCTACCTACTTGATAAACAGGTCGGCCCATTTGAAATAGCAATATCGATGATTCGAACCAACGCCGCGACTTGATTAGTCAGGATTTTCTACTTAGCCATTCAATAACGCAGCAAATTGGCGGCGCCATTCAACTGAGCACTTGTCGGCTTGTACCGAGACCAACGACGTTTGGTCAAGCGGCAACACCGTGTCAAAGGTTTCCAGCATGCGCTTATCTTCAGCACCAATCATGAAGTCAAGGCGCAACACTTCGTCAGACGGAATCGCAAAGTCGTCACTGCGCCACACCACAAATGTGAAGTAACTCGTGACATCATCAATCGGCGTCGACACCAACAACAAGATGTGCGACAAGCCTGTCTCGTATTCAATTGTCGAACGACAGATCAACGGCAAGTTGAAACCCGAACTCATCTTGCGATGCACGACTCCGGCCGACTGCCCACTCGCAATGGCTCCGACCGACGCATTGTTGGCATTCACTTCATACGAGTATCCATAGAAGTGATCATCAAGTGGACCGAGTTCAACTTTCGGAACGCTGGTCTCTTGCGCCCGACCAAATGAATCGACATGAACAAACGGGAAGTGCGTGATGTCTAAGAAGTTGTCGACCATACGAGTGGCCGAACACTGCCAAGTATCAACCGGGGTGTTGAGACGACGGAACTTCGGGTCGTTATCCCACGGCATATCGGGAATTGGTGCCTTCGGAGTACCGAGACACACCCAAATCAATCCGTAACGTTCTTGGCAACCAAATGGCTCAATATGCGCCTTCGGCGGAACCGGCACGCCTTCTGAGGCAGACGGGACTCGCACACATTTACCATCGTCTTCAAATTCCCAACCGTGATACGGGCACACCAGGCAGTTGTCTTTGACGTACCCAAGACTCAACTTTGCTTCACGGTGAGTACAGCGATCGGGCAAGGTGCTCACGTTTCCTTCACCATCACGCCACACCACCAGATTGCGCCCAAGCAGCTTGGCCGACACCGGCGCCGACATCACATCTACCGATCGCGCGACCGGATACCAGTAGCCAAGAAGGTTGTCGTTATCGCAAAGAATGCTCGTCATGTTTTTGAGCATAACCTGTCTCACTATGACCATCATCCTTGTTCGGGGCCAACACGTCATCACAATGAATGCGCAACGTGATGTGCTCACCGATGCCGCTGTCGCAATTGAAAATGATCGCATCATTGCTATTGACAACTTCGAAAAGTTGTGCGTCTCACATCCTGACGCGGTCATTGAAGGAAATCCTCGTGCGGTCATCACCCCAGGCATGATTAATGGCCATCAACACCTCACCGGCGATCGACTCATTCGCTCAATGATTCCCGACACAATTGATTCTCAAGAAGCAATCTTTGGCTGGGCAGTTCCAACTCACAGCAGGCACACCGAACGCGATGATTACTTAAGTGCAGTGCTCGCACTCAACGAAGCCTTGTGTCACGGCATTACGACCACTGTTGAAGCCGGAACCGTTGGCCATCCTGCTTCGGTACTCAAAGCACAACTTGCAATGGGCACGCGCGGAACACTCGGTAGTTGGGGTTGGGATATTGAAGATGCTCCGTTCGCCGGAACCGTGAGCGAAGTACTTGAACGTCAACGCGAGGTGATGCGCCTCACTCAGAACACTCCCCTCATTGACGGTTGGGTCACACTCGTTGGACACGACTTGATGAGCGACGAACTTGTTATTGCTGCTTCGCAACTTGCACGTGACAACAACACGCGCATCACGTTTCATATTTCGCCATCGTCGAGTGACACCGCTTCGTATCTCGCACGCACTGGCAAGCATCCGGTTCGCCATTTGTACGATCTCGGGGTTCTGGGCAATCACGTGTTACTCGCTCACGCAGTACACCTCAATGACGACGAGATTGATTGCGTGGTCGAAACCGATACCGCAGTTGCGGTATGTCCGTGGGCGTATCTACGACTCGCTCAAGGAATCACTGCCGCTGGTCGTCATGACGACATGTTGAAGCGCGGCGTGCGCATGTCGCTTGGGTGCGACGCCGAAAATGCTGGTGACGCCGTCGACCCCATTCGCAATGCCGCATTATTCGCTGGTCTTATTCGCGATCGCCACATGGACCCGACCATCATGAGCGCCGTCGATGCCCTGGCCTTACACACCATTGATGCCGCCCGAGCTATCGGGATGGACGACAAGATTGGGTCGATCGAAGTGGGCAAGCAGGCCGACCTCGTGGTCTTTGGCACCGATGGCCCCGAATGGCTCACCCGCAGCACCCAACCGGTCTTGCAACTGATCTGGGCTTCGAGCGGATCAGCGGTCGATGATGTCTATGTGGCCGGAAAAGCCGTGGTCAGGGCCAAGAAGTCAACCCAGATCACGGGTACCGCCTTCACCGACATCGTGACCGAGGCCCAAGAACGTATGACATTCCTCGCCGGTCGTTAAACACAAGAATCTCGAGAAATGTCCCAGGAATTTCCCAAAAATTTCCTGAAATATTGAAAAGTCTCCCCCGTTTTGGTGTGATTGTCAGACCAAAATTTGGGCTCGGTGTGTTATCGTCGGGTCATGACCTACACGTCTTATAACCCAGCCGACGATGCCGCCACGACCGGACAGTTCGTCCCCAATTACCCGAACACCCTGATCTTCGTCGACCTTCCGAGCGACGATCCGGCCAAGACCGCTCGCTTCTACGCCGACCTCTTTGGTTGGGTCGTTGAGGGTCGCCCCGAAGGTGAATTCCACCGCTGCGTACCTGGCCAAAACTTCATGTTGGGCGATGGCACCCAGAGCGCCGTTGGCAACTTGCACCTCGGTATCTACAACGTCAACAACGCTCGCCCGCATCCAGACCCGGCCGGTGTTGAGCCCCGCGTTTTGTCACACAAGCACCGCCAGGCCCGTATTTGGATTTTGGTCAGCGATGACGACAACCAAGAGCGTTTGCTCGATCGTGCCGAAGAACTTGGAGCAACCATTTTGTGGCGTAAGCACTACTGGAAAGAATTCAGTGGCTACAACGGCGCCTTCGAAGACGCTTGGGGCAACGAAGTCATTTTGTGGACCAAGGGTGGAGACAACCCCGACATCCCGAGCGACCACACCGTCGAGTGATTCAAGTACCGCGCAGTGTTGCCACTAGTCCCTAGCGCCCACGCTGCAAGATCCGTACTCTGACCGAATACAACTGAAAAACACAATAGAACTGGATCAATCATGACCACTCACGAAAACCTTGACGCCGACGCAATGCGTTTGAAGAATCAGATCTCTGATACTTCAGACAAGAACGTTGTCCATCCCCCAACCGCACGTTGGACGCACATTGCGTTGCCGTCAACCGACATCGACAAGTCCATTGCGTGGTACGAGAAGTTCACTCCGCTCAAGTTGCTTGATCGTCGTGTTGATGCTGATGGTTATGGCGCATGGCTTGGTCATGACGATCAGTCGGATAAGCCTTTCGTCTTAGTTCTTGTGAGTTTCTTCAAAGACCAAGATGGTGGACCGCAGCCGATTATGGCTCCATTCGCACACGTTGGTATTGAGCTCACAAGCCGCGCCGAAGTTGAGCGCATCGCCGAACTCGGCAAGGCCGACGGTTGCATGGCCTGGCCACCTACCCAAATGCCTGATCCCATTGGCTATATCTGTGCTCTCAAAGACCCCGATGGCAACATGATTGAGTTCTCATACGATCAAGGCGTCTACGCCAAGGCCAAAGAAGTCTGGGGCTGAGATCGGGCTGTTTCCCGATCTTGCTTCTGGGCTCACCTGGATTATTCACACCATGACTCGCGACGAACTCGCCACGATTTGTCGGAACTATCTCGAGTCATTTTCAACAGGCGACGCCGATCTGGTCGCATCGTTTGTGGCTGATGGATTCATCAACGAACACACGGCCGCGCTTGGTTCAAGTTGCGAAGGCAAAGACGAGTACCGCCGTCGCCTACCGAACTTCATGGCTTCGATGCCAGGGATTCGTTACGAAGTCGAGCAACAAGTCGTCGACCTCACCACCTCAACCGTTGCCAATGCCTACACACTTCATGCTCATGTGAATGATCGGGATTGCGCAGTTCGTGGATTGCTACGCATTCAGATTGATCCGTCGACTGGACTCATTATCAATCGCACCGATTACTGGGATAGCAAAGTCTTTTTAACGCAAGCTGGTCTTGAGTAACTCAGCGGCCTGAACGCACCGCGTCAATAACAGTGCCAAAACCTTCAAGGGTGTCGCGCAAGCCTTGATACATGCCATTGCCCACCGGGAATGACAAGTTCATACTGATGCTGTTGAAGCCCAGGTCCAAAATGCCACGGGCTAAGTCTTTGCATTCATCGGGTGTACCGACGATCGCAAAACTTGTTACTAATTCATCGGCGATCAACGAAAAGATTTCGGGGTCGTCGTAACGATCGTGATCGAAATACCAACCGGTTGAACGGGCAAGCGCTGCGTCAACTCGCGAATACCAATCGGCATCTAGTCCCATTCGCTCGTTTAACTCGGCAGGCCGAATGAGCGCGATGTAATGCGCCACATAACGCTTCACACTGCGGCGGGCCAGATCGCCGTCTGAAGAAACACACAACGTCACTCGCGGAGCAACTTCAACTGACGCAACATCACGACCAACGCGCTGTGCACCTTCAGCAATAAATGTGCGGTAATTCGCGGCCAATGACGGCGACAAATAACGACCACCAACAAGAGCGATATCGGCAATCTCGCCAGCCAAACGCATCATCTGCGGGCTACGTGTACCAATCGACATCGGAACATGCGCAGGGTTCAACGGATCGACGTGTTGCAATCGCGAATCGTTGACCGTAATCGTTTCACCCTGATAACTGACCGTCTCACCGTGCAACAACGCCCGCATCACTGTCACCGCATCGCGCACATGCGCAACTGGTCGCGCGTACGTCTCACCGACGGCCTCAAGTCCAGCGCCAACACCCATGCCCATAAATGCTCGGCCGTTTGACACATCGTGCAAAGTTGCCGCAATTCCGGCTAACACCGCTGGGTGACGCGAATAGGGATTAGTCACCATCGGACCAAGCTCGATTCGCGTTGTTGACTGGGCAACAAGTCCCAGCAACATGAAGCAATCGTGCCAAAACACCACATCAGAAATACCAAGACGATCAAAACCGACATCTTCAGCAAGTCGCGCGAGTTCAATCACTTGTTGCACCGGCATACCCGGCGTGATTTCGGCTTCAAGTGTGATGTTGTTAGTCATGGTTATCCAATGTTCGCAAGTCTCAGAGAACCGGATACTTAGATTTATCAGGCAAGCCCGAACGTGCGGTGATTGCTTCACCAGCTTCTTGGCATTGTGCCCAGAAACGATCTTCGTCAATGGTCAACATGCGACCAGCTTCAACGACCTTCTTGCCGTCGACAAATACTGTGTGCACTCCCCGACCATCGGCCGACCACACGAGTTGGTTCATGACATTCAACAATGGTCGCCATTCGGGACGATCGGTGTCGTGCAAAACAACGTCGGCCTTCTTGCCGACTTCAAGTGAACCAATTTCATCTTGAGCGTTCATCGCCCGTGCGCCACCAAGAGTGGCCATTTCGTAGGCCTTTTCAGCGGGGAACATCTGCGGATCGGTTCGCGCATCTTTAAACAAGCCAGCAACTAAGTACGTGGCACGCATGAGGTCTGAATAGTTCGACGCATTATTGCCGTCAGTACCGATACCTAAGTTGATTCCGGCCATCGCCATTTCGGGCATCTTGCCTACTTGCGTGACGCCATAACTGACCTTCAAGGCAGTCGTCGGGCAGTGAGCAACTGAAACGCCGGTCTCGGCCATCACTGCGAGTTCTTGATTGTCGACTTGCACACAGTGTGTAATTGACACGTCGTCTTTCAAGACTCCGATTTCGGCCAGGTGAATCATGGGACGCTGCCCGAACTCTTCAAGGAAACCTTCGGGGTCAAGCTTGGCGGGCGACATATGGAAACTCATACCCACGCCATGTTCATCGGCCAACGCGCGCGCGGCTTTCCACAACGGATCTGAACACGTGGTGTGGCCGACAAGCGTGCTGTATGACTGAATACGACCACCAGCAATTGAGCGGTACTTCGTGATTGATTCTTCGAGATTACGAATGGCTTCATCGGTGTTTTGCTTGTACACGTCGGGCTCGGGTGGAAGGTCCCAGATCCAACGACCTACACGGCCACGGATACCAATATCAACAAGACCTTCAACAACTTCATCCATGAAGCGAATGGTTCCAGCCTCAAGGAATGAAGTTGTTCCACTCTTGAGCATTTCAATTGATGCCAATTGACCCGACATCTTTTCTTCACGGGCGTTGAACACCGAATACAACGGACACAGCCACATAAACACGTTCTCTTCGAAAGGAGTGTCATCAGGAACATATCCACGCGTGAGTGGCTCACCAGTGATGTGAATATGCGAGTTCACCATTCCGGGGGTCACGACAAATCGATCGCCACCCACTGTTTCTTTGGCCGTGTAGGTGCGCGAGATGTCTGAGTACTTGCCTACTGCGACGATGGAACCCTTATCAATGGCCACTGCACCATTGCGAATGATGTCGCGGGTCTTATTCATGGTGACGACATACCAACCGCGAATGATGGTGTCGATAGAAATTGGTTGATCGCTCATAGTTTTCTCCGGATCTAGATAATTAGCTGTGATTACTCAGGTTTGCTAGCGACATACATTGAATTAAAACCGATGGGTTCGATGAGGCGAAGGGCTTCAAATCCTGTTGCCCGAATCCATCCCGTGACTTCTTCGTTAGTAAATGTGTGACCTTGACGTGTCGCTGCCACCATGGTGACACCCATTAAGACCCCAAAAGGATTGAACTTACGGGTGTTGTCACGGAAGTAATCGCTCACGATGACTCGGCCACCTGGACGCAACGCAGCAAACGCACGGTCAATCATGTGTTGGGCACCTTCGTCACCTTCGGTACGCAAAATATGTCCAAGGATGACCATGTCGAACGAGTTCGGTTCAAGTTCAACGGTGTGAAAATCGCCAGGCAAATATTCAACGCGTGATTCGTGATCGGCGATACCCGCAGCAGCGATTCGGCGCTTGGCAACTTCTAGCACTCCGGCATAATCGTTGACCACAGTTGTTGCTGTGGGGTTTTGGCTCAACACCGCAACCGACCACGGCGCTCCACCAGCACCAAGATCGAGTAGTCGTAAGTTAGGCGTACGGCTGTATCCGATCTTCAGATCGGCGCGCGTGGCAGCGCGCAACATCGTTGGATACGTCGCTTCAACCAGTGGCACGTAGAAACCCTCTGGATCATTTTCAATGGGTTGTCTTGGGGTTCCGCGACGGAACGTTTCGGCTAGTTCTTCCCAGTTTTCTAATGGCCCAGGAGCAACACCAATGAGATCAGCCATGCTGGCTACCGCATCGCTCGTGAGATACCGCGAGGCAAGGTCACCGAGCTTGTAGACATCGCGGTATTGCTCAATCATTCCGATGGCCACTAGTCCATCAAACAAGAACAATGCACTGCGGCGTGACAGTCCCGTTGCCTCAGCGAGTGGCTCAAGGGGGCACGGACCAATTTTTTGCAGAGTGTCAAAAGCCCCAAGTTCAATACCAGCCATCAACAACCAGTAGTTGCCGAAGCCCTGAATAATGTTCCAGACCGGCGCCGAAGCCGGTGGCTTGTAGTCAGACCACGGTGTTCCTTTGTGGGCAGCAGTATGACTTTTCTTGAGCTCGGGATACGGAGCGTCGCGTTCGACAATGGCCATCGTTATTTCACGGCTTCAAAAGAATCTTGCCGAAGACATCGTTGTTCTGCATTTTGCTTTGAGCCTCGGCGGCATCTTTGAGAGCAAATGTTGAGTCAATGACTTTTTGGAATGAACCGTTACAGAAGGTGTTCCATGCCTTGCCGAACTCTTCGGGACGATACGGATCGCTACCGAGCAACTGAATTCCCATGTGGAACATGAAACCGAGCGATGGAATGGTTGCCGTATCGCCAGTGGTGTTTCCGCAGTTGACCAAACGACCTCGGGGCTTCAAAGCGAACATCGAGTCGGCCCACAAGGCCGGACCAACATGATCGAACACCATATCGACACCCGCACCTGCAGTTGCCCCACGCGCAAAACCCGTCACGTTTTCGGTGCGGTTGTTGCACACAGCACTTGCACCAAGCGTGAGTGCTTTGTTGCACTTCTCTTCGCTACCAGCTGTTGCCAACACTGTCGCGCCAGCGGCGACTGCAAGTTGAATTGCCGCCACACTCACACCGCTTCCAGCAGCGTGAATCATGATGGTCTCGCCAGCCTTCAGGCCACCCACTTCGAACAGTGCATGCCAAGCGGTGAGATAACAGGTCGGAAAGGTTGCCGCATCGTCATACGACATGGCATCGGGGATCTTGTACACATGAGTTGCCGGGGCAACACACAGTTCGGCGTATCCACCAGCAACTGTTGCGCCGATGACACCCAGTTCGCCATAAATGTCGCCCATGCCCGCATATACGGAACCGGGGTGAACACCAGCAAGCGACGGATCAACAACGACACGGTCGCCAATTGATAAACCAAGCGATGATTCAACCTGCGAACCAATCGCCACGATTTCACCTGCGACATCCATACCAGCGATGTGCGGGTAAGTGAACCCAGGCATCGTGAACCAACCGTTACGTTGCACCACATCAAGATGGTTGACGGCTGCAGTATGAACCTTCACGACCACGTCGTGAGTGCCGGCTGACGGATCAGGACGATCTCCATAGACCAAGACCTCGGGTCCACCCGGATTGTCGTACCACACTGCTTTCATGACTGACTCCCTAAAAGAAAATAGAAATTGAGATTAATTATTTCAGTCCGCGAATAAATGGCCGCGCCAACGACGCTGGTTGACGCGTGTGCTTAGCGAATATCAACATCACCACGATGGTTGCTAAGAATGGTAGAGCAGCTAACAACTGAGCGTTGAAGTCGTGCCCCACGATATTTGGCAAATTCAGACGTAATGCATCGACGTAACCAAACAAGATGCAACCCGCAACTGCACCACGCAATGTCCAGCCACCAAAAATCACTGCAGCGATAGCAATGATTCCCTTGCCACCAATATTGCCGCTTTCAAAACGACCAACTTGACCGAGCAAGTACACGCCACCACCGAGACCAGCGATGAAGCCGGTGTACAAAATGGCATGACGACGACGAGCATTAACATGGATTCCGGTGACGTCGGCAGCTTGGGGATCTTCACCCACGGCACGAACTTCAAGACCCCACTTGGTGCGCATCAGCAGCCACCACGACAACGGCACAACTGCATAGACCAAGTACATCGGCCAACGTTGACCGAACATGGCGGGACCAAGGATCGGGATGTCGTACAACAGCGGAACCTTAACTTCACCAGCCAACTTTGTTGACAAGTCGAAGTTGGGCTCGAGAAACGCCACAAGACCAAGCAACAAGATATTGAGCGTCAAACCAATACCAAACTGATCGGCATTGAGATAGTGACTGAGATACGCCTGGAACGATGACACAAAAATTCCAGCAATTGCACCGACAAAAAGCGAGAAACCGAAGTTTGAAGTCTGGGTGTAAGCAATTGCGGTGGCAAAGTGCCCACCCAAAAGCATTGCTTCGACTGACAAGTTGATGGTGCCCGCACGTTCGGCTACCCATTCACCAACTGCAGCGAAAACCAAAATTGCGGCCAAGCGGAATGTACTTTGGTACAAAGGCCCGTTAGAAAGTATGTCGCCGAAACTTCCGAGGAAAGCCAACATAGCTATGCCCTTTCCGTCATCAGGGCCAGAACTCGTCGCTTCTTACGCAACTCGCTGACGGCCGGGGGAATAAACAATGCAAGGACTAACAATCCACGGATGACGTCGACCAAAACTGATTCAACGCCTGCTGCCGCCAAAAAGTTTGAACCTGTATGCAAACAAGCAAAGGCCAGTGCCACGGGAATCGATGCATAAGGATTATTACGAGCCACCAAGGCAACGAGCAAACCATCCCAACCAACACTTGCCGAGAAACCGCTAGAGGCCCGATAGTTCGATTCGCCAGAAGCCAGCATGAGTGATCCGGCCAAGCCAGCCGCCGCGCCAGATGTCAACAATGCCATGGTTCCAAACTTCACATGTGACACACCCGCGCGTTGAGCAGTACGCGGATTCAATCCGAGCATCTTCAAACGGAAACCCCACACCGAATGGGCCAACATGTACGCCACACCAACTGCAAAGATGATCGCAATCGGCACGGTCAGTGGCACATTGTTGCCAAAGATATGCATGATGCCAAGTCGTGAATTCACTGCCGTCTTGGCACTGTTTTGAATCTTGGTTGGTGAACCTTCGATCACTTCAAGCAACAAAAACCTACGGGTCATCGTGTAACCCGTGATTTGACTCGAGAGGTACACCAACAACAATGTGGAAAGCACGACTGGAACGCGTCGCCAGTAATAAAGCAAAGCTGCAATACCAGCCCACGCTGCGCCAGCCAACATGCCGAGCAACACGCCAAGAATCAGCATCAACGGACTACCTGGATGAATCTTGGTCATGATGAACGCAGCGCCAGTTGCACCAATCAACACTTGGCCCTCTTGACCGATATTGATGATGCCTGCTTTGGCTGCAATTGCACTACCCGCCGCCACGATGAGCAAAGGCGCTGCACGGCGCAAGGTTTCTCCCCAACGACCAGGGTTCTTAAACGAACCGTTGATCATTGCCTCAACCGCCTTCGACCACGAACCGCCGCTGGTGTTCACCAAAATTGCGGCGATCACAAAAGCGGCAACGATGCTGACGACATATAGAGCAATGAGCTCGACGCGATCACGCTTCGCTGTAGGTGTTGTGCTCACGCGGCACCGCCCATCATCATTCCGAGACGATGCATATCAATTTCCCCAGCCTTCATCTCACCAACAATTGCGCCGCGATACATCACGAGAATTCGATCGCTCAGTTCAATGAGTTCTTCAATCTCGCTGGAAATCAAAAGCACACCGACCCCATCAGCCGCCGCCTGCTTGAGGCGTCCACCCATGTATTCAATAGCCCCAACATCAAGTCCACGAGTTGGCTGTGCTGCGACCAAGACAGACGGACCAATACTTAGTTCACGAGCCAGAACCACACGTTGTTGGTTGCCGCCCGACAGCGTCCACATCGGAGCATCAACCGATGAGCAACTCACGCCGAACTCTTTGACGAGTTCTTCAGCCTGAGCAGAAATCTTTTTACGATCAAGAAAACCACGCTGAGCGACACTGCCTTGATCGGCGAGTACCAGATTTTCGGCGACCGACATATCGAGCACACATCCCGAGTCGTGGCGATCTTCTGGGATCACCCCGATCCCCGATTTTGACATCGTGCCTGGGCGACCCGTCGAAATCTCACGACCCTTGACTTTGACAGTGCCCGAATTCAACGCGGTCAAGCTCGACAACACATCTGCCAACACTCGCTGACCGTTGCCTTCAACACCAGCAATGCCAACGATTTCTCCAGGCATGACCGATAACGAAAGATTCGCCAACTGCACACCAGCGGCTTTTGTCTGCACCGAAGCATTAACGACTTCTAGCGCTGGCACTGGTTCAGTATGTTCTGATACGACCAAGGTGCTGTCTGATACGTGACGAACCTTTCCACCACGAAGATCGACAGTGCGACCAACCATTGCTTCAGCCAGCGCATGGCGATCTGTTTCTTGAGTGCGCATAAAGGCCACGACTTTTCCATCACGCATAATCGTGATGTCATCGGTGGCTCGCAATACTTCTTCGAGCTTGTGACTCACGAGAGCCACCGTTCGTCCTTCGGTCTTCACAACATTGCGAAGTACGCCGAAAAGATGACTACTTTCCTCAGGTGTTAACACCGAAGTTGGTTCATCAAAAATCAAAATCTTGGGGTCACGGCGCAAGCATTTGATAATTTCAACGCGCTGCCTTTGACCCGCTGTCAGCGATGAGACCCGAGCATCGGGATCAACATCAAGACCATAACGCTCACCAATTTCGGCGACGCGCGAGCGCGCAGCCGAACGATCAAGGTGAGCTTTTTCACCCAACACAACGTTTTCCCAAACTGAGAGGCCATCAACCAAACTGAAGTGTTGGTGCACCATTCCGATACCTAGATCGGACGCAATTTGCGGACTTCCGATGCGAGCGTCTTTGCCGTTAATCGCAATAGATCCCTCGTCGGGCATTACTAACCCAATGAGGATTTTCATCAGTGTGGATTTACCCGCACCATTTTGTCCGAGCACGCCATGAATTTCTCCGGCGCGCATCGTGAGATCAACGCCATCACACGCTGCAAGCGCGCCATAGCGTTTAACAATTCCACGAACGACCACCGCAGGTGGAGGGACCGAAGTCCCTCCACCCTTGTGGTTTTCGAGTAAATGATCCGAAATCGGATCAGCCACCGTAAGCCTGGCCCTTGATTGCACCAAGTTCAGCACCGAATTCACCGGCCGCCAACTTTGCGCCAATCTCGTCCATCGCGGTCTGCTGCTCTGGAGTCGGGTCACAGATAACTGCACCGGGTGATCCACCCGGACCAGCGTTGTCGCCAACCTGGTATGTGAGCTTCTCGCCTTCCTTGAAGGTTCCTGCAACAATGCGATCCAGGGCTTCAAGGATGTAGTCGCCAGCGTCAAACTTCACCGCGATGTTGTAGGTCAAGTCAGTGCGCTCACACGCAGTCGACGAACCAGCTGACATCGTGATGATGCCGTCAGCATTTGCCAACTGCACGATGGGCTCAAGTGCTCCAGCAAGGTACGCGTACACCGCGCCAACACCAGCGGCCTTGGCAGCGTTGTATGCCTCAGTTGCACCAGCGGTGTTGTCGAAGTCGTAGTCGTATGCGCCGGTCTTCACGTATGAGAATTCAACGTCGGGAAGAACAGCCTTGAGTCCGAGTTCGTAAGCAAGGTATGCCTCTTTTTCGAAGTTCAAGTCACAGCAACCAAGGAACGTAGCCTTGTTGTTGCCAGCGGCCTTGAGCAACAAGCCCGTGGCGTAACCAGCTGAGTAGCTGATCGTGGATGAGTCGTCGAGTGTCTGCGCCAAACCGGGCAGATCGGCGAATCCAGCACCACAGTTGCAGTACCAGAAGATGTCCGGGTACTTCTCGGTGAGGTCGGCCAAAGGTCCAGCAATTTCACTTGCACCGACCGCGATGATGTCAACGTTCTGCTGTGCCAAGTCGTCCATGGCAGTTGCAGCCTTATCGGCTTCAATCTTGTCCACGATGATTGGGTCGGGCAGACCATTGCTTGAAGTGAATGCCTTCACGCCGTCGACGAGTGCCTGGTAGTAGGCGCCATCATTGGCCGGTCCGGGGATTGCGAGTGCGAACTGCACAACGCCGTCACCGTTTGAGTCGAGTGCCGCAACATCGCCCGAGGGCTCTTCAGTTGAAGGTGCGTCAGTTGACGGAGCTTCACTTGATGGTGCCTCGCTTGATGCTGGGGCCTCAGTTTCGGGTGCGCTACTTGAGTCATCGCCGCCACATGCGGTGAAGAGCAACGCAGCAAAACCGAGAGCCGCAAGCGGCTTACGGAAATGAGCTTTCATGTTTCCTCCTGTTGTTGTTGTTTGTTCACGCGTCACCCTTGCGGATGACTTCATTGCGTCATTGCTTCGCGTTGTCACAACTTTAGTTTGTGACCACGCGTCGTTCTCATAGCGAAAAGCTACGAGCCCCCTCTTTTGGCTTCTGATCATCTCTTCAGCCTCGAGACCACGTCGGCTTTATAACGGTATGCCGAATTTAATCGCTCACCTGCGGCGAGCGCTTCTAAAACCTGCTCTTCACCTTTTTCATACAGAGCAGCAGCTTCTAGGATTTCCTGAGCATCCTTAGCCGACAAGCGGACACAACCAGAGTCATCGAGCACAATCTGATCGCCCGTCGACACTTCTTGCCCAAGAATGTCGACTGTCTCACCTACCGAAACAACATGGGCCCGCCCAAGTGGGCCGACAACTGCGGTTCCGCTGGCATAAATCGGTAGTTCTAGGTTCTGCATGGCGGTGATGTCTCGGACAAAGCCATCTATAGCGACGCCGACAAATCCGGCTTGCTGCGCTGAGGCCGTCAAGATTTCGCCCCAGATCGCACCACCGATATCAATGGCCCCAGCGATCACGAGAACCTTGCCTTCTTGCATCGCCGAAAGAACTTCGTACATCGGCTTGAAATCGGCGCCCGAATCGCGCCGCTCAATCTGCACAGTGACGACTTCGCCAACTACTGGACAGCGCGCCACGACGATGGGTGCGAGCGGAGGCGTGAGCCAACCACTCATTCCGCGCAACGCGAGAACATCAGCAATGGCCGACGAGGAAGCAGCGGGGATTTTCATCCGGCCTTTTCTGTGACGGCGTTGTGAGCGACCAACTTGATCTTGCGACCAGGCCAGTTGCGCTGATAGCGATGCACCAACCAACGATTGAACTGCACATGGCTTTCTTCTTGCCACGAGTAACGACCCCGTGGAGCGAATTGCGAGTGCATTCCGCGCTGCACTTTTGTCGTGGCATCTTGGTCTTGCTTGACGAATACCTGCACACCAGCGTCACTCATCTCGAGCAAGTACTCAAACATGGGGTGCTCAAGTGCTGACGGGTGGAACAAGTAACCAATTTCTACGTCGATCGTGTCTGGTGACGTTGGACGAATAATGAAGAAGAATGCTTGATCGGGAGCAGTGCCGAAGCACAAGGTCGGTGGCATCAAAGCAAATGTTGAACGCCAGCGTTCTTCTTCGGTGAGCTTCGGGAATACCGGCATCAAAGCTTTAGTGGTGGCATTGAAGCCACCATCAATATGCGTATAACCGTTGGTACGAAACATCACTCCCGATGCGTCATCCCACGGCACTGGAAACGCCGCCATGTTGCTCGGACAGAAATCTTGAATGGTGTGGTGTAAACGATTGGCGTGATATCCATCGTTGAAGTTCTCCATCATGACCTTCCAGTTCCAGGGAAGGTCTTTCAGCGTGAATGTTCCGGGGCACACCGTGTTTTCAAGTTCGTAATTTGCGAGCAACGGTTCGTAACGCGACATGGTCGGACCAAACGGTGCGGCATCAAGATCGAAGTTGACCATAATGAAGCCCTTCCACAATTCAACTTTCAGATTGGGCATACCCCATTGCTTCTTGTCGAAGTCTTTGGTCTTTTCCATTGCCGGAGCGCCAAGCAATCGACCATCGAGGCCGTACACCCACTGGTGATACGGACACGTAAAGGTTCCACAATTGCCCGCATCTTCTTTGATCTGCATTCCGCGGTGCTGACAAATTGAAGAGAAGACGTGAACTTCGCCCTCTTTGGTGCGGGCCACAATGACATGCTCGCCATTGGCAGTCGTGGTGTAGTAATCGCCAGGATTCTTAATTTGATCGACACGACCAACGCACAGCCACTCTTGAGCAAAGATTGTCTTCTGTTCAAACTCGAGGAATTCGTCCGACGTATAAATCACTGGCGGCATCGTGCAGGCCACCGACACATCGGCAATTGAAGCATCAAAAGACTTCAGTAGCTCATCGTTCAAAATAGTCATTTCTTTGTCCTTCCTAGATGTCTCACGACGGTTGACTTTCTTTCAACAGAAACTTACGAATTTTGCCAACACTCGTTCGGGGTAATTCGTCCACAAAAGTGATGTCCCGAGGCCTCTTTGATTTAGCGAGACGTTCATCGCACCAGGCGTGCATTTCAGCGACTGTCGGCGCCTTCAAAGGATCACGCGCCACAACAAATCCGACCGGCACTTCATCACGAATATCGTCGGGTTGCCCAATGACCGCAGCTTCAAGAATCTCGGGATGGGCTGACAACACTTGTTCAACTTCAACTGTTGAAACGTTCTCTCCGGCGACCTTCAACACATCAGCGCGACGACCATCAAAGTAATGGCGACCATTCGCATCGCGAGTGGCGCGATCTCCAGTCAAGAACCAACCATTGCGATAACTCTTTGCCGTCGTGGCGGGATCATCGAGGTATCCGCTGAACAAGGTGACACCAGGCGTCCCGCCGACAACGATTTCACCGATTTCACCAACGGCAACTGAACGACCTTCGCCGTCTTGAACATCAAGAATGCAACCGGGCGAGACATAGCCCATGCAATCAGGACGCGGCGCTGCTTCTTCGTCAGTGAGTACTGCAGGAATTGTTTCGGTCATCCCGTATAACTGTCGTGGCTGGCATGACAGCAATTCCGCGAGTTCGGCATATTGATGTTCGGCAATGTTCATTGCATACCAACAATGTTTGAGGGCTAAACCAGGTACTGGTGTATTGCCTCGCGCCAAGATCATGCGAATGGGCGCCGCGAACAAACTCGCATGAGTCGCTGAGTAAGTCTTGGCTTGTTGTAAAAAGCGAGTCGCACTAAAGGTGCTCATCAATGCAACAGATGCACCAACGGCGATCGCTGAAGCAAAGCTGTAGTACTGCGCATTGGCATGAAACAGTGGCAACACCACTAACTGACGATCATCAGGGGTGAGCCCGCTTGCTGTAGCCATCACTTGTCCGGCAAACGCGTAGTTGGCTTGACTGATGTCAACGCCTTTGGGGCGACCTGTGGTTCCGGATGTAAACATCACCGATGCACGATCGTGAATGTTGAGCATCGGCCAATCAGTGAACTTCTCTGTTCCGAAAACTGCCAATTCGCAATCGTCCTCATCGATCACGATGACCGGAATTGAACGAGCTGCGGCACTGAATTCATCTTCACGATGAACTGAACACACTCCAACTCGGGTATGCGTTCGCGATTGATGTTCAATCAATTCTTGGGTTCGTGATTGCGGATCACTCGGAACAATCCACGCGCCAAGACGAATGCTTGCCAACCATAGAGCGACGAAGGCGGGCGAATTTGTCAGCGCAAGATTGACCGAGTCGCCTTGAGCAACCCCAAGACCAGTCAGCTTTGCGGCAGCACGGGCGACGACATCATCAAACTCGGCATAGGTCCATGAGTGAGAGGAACCAGACGAAGTTTCAAAGACCAAGAACGTTGCGTTTGAGCGCGTTGCCACCGCATCGCGCCACAGATCGCCAAAACACGTGCCATCAGTATTGCCATCAGTATTTATTGTCATTTTCCCCTCCCCCATTTACTCAAACTCTGTTGTTAGTACCCAACGTCTCGCGAAATGCGTCAGCTATCAACCGCTCCGTAGCCGCCGCCGCCTGGAAGATCGAGACGAACACGATCGCCCGACTTCAATGCGACTCGAGCCTGGGTACGTACTGATTCATCGTTGACCGTGAAGTTGCCCGACTCGCCAGCTTCACCACCAAAGATTCCTTCCGGTGGCACTGCCAATCGAGAAGTCACAGCATTGAGTTGCCAACCCTTAGGTGCATCTACCGTGAACTCAACGGTCTGACCAAGTCCTCCCATGGTGTGTCCCTTACCGCCCGAACCGAGACGCAATTCTTTACGGAAGAAACGAATGGGAGCCGAAGCTTCAACAACTTCCACCGGAACTGCTGACACGCCAGTTGGGTATGAACAAGCCGACAAACCATTCTTCGTTGCACGGGCACCAACACCACCGGCGTAGGTGAACATTGATGTAATGAACGGACTGCCATCATCGTAGGTTCCGCTGACCTGCATGGTCCACACCGCGCCAGCGCCTTCAGCCATTGCTTGCATCGGGCGAATCTGCGCCAAGGCCTTGAGCAATGCATTCGGCAAGAACATGCCAACAACGTGTCGTGCCGTGCAAGGCTGCGGAGACACCGCGTTCACGATTGAACCGACGGGGGCTTCAACCAAAATTGGGGCCAAGCTGCCATAGTTGTTTGGCAGGTCGGGGTTCAATACTGCGCGTACCGCAAAGGTTGTGTAGGCGTGGGTGTAGTTGCGAACCACGTTGATTCCGTACGGGCTTGCACCCGACGAACCTTCGTAGTCAACCAAGATTTCACCTTTGTCAGTATCAACAGTGATGGCACACGCAATATGAATGCGACTGCCGTCGGCCAAGTCGAGTTCTGCACTTGCCTCGTAGGTGCCAGCAGGCAGTTCGCGAATTGCGGCGCGAGTTGCTGCATCACTACGAGTAATGATTTCATCGCTGAGTTCTTCGATGTCATCAAGATCGTGCTGTTCGCACAAGGCCAACAAACGGCGTGCTCCAACTTCGCCAGATGCCATCTGAGCCTGCAAGTCTCCAGCCATATGGTCGGGTTGACGCACGTTCGACAAGATGAACTTCCAAACATCGTGATTACGTTCGCCGCCGATCATCAAACGACAAATCGGAATCCAGAGTCCTTCTTCAAAAACGTCACGGGCGCCAGCGCCGATTCCGTATCCACCAACATCAGTGTGGTGAATTGTTGAACCAAAGAAGGCGATGATTTCATCGTTCTTCCACACCGGACACATCACGGTCACGTCAAGCAACTGACCGGCTGTCTTGTAAGGATCGTTGGTGACGATGATGTCGCCTGGCTTCAAGCTGCTGATGGGGTAATCATCAAGGATTGCCCCAACGGCACGTGCCAGTGAGTTGATGTGACCAGGAGTTCCGGTCACAGCTTGCGCAACCATGCGACCACGCTTATCAAATACGGCATTTGCTAAGTCGCCAGCTTCACGCACGATTGGCGAGAACGCTGCACGCTGCAACGCACGCGCTTGCTCATTCACTGTGGCAATCAGGCTCTGCCACAACACTTCAAGTTCGATGGGATCAAAAGTACGGGCCATCTTGGTCACTTCACTTTCCGGTCGGCGATGACTGAGCCATCGTTGCCAAGTGTGACTGTCCAGTTCGGACGAATCACGGCAGTTGTTTCACGTTCTTCAATAATGACTGGGCCTTCAATGACTTGACCACGACCGATATCTGAGCGGCGATACACCGGTGTCATGATCGGCTCGCCCTGACGAGTAAAGCGCACCGCACGCGTTCCATGAGGAGCACCAGGCTTGTCGGAGAGTTCAACCAACGGTTCAAACTCTTCGGCCTTGGCATAAGCAGATAGACGCCATGTCACCGCTTCAACTCCCACATCTGGAATCGTGAGTCCGTAGATGCGGCGGTAATCGGTCTCAAAAGAATTCACGATGTCAAGGGTGTTGCCAGGGAACTTGTTGCCTTCACCCATCCAAATCGTGATTTCATTTCCTTGACCGATGTATCGAGCATCAACTCCGTAACGGAAAGTCACCGATGCCGGATCTGCTCCAGCAGCAATCAAAACACGATGGCCTTCTTCACGTAGTTCGCTCAACAAAGCATCACGCTCAGCTTCATCAATACCCTGAATGGGTCGCACCATGCTTCGCGCCAAGTCGATACGAACCGGTGACACCAAAGTACCGATGGCCGACAACACGCTGGCATTGACCGGAAATATGACTCGAGGTGATTCGAGTAATTCAGCAACGCCACAGGCGTGAACCGGACCAGCACCACCAAACGCCAAAAGCGTGACGCCGCGAAGATCGGCTCCAAGTTCAACTGCATGCATACGTGATGACGCAGCCATGTTTTGGTTGACCAATTCGTGAACACCAGCAGCAGTGTCGCCAACTGGCAACTTCAACTTGTCGGCAATACGACCAAGAGCAGCTTGTGAGGACGCAAGATCAAGCGGCATGTCGCCACCCAAGAAGAACTCGGCGTCGAGCATGCCAAGAGCCAAGTCACTGTCGGTCACTGCAGCATGAGTGCCACCGCGTCCGTAACACGCGGGACCGGGCATCGCACCAGTCGACTCGGGGCCGACCTTCAACAAACCAAGATCGTCCACCCATGCCTGGCTTCCGCCGCCTGCACCAATTTCAACGAGGTCAACTGACGGCACCGAGACTGGGAAGCCTGAACCTTTTTTAAAGCGATAGATACGTGCGACTTCAAAAGTGTTCGTGAGTTCTGGTTCACCGTCGACGATGAGACATGACTTAGCGGTGGTGCCGCCCATGTCAAAACACATCAAGCGATCTTCGCCGAGGCGACGAGCAAACCAACTACCAGCAAGAGCGCCTGCTGCCGGGCCAGATTCAACCAAACGAATTGGTGTACGAGCGGCGTCGTCTGTTGACACAACTCCACCGTTTGACAACATCATCAAGACTGATCCACCGAAGCCTTCAGCGGCCAACCACTTAGTGAGTTCGTCGAGGTACGGCCCAATGACGGGCATGGTGGCGGCATTACACGCTGTGGTGATCATGCGTGGGTACTCGCGAATCTGCGGTGACACCTCACTCGAGATGCACACTGGCACACCTAGTTCAACACGCAAATAATCAGCAATTGCTCGCTCATTTGCTGGGTTCGCGTAGCTGTTAATGAGGCAGATTCCGACTGATTCAACATTCTGTGCGCGCAATTCGTCAGCGATGCGCTTGAGATCAGCAGCCGTAGGAGTTTCGACAACGAGGCCTTTGGCATTTGTGCGCTCACTAATTTCGCTAATGCGCTCGCGAGGAATCGGTGGAGCCGGGAATTCGATCTGCAAGTCGTACATGTCGTAGCGATGCTCGTCACGAATGAGCAAGGTGTCGCCAAAGCCGGTGGTTGTCACTAAACCAGCGCGACCGACTTTGCCTTCAATCAATGCATTCGTAATCAGCGTCGTGGCGTGCACGATCGGAGCCGTGATGTCACTCGGAGTGACTCCAGCCTTAGCTAAAAGTTGGCGCACGCCAGTGCGTACGCCGTCGAGCGGGGCCGAGGGGGTCGTCAAGGTTTTATCAACCACGACATGGCCTGACGCACGATCCATAAGAACTACGTCGGTGAATGTTCCACCGATATCTACAGCCAATCGCCAGTCAGCAACTGTCATTTTCTTCCTCCAATATTTACGATGTTGATGTTAAAAACTTTTTTAGATGTCTGTTCGCGGGGGCGAAAAAACATCAAGGATCCACACTTCATTGAGTTCTTCATCACCGATGAAAAGACTGTCGCCATGCCACACTGACTTCGGGGCCAAGTAGACCTCGCCTTCGCCAAGGACGACCCGTTCGGCTGATTCTTTGTCACCAATGCGAAAATCAAGTTTGCCGCGCATGATGATGCCCAACTGCTCGTTCTCAACATGGTTGTGCATGAAAGAGCCGGTACTTCCGCCACGGATTCTCCAGAACCACAACTGCGTGTGCTCCCCCGTGATCACTCGACGGCGAAAGCCTTCGCGATTTGTTTCTTTGAATTCTTCTTCATCAAAGAAATAGCAATATTGATTGTTGAAACTCATTTTTTCATCTCATTCAGGTCGTCACGGACTGCTTGATAGATCTGCGAATTACTTACCCATTGATGTGCTGGAAAACTTTTCATGTCAACTTCTCCAACATGCGCGCCTCAACATCGCGCAAGTGGGCGGCCACTGCCTTTTCGGTGCGGGCCTGATCTCCGGCGAGTAATGCTTCGGCAATTTCGACGTGAGCATGCGATGAAGATTCGACAATATTTGAGACTTCTTCTTTGTTGTTTTCGGCGTAAAGCAACGAAGCAAACTCTTCGGAGTTAAACAACGATGCCAGTGCTTTTGAGTAAACCTCACTCAATACCGGGTTGTCGCACGCCGAGGCAATCATCTGGTGGAACTGACGATCAATCAAACGGAATTCATCGATGCCGCTCGCCGGACGCGATGCAAGATCGGCAATTTCACGTCGAACTTGCTCGGATGCACGAAGCGCTACGAGACCAGCCATCGCTGGTTCAATGACGCGACGAACTTCAAACAAGTTACGCACTGTGGCCTTGCGCGAATCAAGTACTAGTTCGAGCCCCGGTACAACTTCAACAACGAAAGCTCGGTTACCGCGACGCTCAATGAAACCCGCAGTCGCTAGTCCTTGGATGGCTTCACGCACGGACGTTCGGGCCACATTGAACTGCTCGCACAAAACCCGCTCGGCAGGCAAAGCGGTGCCAGCAATTAATTCGCCATTGCGAATTGCCTCAATGAGTCGCTCTCGAACTTCGACTGCAACAGTGCGTCGTTCTACTCGATCAAAAGTGGTCTGAGTCACTTCAAACCAAACTGTGCAAAGTGGCGGCGGTCGCCGGGTAGATCAAGAGGTTGAACAATTGCTTGATGAGTCATCTCGCCCCAATGCTCGGGCGGAACGAGCCACATGACTTCAAATTCGAGTCCATCGGGATCACGTGAATACAAGCTTTTGTTCACTCCGTGGTCACTTGCACCAACGAGCGCTCCAGCGGCGCTGAGTTTGACGCGCATTTCCTCAAGCTCTTCGAGCGTGCCGACTTCCCAAGCGATGTGGTACATACCAACGGACGAACGACCAGCAGTGGTTGGGCCCGCCCCTTGACCGATAGCAAAAAAGGCGATGTCATGATGGTTTTCCGACAACGGCGCCCGCATGAACAGGTACTGGCCATTGGAGTCTTCAATCATGGTTTCAAATCCCATGACCTCGGTATAAAAACGCTTGGTCGTTGCGACATCACGGATATAGAGCACCGCGTGATTGAGTCTCTGAATTGGCACAACAACCCCCTGCCTGTGACTTGGGTCTGATTGTCAGACCAAAGCACCCTAACACTGGCTTGGCGAGTTGTGCAAAGAAACAAGTACGTCGCCGAGGCTCGTGACTGGTACCTTTGCCTAGATGTCGTCCGCCGATCCGTCGCCCGAACTCTTGGCCCTGCGTCAACGTATCGACGAGCTTGATCGGCAACTTTTGGACGTTCTGACCGAACGTATCAATATCTGCCACGAAGTCGCCCGCATCAAAGAACATAGCGATACTCCCATCATTCAGCCCGATCGGGTCCGGAATGTCGTGACTACCCGCCGGCAATACGCCATCGACCGTGGAATCGACCCCGATTTCGCCGAAGACATCATGCGCGTCGTCCTCAGCGAGACCCATCGCATCGAAATTGCTGGTCGCCGCGCCGACGGCCCACCCGAAAAGACCGCCTCGCCCGAGGGCATCCGCTCGGCCATCGACACGGTCTCGAGCCGAGTTGACCATGTGGTCATCGCCGTCACCGATCTCGCCCAGGCCACGACCGCCGTCACCCAAAAATTCGGTTTTCACGAGAGTTCTCCCGCCAATTTGTGCCCCGGTATCACTGCTGTGAGCGCCGGAGGCGTCACTTTGGTTTTGGTCGGCCCCCAAGCCGGCCCCGATGTGGCCACCTACCTCGCTCAACACGGCAGTGGGGTCCATCACGTGGCCATCGAAGTCTTGAACGCCGGCTACGCCCATGCGACTTTGCAGGCAGCCGGCAACCAACTTTCGCCCATTGTGATTGACGAACATGGCCACGAGCAGTTCTTTACGGTTCGTGACTCCGATTCGGGCATACAGGTTGGCTTCATCGCTCGCACTGGCCACCGGGTCGGAGTCGCGACCCAAAACATTCTTGAGTCGTTCAAAACCAACTGACGACCACTAGTCTGATTTCGCACGACAGTTACCGGGACCTGATGGCTCTCTCGCATCCGTTTGATCCTCGTTGTGCGCTGGCAAAAATTGAGAATTTCTCACAGAAGGGTTTACCCCGTGACGCGCCAGCGCATAGATGTACAACTGATCGATTCAGGTGATCCCCGCATCACCCTCACTCAACCTTCAGATCTTCCTGAAGATCTCCGCGCGTTGATTGATACGCCACTTGATGAACTCATGGCTCGTGCCCGCGCCATTCGCGACGCGCATCACGGCACCCGAGTGACTTTTTCTCCCAAGGTGTTCATTCCGTTAACGATGTTGTGTCGAGACAGTTGCGGTTATTGCACCTTCGCTCAACCACCAGCTCGCCTCGAGAGCCCGTTCTTGTCGCCGGAAGAAGTGTTGAAGATCGCCAAGCAAGGCGCCCGCAACGGTTGCCATGAAGCACTGTTCACATTGGGCGAAGCACCTGAAGAGAAGTACCAAGTGGCGCGCGATTGGCTCACTGAACACGGTTACGCATCAACCGTTGAATACCTCGCAGCAATGTGCAAATTGGTACTTGAAGAAACTGGTCTTCTCCCCCACGCCAACGCCGGTGCATTAAGCAAAGAAGAACTTGCAAGTCTGCGCCCGTATTCACCAAGCCAAGGAATGATGGTTGAAACGCTGCGGCATGATTTGGCTTGCCACCGTGGTGCACCAGACAAAGATCCCGAGCGTCGCTTAGCAACGCTCAACTACGCCGGGGAATTACACATTCCATTCACGACTGGAATCTTGGTCGGACTTGGCGAAACTCGCGCTGACCGAATCGCAGCACTTGTCGCTATTCGTGATTCGCACAACAAACACGCAGTTGTTGAAAAATCTGGTCGCAGTCGCGGTCATGTACAAGAAGTCATCGTGCAAAACTTTTTGCCGAAGCCACGTACAGGAATGCAACACGAAGATCCTTGCCCGACCGATGAGTTCTTGTGGTCGATCGCGGTTGCACGATTGATTCTTCCGCCCGAAATTCACTTGCAAGCACCACCGAACCTCAGCGATGACTTCGCACCATTGCTCGATGCAGGAATTGACGATTGGGGCGGCGTGTCACCAGTGACTGCCGATCACGTCAACCCCGAACGCCCATGGCCTGACCTTGACATCTTGAAAACTGTCACCGAGTCACGCGGCATGGTTTTGGCACCGCGACTCACGTTGTATCCCGAATACATCGTGAGCAAAGACATCAGCTTGTCTCTTGATCCGGCCCGTAGTTTCAATGTCGATCACAACCCGTGGATTGATGTCAACCTGCGCTTCCCCATTCTTGATCGTTCAGACGCCGAAGGTCTTGGTCGCGACGACCCAGGCGCAATCTGGCCCGAAAAAGTCACTGCAGCCGATGTCGTGCTTGACGGAGCCGAAGTTGTTCTCGTTGGTCACCGTTCAACGCAGTGGTATAGCGGCAGCAACAACAAGCCGCCGACCATCATCTCTGCGGGCACACACACCACGATTGATCCGCGTTCGCGCATTCACGAAATCATTGAAGGTCATCGCTCTGGTCAAGAAATTGGCGAACAAGAAATCATCGATCTATTCCGTGCCCGCGGACCAGAAGTATTGGCAATCGCTGAATACGCCAACCATCTGCGTGAACTTGCCGCAGGTGACCAAGTCACGTGGGTTCATAACCGCAATATCAACTACACCAATGTGTGTACTTTCAAATGCAAGTTCTGCGGATTCTCTAAAGGACCGTTGTCATTGAACTTGCGTGGCACCCCGTATCTGCTCACGCTTGAAGACATCGCTCAACGTGCGGTTGAAGCCTGGAATATGGGCGCCACCGAAGTCACCTTGCAGGGCGGCATTCACCCCGACTTCGACGGCGACTATTACTGGCACGTGACGCAAGCTGTGAAAGATGCTGTGCCCGAAATGCATGTGCATGGATTCACCGCTTTAGAAATCACCGAAGGTGCCAAGCGCAACGGCGAAGACCTACATTCGTACCTCACCAAAATGAAAGAAGCTGGCCTCGCCTCGTTGCCTGGCACTGCTGCCGAGATTCTTGATGACGAAGCACGAGCCGTGCTGTGCCCCGACAAGGTGAACACCGAAGAATGGCTTGAATGCCATCGTGTCGCTCACGAAATCGGTCTGCACTCAAATATCACCATCATGTATGGCAGCGTCGAACATCCGGAACACTGGGCTCGCCACATGATTCGTACTCGTGATCTACAAAAGATCACCGGCGGCTTCACCGAATTCATTCCGTTGCCATTCGTACACATGGCTTCGCCGATCTATTTGCAAAAGCGTTCACGACGCGGACCAACTTTCCGCGAAACAATCTTGATGCACGCCATTGGTCGCATCGCCTATCACGGTCTCATCGACAACGTACAAGTGAGTTGGGTGAAGATTGGCGTAGAGGGCGCGCGACAGTTACTGCGCTCTGGTTGTAACGACATCGGTGGAACCTTGATGGACGAAAACATCAGTCGTGCTGCCGGCGCCAATCACGGTCAGAAGATGAGCGAAGACAGTTTCAACGCATTGGTGTCACCGCTTGGTCGAACATTGGCCCAGCGCAATACCGGATACAAACTCTTAAACGCCTAAAGACTTACTTCTCAGCAAGTGCTGCTTTGGCATTTTCAATATCACGCATCAATTGAGCCTTGAGTTCGTCGATACCCGAAAACTTCACTTCACCACGCAGACGTTCAACAAAATGCAAAGTAGCAACCTCACCGTAGAGATCAAGATCGGTTTCGCCAATCACGTGAGCTTCAATCAACGACACTGGTGCATCAACATAAAAGGTCGGACGGCGTCCGATATTGATCGCCGCGGGGTACACGCGCTCTGGTTGACCCTCGCGTGCTGGGCGCACATACCAACCCGCATACACGCCATCGCCCGGTTGACACAATACTTTTGCAACTTCAACATTGGCGGTAGGAAAACCAATCGTTCGACCACGAGCATCACCATGAACAACTGTTCCGGTGAGCTCGTGCTGCCGTCCGAGATAAATGTTCGCTGCAGCAATATCGCCGTTGAGAACTAACGAACGGATATGCGTTGAACTTGCGGTGACATCATCGTGGCCAGACACCAAGTGACTTGGTTCAACAACGAAACCGTATTGCTCACCAAGTTGTGTGAGCAGTTCAACATTTCCACGACGATCTTTACCGAAGCAGAAATCTTCTCCCACGATCAAACGTTTGACGTTCAATGTGTCGACTAAAACCCTCTTGGCAAAGTCTTCAGGAGTCTCTTCCGCCTGAATGCGATCAAAGGCGATGACGACGACTGCATCAATTCCTGTGCCCTCAAGCAAACGCAGTTTCTGATCGCGGTCTGTCAAAAGTTTTGGGGCTTCGGCCGGGCGAAGAATATTCGCCGGATGAGGACTAAACGTGACAAGTACACTCGCCTGTTTGTCATCACGAGCCTTTTGTGTCACTTGATCGATAATTTCCCGATGACCCACATGCAAACCGTCGTAGGCACCAATCGTGACAACTGAGCCAGAGGTACAAAGTCCTTGCGGTACTGATTTGAGATCACTAATCACATGCACGAGATCAAACGATACTTGTGTACTTCGCCGAGATGCCTGCTCGTGATCCTAACTTTGGTCACAAATAGCTAAATAACGAGTGCCTGACTCATGAACTTTCAGGTGTGATCAACACAATGGACGGCCGAGCCATATCTGCCCCGACCTTCTCATTGCTGAATGGCTCGTAAACCGCGATCAACCGTTCAGTTACATCGACAACCGCCCACGGGGCTGGGCCAGCGCTTTCAAATAATGCTGCTGGCAACACTTTGCCCACCGCGACCGCCGCCCGAACTTCAGCATCGGCGTCAAAACGTGAAAGTCCCCGCACACAATCAATGACTGGTCGCAGATACGACAGAGGATCGGCTTGGGAATCTTCTGATTGCAGTTCTTCAAGAGTGACCGCATCAGAAGTTGTAAAGCGACCAATCGAAGTACGACGGAGATTCTTGAGGTGGGCTCCCCCGCCCATGATGGTTCCGAGATCGGCCGCCAATGTACGGATATACGTACCACTTGAACAGGTGACATCAATGTCAACTTCATTGCCACGAACGGCGACTACGGAGAATGAATGCACTGTCACCGGCCGAGCCTCGCGTTCAATCTCGATTCCTTCACGCGCCAATTCGTGTAAACGCTTGCCATCAACTTTGAGTGCCGAAACCATCGGCGGCACTTGCATGACATCACCAAGTAATTGCTGACCGATATCGCCATCAACGATTCCTTGGACTTTTTCTATGGTGAGACCGTCAATGATGTCCGACATGTCAAAGGTCGCAGTTACTTCACCCGAAGCATCAAGCGTCGTGGTTTCAGTACCAAGTACCACTGTTCCGGTGTATGACTTAGACGTGGTGACACGACCGTCAATCATCACGTTGTCGAGAAAGCGCAAAAGCCTCGTGGCATCTCCAACGCCCAGCAGCAACACACCCGTGGCATCAGGGTCAAGAGTTCCGGAGTGCCCAATCTTGCGTTCACCGAGAATTCTGCGAGCCTTGTCAACGACATCGTGACTGGTCATGCCAGCAGGTTTATCAACCACCAGCAGACCATGTACTTGTGCGGGTTTACGCCTCGCCATTGGGTTCGTCTAGTTCAAGATCATCGTCGGCGTCATCTTCAACATCTTCGACTTCGGGAAAGACTTTCTTCTGCACGTAGTTATCTTCGTTCACTGTTGCCTCGCGGCTGGGACTCGGATTCTCGCGCAAGATTTTTTCGATGCGCTCGGCCGAGCGGATGACTTCATCGGGACGGAACGAAAGGATCGGCGTCTTCTTGGCGCGCACTTGTTTACCGATTGCGCCCTGCAAACGCTTACGGTGATCGGAGAACGCTTGCAGAATCATTGCATCGCCATCTTCGCCAGCGAGCGAGTCAAAGAACACAATTCCGCGGTTCATTTCGGGGTCGACTTCAACACGAGTGACGGTGACGAACTCAAGTCGTTCATCATCAATGCGCACGAGTTCGTCGGCAAGAACTTCACGAAGAGTTTCGCCAAGGCGCGCGGCCCGCGGATACGCATGGGTCGTCGCATTACGCGACGGGGTGCGAGATTTACCTGAGCGCGAGGGTGGCCGATTCACATCAAGAACGCTACCGCTCGTGAACCATGGTTCTTAGTCAAAGACTGGTTTTGAACGCAAGGTGCGCTTGAGTTCTGCGACGCCTGGAGTTGTCGCCACGACCTCGACTGCATTCCACAATTTCAACGCCTCTTCACCACGTGGAATACGGGCAATGACTGGACCAAAGAATGAACCCTCGTTGGCTTGGCCAGGATGGAATGTGAGGATCGGCGTACCGACATCTTTACCAGTGCGCTCAAGCGCTACTGAGGTTGATGCAGCGACGACATCATCAAAAGTTGATTGGCCCGTTTGATTGAGCGTCGTACTGACACCACCAATGGTGAGACATTCATCAATGAACTGTGCAGTGTTGTCACGAAACTCGTCTCGTCGACCGCTCTTATGCGCCAAAGTGCCAAGCGCTGTGTAAAAACGATCAACGGCTTCGTTTCCTTCATCGCCACCAAAGTGATCAACTAACGCACAGGCAGTTCGCAAACCGTCGTGACCAGCCGCATGCCCACGCTTGTATTCGTCGTTGTACCAATCAGCCGTTTGATTGGCATTCAGAAGTTTGAGCGAAATGGGTTTCCATGTCACCGAATACTGGCGCAATTCTTGAACTTCTTTGACCCAACGTGAAGTGATCCACGCCCACGGACACATGGGGTCAAAGAAAAACTCAAGGTCGACAGCTGTGCTCGCCATGATCAGGTACGGACAACCAGTTTCTCTTCGAATGTTTCGATGAGGTCACCAGGCTTGAGGTCTTGGAAGTCGCTCAAGCCAATACCGCATTCGAAACCTTCGCGTACTTCACGAACGTCATCTTTGAAGCGACGCAATGACGTGATCGCGCCCTTCCAGATGATGACGCCTTCGCGAATGAATCGCACTTTGGTTCCACGAGTGATTTGTCCGGTACGGACATAACAACCAGCGATTCCGCCAAGCTTTGGCACACGGAAGACTTCGCGCACTTCGGCTTCGCCGGTGACGACTTCTTCGTATTCGGGAGCCAACATACCGATCATCGCGCTCTCAATATCTTCGAGCAGCTTGTAGATGATTTCGTATGAACGGATCTCGACATGTTCGGCTTCAGCAAGGTCACGAGCTTTACGATCGGGACGAACGTTGAAACCAAGAATGGTGGCGTTGGTAGCTGCAGCCAAGGTGATGTCGTTTTCGGTGACTCCACCTACTGCACGGTGCACGAAAGCCAACTTGACTTCATCGCGTTCGAGACGACGCAAACTTTCGGTCACGGCTTCGAGCGAACCTTGTACGTCGGCCTTCAAGATGAGGTTGAGTGTTGCCACTTCGCCAGCCTGAATTTGGCTGAACACATCTTCAAGCTTCACACCGCGCTGAACACGAGCATCGCCGCGCTGAGCCTTGGCCCGCAGGCGCTGTTCGCGAGCTTCACCAACAGTACGAGCAGTCTTTTCGTCTGGTGCAACACGGAATTCGTCGCCAGCCTGCGGAACAGTTGACAAACCGAGAACCTGCACCGGAGTGGATGGACCAGCTTCCTTGATCTGCTTGCCCTTGTCGTCGATCATGGCGCGCACACGACCCCACGCACCACCAGCAACAATCGGGTCACCGACCTTCAATGTTCCCTTGTCAACCAAAATGGTCGCGACTGGTCCACGTCCGGTATCGAGATTGGCTTCAAGAACAACACCCTTGGCACGGCCAGTTGGATTAGCGGTGAGTTCTTCAACTTCAGCAACGATGGTGAGTTGTTCGATGAGGTCATCGACACCCAAGTTCTGCTGTGCTGACATTTCAACACAGATGGTGTCGCCACCCCACGACTCGGGAACAAGTTGCTGTTCGGCGAGTTGTGCAAGTACGCGCTGTACGTCTGCGTTTTCTTTGTCGACCTTGTTGATGGCAACAACCATGGGCACACCAGCAGCGCGGGCGTGACTAATTGCTTCAATGGTCTGAGGCATCACACCGTCGTCGGCAGCAACCATCAACACAACAATGTCGGTCACTTGAGCACCACGGGCACGCATTTGGGTGAACGCGGCGTGACCAGGGGTGTCAATGAAGGTGACTTTCTTGCCATCTTGCACTACTTGGTATGCACCGATGTGCTGCGTAATTCCGCCAGCTTCACCAGAAACAACATTGGCGTTACGAATCTTGTCAAGCAAGGTGGTCTTACCGTGGTCAACGTGACCCATCACAGTGATCACCGGCGGACGCAACTCTTGAGCGGTCTCGTCATCGTCATCACTGTCGTCGAAGAGGGCCTGCAATTCCATTTCTTCTTGCTGACCGGGTTCAACCAAAAGAATCTCGGCACCAATTTCAAGTGCGAACAATTCCATTTGTTCGTCCGACAACGTCATTGTTGCCGTGACCATTTCGCCGTTCTTCAACAAGAAGCGAACGACGTCGGCCGCGGTGCGGTTGAGACGAGGTGCAAATTCTTGTGATGACACTCCGCGTTCGATGACGACGGTGCCCTCGGGGACTGGAGCCGAATCATCGCTATACGAAATCATTGACGGCTGTAGATCATCCTCACCACGACGGCGACGACGACCACCGCTGCGCGGAGCACGACGACCACCACTTGGGCGAGCGCCGCCACCAGGACGACCTCCACCACCGGGACGGCCGCCACCAGGACCACCGGGTCCACCACCAGGACCGCCAGGACCGCCAGGACCACCGGGTCCACCACCAGGACCACCACCAGGACGCTGAGCGCCAAAGGCACCAGCAGGACGAGGACCACCGGCGGGACGGGCGCCACCAAATGCGCCGCCAGGACGAGGAGCACCAGTACGCGGTCCACCGTAACCAGTGCCACTTGGACGAGCACCTGGAGCAGGTGCAGTTCGCGGGCCACCAGGAGGCGGCGGAACTGGACGACCAGTTGCACTCATGGGGCGACCAGGCGGCGGCGGAACTGGACGACCAGTTGCACTCATGGGGCGACCAGGCGGCGGACCGGCCGGTCGACCAGGTGCAGCAACACCAGGCGCGCCACCCGCGGCGGGCGGGCGCGGCGTATCTGAACGTTGCGTGTCGGGTCGTGGTGCCGCGGGACGAGGTGCTTCGCGAGTTACGTCACGGGCAGGTTCGCGCGGAGCGGTTCGGCTGGAAACGACCGAACCTGATGGTGCCGACGGTGCTTCGGGAGCAGCAGGTGCTTCGGGAGCAGGTACAACAACAGCAGGAGTCTCAACAACAGGGACCACAACAACTGGAGCGACAGGCGCCTGAGCAACCGGAGCTTCGACGACGGGTGCCGGTGCTTCAACGACTGGAACAGGCGCAACATCTACTTTGACGACGGGTGCCTCAACGACGGTTGGTGCTTCCTCGACTGGTTCAGCGGCCTTCTTTGCCGGCGCCTTCTTGGCGGGCTTTTCCTCTTCAACTGGAGCAACCTCGCGTACGAGGCCGGCGGCTTCAGCTTTGCGCTTGAGCATCGGCACGAATGCTTCAACCAAAGTTGACTGAGGAGTCTTTGCAGCCACATTGTTGGCCTTACAAAGTTCGAGCATCTCGGCATTGCTCATGCCGAGGGACTTCGCTAATTCACTTACTTTGATCTTTGCTGTTGCCACGCGGCGTTCAGTCCTTTGATGCTTTTTCGCCGGTGTTTCCGGCGACTCTTTAGATTGTCATGGTTGTGCGACTCGGGTGAGGTGACGACCATTAATTGTTTTCTTCTCACTCGAACGAGTTTTCCAGGCTCGATCAAATGCACGCATTTTCATTGCTGCCTCAAAACAACTTGCTGACTCGGTACACATCCATGCACCTCGTCCGCTTGCTGTGCGAGACACGACAGGCTGACCCATTTCGTTGGACACATAGCGAGTGAGTAACTGCTGTTCTTTGCGAGAACGGCATCCCACGCATGTGCGCACCGGATGAGTCAACGTTGTCATGTGAGATCTATGCCTCGTCCTCAACTGCTGCCGCAGTAATTCCGGTGACCTTTTCCCACTCTTCAACACTCATCACCGAACCGTCAGCAGCGTGGAATTCTTGAGCGCCAGTTTCGGCATTCAAGATCCATTCGCCATCGGCGTATTCAGCGTCTTCGAAAATTCCGTTGAGCTCGTTGTTGTGCTGCGTCTCGCTCTTGATGTCGATGCGAACACCGGCAAGGCGAGCAGCAAGACGAGCGTTCTGTCCTTCTTTACCGATTGCCAAGCTGAGTTGGAAATCGGGAACGATGACATCAGCCTGGCTGCGGTCTTCGCTCAGACGAACTTCGGTGACCTTGGCTGGCGACAGCGCTTTGGCAATGAAATCAGCCAAATCGTCGCTGAAAGGAATGATGTCAATCTTCTCTTGATTGAGTTCGTTCACGACCATACGCACGCGTCCACCGCGAGCACCAACACAGGCGCCAACGGGATCGACATTGCTGTCGTTCGAGAAAACCGCGATCTTGGTACGGTGACCTGGTTCGCGAGCACAGGCTTTGATTTCGACTACGCCGTCAGCGATTTCGGGAACTTCGAGTTCAAACAGACGCTTGACAAGACCGGGGTGCGTACGACTGACCACAATCTGCGGGCCCTTATCGCTACGACGCACTTCAACGATGTACGCCTTGAGGCGAGTACCGGGAGTGGCGCGCTCGAAAGGAACTTGCTCACTTTGTGGCATGAGGGCTTCAACTTTGCCAAGATCGAGCAAGGCATAGCGATGATCGTTCTGCTGAATGATGCCCGTGACAATGTCGCCTTCGCGGTTGGCATATTCTTCGAACTTCTTGTCGCGCTCAGCTTCGCGGATGCGCTGACCCATCACCTGACGGAAAGTCTGTGCCGCAATGCGACCCAATTCGTTCTTGTCGGGAGTGTCGTCACGCTGGTTAACCCAGTTGCCGTCTTCGTCGATGTCGAAAGCGGTGAACGTGATTTCAAGAGTGTCGGTGTTGAGACCGACTTCAACTTCTTCAGCCGAACCAGGACGACGCTTGTACGCGGTCGCCAAAGCTTCTACGAGCACTTGCAGAAGGGTCTCTTCTGAAATGTTCTTTTCGGCCGCCAACATTTTGATGGCTTCTTTCATGTCGAGATTGCTCATGACTGGGATGACTCCTGGTCGTTGTCGTTGTGGACGTGGTTGTCGTTGTCGGTTTCGTTATCTAATTCGTTATCTATATCTAGATCTAGTTGGGCATCAAGATCTTCGAGATCGTCGTTGCGATCAAGAAAATCATCAATTTCTTGCTCAGAGTCTGCCGTAGAAGCGGCCGAACTGCTCGTGTCACTGGACTTTGATGTACCAGCAGCATCCGTTTTCTTGGCACCCTTTGCGGCTTTGCTGTTTTTGCCACCGGGCTTGTTACCCGATTTGATACTCGGCTTGGCTTGGGCTTCCCACACGAAAATCGTCTTAGCTCGATCGATTTGGTCGTACGGAATGATGCGTTCTTCGCCATTGGCCAAACGCAACAAGAAGGTGTCAGGGCCAGCCGACTCGATGACGCCACTCATGCGACGTTCGCCATTAATGACGTTTTGCAGACGAATCGCCGCTGATTTGCCAGTTTCACGCTGAAAATGACGTGGTAAGCGCAGATTTCGCTCAAGACCTGGGCTTGAGACTTCAAGGGTGTAGTGACCAGGTACGGGGTCATCGTGGTCAAGTTCGCGCGAAATGAGGCGCGTGCACTGGGACAGTTGATCGACATCAATGCCACCAGGCGAACCCGGGGGCGTATCAACGGTGATCTTGACGATTCCACCGTTGTATTCGAGGTCGTACATTTCAAGACCGAGGTCGGCCAACACTGGGGTGATCAATGCTTCAATGCGTCGTGAGACTTGGTTTTCAGACATCAATTCACCTCCGTATCGTCAAACAAATTGTCAAACATATTGTCAAAATTTCTATGTTCAGTCCTGAATATGTACTCATCTGGATCGAATATGACCCCAGTGACTAAAAAAGACGAGGGCTGAAGCCCTCGCCTTTCAGACCCACCGGAATGGAAACTCTCTTCAGACCGCCTCATCATACAAGAATGCGAGCGCTAACCGACACGAGTGATCTCCCTCAGTTGATGGTTCACGACAAGTAGCCTGACGGAATGTTGCGTTTATCCAGCCTGTTCGTCCGCACCCTGCGCGAAAACCCCTCCGATGCCGAGGTTCCGAGCCACCAATTAATGGTTCGAGCTGGCTATATCCGTCGGGCAGCCCCAGGCGGATACACCTGGCTCCCCCTCGGATGGAACGTGTACCGCAATGTTGAACGCATCGTGCGCGAAGAAATGGACGCCGCCGGTTTCCAAGAGGTCCACTTTCCGGCCCTGCTCCCCCGTGAGCCTTACGAAGCCACCAATCGCTGGACCGAATACGGCCCCAACCTGTTTCGCCTTCAAGACCGCCGTGGCGTCGACTACCTACTGGGCCCGACCCATGAAGAGATGTTCACACTGCTCGTCAAGGATCTCTACAGCAGTTACAAAGATCTGCCACTGAGCATCTATCAGATTCAGACGAAGTTCCGCGACGAGGCCCGTCCTCGCGCTGGCCTCTTACGTGGCCGCGAATTTGTCATGAAGGACTCATACAGTTTCGATATCGATGACGCGGGCTTGGCCGCAAGTTACGAAGCCCACCGTGCGGCCTACATCAAGACCTTTGAGAGGCTGAACCTTCCCTTCGTCATCGTCTCGGCAATGTCAGGAGCCATGGGTGGATCAAAGAGTGAAGAATTTTTGGCTCCGCTCGAAGTTGGTGAAGACACATTCGTGCGCTGCACAACATGTGGTTACGCCGCCAACACCGAAGCAGTCACCGTGCCGACTCCGGCAGCCATTGATTTCTCAAGTGCGGCACCTTCACAAGTTGTTGATACCCCCGACACACCAACGATCGCCACACTTGTTGATTTGTTGAATGCTCGCACCGACATCAATGCAGCACTTGGTAAAACCGCCGCATGGACCGCTACCGACACACTCAAAAATGTGATCATCATGTTGCGTCATCCCAATGGACGTCGTGAACCGTTAGCGATTGGTTTACCTGGTGATCGCGAAGTTGATATGAAGCGCGTTGAAGCACAAGTTGGCCCTGCTGAACCCGATGCCTTTACCGAAGCAGATTTCGCCAACTATCCCGCACTCGTGAAGGGATACATCGGACCTGATGTACTCGGCTCAACATCATCGTCGAAGATTCGTTATCTCGTTGATCCGCGCGTTTCAACTGGAACGAGTTGGGTAACTGGTGCAAACAAGGCCGGCAACCATGTGGTTGGTTTGGTGTGCGGTCGCGACTTCACTCCCGACGGGACCATTGAAGCCGCCGAAGTTTTGCCTGGCGACACATGCCCGACATGTGCTGCGAATCATGCAACGGGCGTTCTCGAAATGGCACGCGGTATTGAGATCGGTCACATTTTCCAATTGGGTCGCAAGTATGCCGAAGCGCTCAACCTCACTGTGCTTGACCAAAATGGCAAACAGGTTGTGGTCACCATGGGCAGCTACGGCATTGGTGTTTCGCGTGCTGTTGCCGCAATCGCCGAAGCAACCCTCGACGATATGGGCTTGTGTTGGCCCCGCGAAGTTGCACCAGCCGATATTCACATCGTCATCGCAAGCAAAGGTGCGGACGCAATTGCCGAAAAAGCCGAAGAACTTGCCGCTGAACTTGAGAATGCGGGCATCAGAGTTTTGCTTGATGACCGCACATCAGTCTCACCTGGCGTGAAATTCAAAGATGCCGAACTCATTGGCGTACCCACCATTGTTGTCGTTGGCAAGGGTCTTGCCGACGGTGTCATTGAAGTTCGCAATCGCGCCAACGGCGAGCGAAGCGATGTTGCAATTGGTGAAGCAGTTGCAACATTGCGCACAATCTGTGGGCGGCCTGGAAACTGATCATGAAGTTGGTGCGTGGTGTCGTGCAGCACTATTCGTGGGGTCACCAAACATCGATCCCGCGTTTGCTTGACATTGAACCCGATGGTCGCCCCTGGGCCGAGTTGTGGTTCGGAACTCATTTAGGTGGAGCATCAAAAGTACTCAGCGTTGATGATGCAACTGCTGCAGCATTGCGTCGAAGTGCAACTGACGACACTGGCGGACAATCAGTCCCGTTGCTGTCCATTGCAGGCGAATTGCCATTCTTATTGAAAGTTTTGGCTGCAGCCGAACCATTGTCATTACAAAGCCACCCATCTACTGAACAAGCCAAGGCTGGATACGCTCGCGAGAATCGCCTCAACATTCCAGTCGGAAACTCACGACGTATTTATCGCGATCCATTCGCTAAGCCCGAATTGATTTGTGCGCTTGGACCATTTGAAGCGTTGTGCGGATTCCGCGAACCCGTGGCAACTGTTGAACTGTTGCACTCAATCGGTGGCGGCGCATCAATCATCGCTCGCCTACTTGCCGACCACGACCTTGACCACGCCATACGTTACTTGTTTGGCGGTGGTCAAGAAATACAAGTTCTTATCAAAGATGTAATTGAGGCTTGTCAAAATCATGAGTCACCGAGTGCCCAGTGGGTAACGCGACTCGCTGTTGCGTATCCCGATGATCCCGCAGTTGTTGCATCTTTGCTTTTGAACTATGTGACATTGCAAGCCGGCGAAGCGCTCTATCTTGATCCTGGCAACTTGCACGCCTATCTGAGCGGCACTGGCATCGAAGTAATGGGGTCAAGCGACAATGTGGTCCGGTGCGGCTTAACGAATAAACACGTTGATGTCAACGAACTGCTTGCGACTGTCGTGCCTCAGCCGTTACCCGACCCCATCGTGCGCGCTACTCCAGTTTCGAAAACCGAAGCTGGTCGCTTATGGAAGTACGAAACCCCAGATGCGCCATTTACATTGTGGGTGCATCAAATTGATGGCACCGAAACGCTGCGTGCTCGCACCCGCGAGCTCACGTTGTGTGGAGTTGGGGCAACCAATCTGTTGCACCGTGGCGAAGTGTGTTATCTCGCACCAGGCGAGGAAATAACACTCAGTGGCAAAGCAACACTTTTCCGAGTTACCGAAAACAACTAACTCATTCAACGACCGACCGTTAACTACTAGCTCTTTTTGCGAATCTCCACGATGCGCTCTTGAGCATTATTGGCATCATCGCCTTTAGCGTCCAGCAACATTGATCGATCTTTTGCTGCTTCACGTTCGGCTTTCTCTGTGTCGACTCGTGCGATCGCTGCTTCTGCACCATGTTCGTGGATGTACTCAGCCCATTCAACGAGTGCTTCGACCATTTCACTTTCGGGCACGACTGCCACGTTGCGACCCTTCACAAATAAGTGACCGCGCTTGTTGCCAGCAGCAATACCGAGGTCGGCTTCGCGAGCCTCTCCTGGTCCATTCACCACGCAACCCATCACCGCAACTTGTAAAGGAATCTTGCGATCGCCGAAAGCTTTCATTGCGCGATTAGCAACATCGATCACGTCAATTTCGGCACGACCGCAACTGGGGCAGGCAATGAGATCAACATTCTTTCGTTCGCGGAGTCCGAGGGCTTCAAGTAATTGCCGTCCGGCACGAGCTTCTTCAACCGGATCAGCGGTGAGGCTGTAACGAATCGTGTCACCGATTCCTTCAAGCAAGAGTGCTGCAATTCCGGCTGTGGCCTTCAGCAAACCATTCGGCAACGGACCCGCTTCAGTCACGCCCAAGTGCAACGGATGATCAGTGACTTCGCTGAGTTGGCGATACGCCTCAACCATGAGCGGAACATTCGATGCCTTCACGCTGATCTTGATCTGATCAAAACCAACTTCATCAAAATAGGCAATCTCGCGCATTGCTGATTCAACCATTGCTTCTGGTGTGACCTTGCCGCCGTACTTGTCGTACAACTCGGGATCAAGTGAACCACCGTTAACTCCGATGCGAATCGGAATACCACGATCTTTGGCTTCACTTGCGACGGCCTTGATGTGTTCGGGTCGGCGAATGTTGCCAGGGTTCAAACGCAAACCATGAACGCCAGCTTCCATCGCGGCGAGTGCCATCTTGTACTGATGGTGAATGTCGGCGATGATCGGCACCGGCGAACGAGGCACAATTTGGGCAAGACCTTCAGCAGCTTCGATTTCGTTACAGGTGCAACGCACGATGTCGCAACCGGCAGCAGCGAGGGCGTAAATCTGTTGCAGAGTGCCTTCAACATCAGCGGTCTTGGTGATGGTCATTGACTGCACCGTGATTGGTGCTCCCCCACCAACGGGAACTTTGCCCACCATGATTTGACGAGTGGGGCGACGATTCGTGAGCGAGCCAGCAGAGGATGACATTGCTTACATTCTGTCAGTGTTTAGAACGGACGTGTGATATCGAGATATAAACCTGTGAAAGTCAAAAACAGCAAAGCGGTCAAAACCACGACCGTCAAAGGCCACATTTTTTCAACATCGGCTCGATAGACCCGATTCTTGCGACTACGAATTCGCTCATATGTTGCAATAGCGGCGTGACCGCCGTCAAAGGGTAACAACGGCAATAGGTTAAAGAGACCAACGAAAACGTTGATTGAAGCCAGCACTTCAAGGACCCCATACAAACCATCACGGTTGCCAATATCGCCCGCAACCTTGGTGATCCCGACAACTGTTGTCGGACGCTTCATGGGGTCAGCATTTTCATCAGTCAACTGAGTCCACTGATTCGCTGGATTGACGATCGTTCCAATGCCCGAGATCGTGCTGCCCATGCCATTCCATAAGTCGCTCGCGACATGACTCGATGCCGACACAAGACCCAACTGGTCGCGACCATAACTATCGGTACCGACTCCTAGGTAGCCAATACCCGGGGTCTCATCAGTTGGGTGCGGATCTAACACGACATTGACGGTCTTCATTGAACCATCATCACCAGGACCCTTTTCTGCGAAAACAACCGTGATCTCGTCACCGGCTTGCGATGAACGCACCACCGTCCGCAAATCGTCCGACGACGCCAACTCAGTGCCATTGACCGACATGATTTCATCGCCGATTCCGATACCGGCAGCGGCTGCTGGAGAATCTTCAGTGATCGCATAAACCTGCACGACACCCGTGTCTTGATAGCGACCACCCGTGGTGTAGACGAACATCATGATGACGACCGCGATAATGAGGTGCATCAATGAACCCGCAGTGATCACTAACAATCGCCAACGATAGGGCTTGGCAGAATACGCGACCGCTTCATCGCCAGCCTCAACAGGATCAAGATTGTTCATGCCGACGATACGTACGAATGCACCAAGCGGTAAGGCACGAACTCCATACTCAACGCCATTGCGATGCATACTCCACAGCTTCGGACCAAAGCCCATGAAGAATTGCGTGCGCTTCATTCCGGCCCAACCTGCAGTAACAAAGTGGCCAACTTCGTGCAAGAAAACCGAAATCAAAAGTCCGGCGACAAGCACCAAACTCCAAATGTTGCTCATGCCTAGCCAGATCAACAATGCAACGATGGCAATACCCGACAAGATCGCGACGGACTGACGTGGTTCTTTGGGGTCGGCTCCAGGCTCGTCGACGGCTCCACCAGCCATCATTTCGTCTCGCAAAGATCGATACACGCTCATTGGGATAGCACCTTATGCGCTACTTCCCGCCCTGTGCGGTCGGCCTCAATAATGTCTTCGCTTGACAATGTGCCACTCGTCGCTACGTGACTTTGCAGCGAAGATTCAACAACGGCAGCAATATCAGGCCATTTCAATGTCCCCGCCAAAAAGGCCTCGACAGCGACTTCATTCGCAGCTGACAAAAAGGCCGGCGCAGTGCCACCGGTGCGCCCTGCTTGATACGCCAATGACAAACAACGGAATGTCGAAGTATCCGGCGCGCTGAAATCAAGATGAGTCAAAGTCGACCAATCGATCCGACCAAATGGTGTTCCGATTCGGTTGGGGTGCGCGAGTGCGTAACCAATGGGTAAACGCATATCGGGCATGCTCAACTGCGCCATGGTGCAACCATCGGTGAATTCGACCATTGAATGAATCACCGATTGCGGATGCACGACAACTTCAATCTGGTCGTAACTCACACCAAACAATTCATGAGCTTCAATGACTTCAAGTCCCTTGTTCATCAATGTCGATGAATCAATGGTGATCTTGGGACCCATACTCCACGTGGGATGTGCCAATGCTTGTTCAACGGTGACTTCAGCTAGGTCGCTTAACGTGTGACCTCTAAATGGACCACCGCTGGCTGTTAAAACAATGCGCGAAACTTCAACACCTGGCCGAACCGTTGAACGCAAACATTGATGTACTGCGCAATGTTCGCTATCAACAGGAACGATCTCGGCACCGGGCACTGAGCGCAACGGCTGAACAACTGGCCCAGCCGCAATCAATGATTCTTTATTCGCTAATGCGAGACGCCTACCTTGACGCAATGTTTCAAGGGTGACAGGCAGACCGGCGAATCCCACGACGGCATTAATCACGACATCGGCACCGTCCACAAGATCGGCCATGTCGCGCACGACCCTGATACCAGGAAGCGCTTCGCGCACTTCTGAATGACGCGTCTCATCAGCAACCGCAACGACAACTGGTTGAAATTCGCGCGCTTGAGAAATAAGCACATCAATGTTTGAACCAAGACCTAGTCCATGTACGACGTATTCGACATCGGACCGACCTTGCGAGTAACGCGCATTTTCAGCGCGAATCACATCAAGAGTTTGGGTACCTATTGAACCCGAACTACCAGCTATTGAAATGCGAACGGTACTCACCGTTCACATCACGAGGCGTAAGGCTGAAGCACCATCAACAAGTAATAAGCAGCCGGGAGGACGAACAAGAAGCCGTCGAAACGATCAAGGACTCCGCCGTGGCCACGAATGACCGTGCCAAAGTCTTTGATGTCCAGGTTGCGCTTGAACATGCTCTCGACCAAGTCGCCAAGCGGTGCGAGTACTGCGACCACAATGGCCAACATCAAAACTTCACCGACATTGTTCCACGTGTCGCTCTGCAAACTGACAACCCACATCGCGATCAATGTTGCGAGTGTTCCGCCCATCAATCCTTCAACAGTTTTGTTGGGGCTGATCCAGGCACGAAGCGGCTTCTTGCCAGCGGCTGAACCAACGAACAAGGCACCAACGTCATTGGCTATAACGCCAACGGCAACGATGAATAAGGTGTCGGTACCGACATTGGCAAGACCGGGCACATTTGAAACGCCAGCCAACAGAGCGGCGAATGAACCCATCATTCCGATCCACAACATGCCGAGCGAGGTGATGGCCATATTGGGCATCGGACTCGCCTGAATGTTTGTTGCGCCGACGAATGAAACTGCGGCTGCCATCAACGCCAACGTGAACACCAAAGGCAATGCGCCGTCGCCAACCCAATAGGCAGCAAGCGGTGCACAAATGGATGCGGTGATGCCAACGATTGATGCGGGCCGATAACCCTTGTCAGAAACTTTTTCAAAGAATTCGACCGCAGCAAGACCACAAACCAAAACCACAATTGCCAAAACAGCGACCGGCTTCCACAACAGTGCAGCAATAAATGCGGCGAGCATCAATAAGCCGACGGCAATTGCTGTTGGCATATCGCGTCCAGCAACGCCGGGGCGCGCCGGAATGCTTCGTTGACCACGTTCGCTCGGTCGGGCATCAGGACGCGGGCGTGGTCCCCGTTCAGACGTTGGCCGCGGGCGACTGCCCGTTACCGGACGACCCTGCGTGTCATCGGTACCAATCGAAATACGATTGGTACGACTAGTACCACTGGTGTCTGAAGCGTCGTCACGACGAACATTCGGAATCGGACGAGTTGATGTACCGGTCGAGTCATCGCGACGCGTTCCGCCAGTCGCTTCGCCGAGGCGAACGCGCGGACGACCACTGCTTGAGTCATCACTCGGTCGCTCGGTTGCACCGGACGGGCGATCGGGAATCGGACGAGGAGCAGAACCTGAGTACGAACCCCACACGTCAACCTCGCCTGACTCTTCACGGTCCAGTTCGCGTGACGGGTCGCGCGGAATCGGACGCGAGACCGAACCTGATGGATCATCACCGAAAAGTCGCGGCAATTCTCCCGTGGGCTTTTCTGTCCAATGCGGAAGTGATCCGGTGTCGCTGTCACCAAAACTCAACGGAGCCGGCTCATCGTCACCTTCATCGTCGGAGAATCGGAGTTCACCGAAGTCTTCGAATTCGTCGTCCTGGCCTGAGCCAGCACCCCTGCGCCACATGTCATCGCTCATGGTCCCGTCCTATCAGACTTCCAGAAGTTCTTGTTCTTTACGTTGCACGGCCTTGTCAATGTGTTCAACATGGTCGTGCGTGATCTTGTCTAGTTCTTTTTCCGCCCGCTCAAGTTCATCTGCGGACACTTCTCCGGCTTTTTCAGCCGTTTCTAATTGTTTACGAGCATCTCGTCGCACATTTCTCACGGCAACTCGACCATCTTCAGCCATATTCTTCACGAGTTTCACGTAGTCGCGGCGTCGCTCTTCGGTGAGCATCGGGAAATTGAGACGAATAATGACACCATCGTTTGACGGGGACATACCCAAGTCGCTGTCACGAATGGCTTTTTCAATGGCATTCAATGAGCCACGGTCGTGAGGTTTAATCACCAGCGTGCGAGCCTCGGGGACTTGAAAACCAGCCAATTGTTGCAACGGTACATCGGCCCCGTAGTAACTGACAATGAGCTTTTCAACGAGAGCCGGCGTCGCTCGACCCGTGCGAATCGTGGTGAACGATGTTTGGGCGTGCTCGACGGCTTTATCCATCTTGTCGATGGCCTCGAGAAGGATGTCGTCAGTCACCCGACCAGCGTACCTATGGCGTGGCCCTCAAGAACGGATCTGATGTTCCCAGGGGTGCTGACATCGAAAACCACGATCGGAATTTTGTTATCGCGGCAGAAGGCGATTGCCGTGGCGTCCATGACCCGGAGCTCTTTTTCGATGACTTCCTTATGCGAAATACGATCATACCGAGTCGCCATGGGGTCAAGTTTGGGATCCGCGGTGTACACCCCATCAACTCCCGAGTGGGTGCCCTTCAAGATGGCCTGAGCATCGATTTCCGCGGCCCGCAGGGCAGCGGCAGTATCGGTCGTAAAGAACGGATTTCCCGTTCCACCAGCAAAAATAACGACGCGACCCTTTTCCATATGGCGCTCAGCCCGACGGCGAATGTACGGCTCGGCGACCTTAGGCATTTCAATAGCAGTCATGACTCGGCTTTGTTGACCGACTCGTTCGAGCGCATCTTGCAATGCCAAACCGTTCATCACGGTGGCAATCATGCCCATGAAGTCGGCCTGAGCTTGGTCCATGCCCTGCCCGGCACCTTTTAGGCCACGCCAGAAGTTGCCACCGCCAACGACGACCGCGACATCAATCTTGAGATTGTCGCGGACGTCTTTGATCTCGGTTGCAACCTGATGCAAAACCCCATTATCAAGTCCAAAACCAGTCGGTTCGGCCAAGGCCTCTCCCGACAGTTTCAGCACGACCCGCTTCCATGCGGGACGGTCGGCCTGACGGGATGAACCAGCGTCAGTTCCGGCCATGATCAATCAGCCGATCTCAACTTGAGCGAAACGAATAATCTTCGCGCCGCCCAAAATTTGGGTGACCGACTGCTTGTCATCTTTGGCGTAAGGCTGTTCGACCAAGCACACGTCTTTGTAGAAACCGTTAATGCGGCCCTCAACGATCTTGGCCAATGAAGCCTCGGGCTTACCTTCGTTGCGACTGATCGCTTCGAGGGTGGCCTTTTCTTTTTCAAGAACGTCGGCCGGAATTTCTTCACGGTTCAAGTACTTGGGGCGAGCAAACGCAATGTGCACGGCGATGTCGTGAGCAAGTTCAACTGAACCGCCTTCGAGTTCGACGAGAACTGCATTGACTCCACGTCCACCTTGGATGTGCTGGTAACTGTCAACAATGTTGCCAGGTGCTGCTTCGATGCGTACGACTTCGCCGAGTTCGATCTTTTCTTTCAGAACGATCTTCAGGTCATCAAGGATCGTGGCGCGCTCAGCAACGGCGGCTTCGCTTTTTGCAGCAACAAGTTCGGCCAAAGCTTGCGCTTCACCCTTGAACTGATCGCTACCAGCAACGAAGTCAGTTTCTGACTTGAGCTTGACGATTGCACCAACATTGTTGGTGACGACAAGAGCAACAACGCCTTGGTTGTTGTCACGGTCATCACGCTTAGCTGAGGCAGCCAAACCCTTTTCGCGCAACCACTGCTTGGCCTCTTCAATGTCACCATTGTTATTTTCGAGAGCCTTCTTGCAATCCATCATGCCGGCGCCGGTGGACTGACGCAGACTCTGAACATCTTTAGCTGTAAACGACATTTCTCAGGCCTCCGGGGAAGAATCAGTTGCTTCAGCAACAGGAGCTTTTGATGCAGCAAGACGGGCTTCGCGCTCGGCTTGAGCGGCAGCTGCTTGCGTACGAGCATTGGCCTGGTTCGCTGCGAACTCAGCCTTTTCGGCGTCGCTCTTTTCAGGGGCAACCAAACCAGGATTGCGCTTCGATGCGATGTAACGACCCTCGATCACTGCTTCGGCAATCATCTTTGACATCAATTCGTTCGCACGAATTGCATCGTCGTTACCAGGAATTGGGAACGTGATGAGATCGGGGTCGACGTTGGTGTCAACGATTCCAACGATCGGAATACCGAGCTTGTTCGCTTCGGTGACGCCGATGTGTTCTTTCTTGGTGTCGATGATGAAGACACACTGCGGGCGCTTGGTCATGTGGCGAATACCGCTGAGGTTCTTCTGCAACTTGGCCAATTCGCGACTCTTCAAAAGAGCTTCTTTCTTCGGCATCAAAGCGAAGTCACCAGTTTCTTGAAGACGCTCAAGTTCGAGCATCTTCTGCACGCGCTTGTGAATCGTTTCAAAGTTGGTGAGCATTCCACCCAACCAACGCTCGTTGATGTACGGCATGCCGCACTTCTCGGCGAATCCAGCAATGGGGTCTTGAGCCTGCTGCTTTGTTCCAATGAACAGAACCGAACCGCCACCGGCGACCAAGTCACGCACGAATGCGTAAGCGGTCTCGATGCGCTCAAGGGTCTGCTGCAAGTCGATGATGTAAATGTCGTTGCGCTCACCGAAGATGAAGCGACGCATCTTGGGGTTCCAACGACGGGTTTGGTGACCGAAATGAACTCGGGCTTCCAATAGTTGACGCATCGTGACGATGGCCATGGCACTGTCCTCCTGTTTCTGCGGTTAGGGGCACGGGACCTCGCATCACAAAGTGACGACCGCAGGATGAGGACCATGCGTTCTGGTTTGGCGCAAGAACTTGTTTCTTGCACAGTTATTTCTTCAGGGGTGCAGACTAGCGGGATCAGGCCCCGAAGTGCCACCTCACCTGCCAAAAGACGCCGGACAACTCAACTGCTGAGCGACCGGCCGACCGCCACGGCGCGAATTAGGGATCAATCGGGCTCGAGTTCGACGTCGTCCCACATACGGCGTGGGATCTACATAACGAGCCGGTTTTCCTTCACTGATGTATCGCATGCTGAGATGAATGAGTCCGTTGGAGACACCTATCTGTTCACCAGACTTCACGATTTGCCCCGACCCGACATCAGGGCCAATCACGAGTCCCCCAATCGTCAGAACCACTGCGGGGTCAAATCCGGTGCTCGGTGTGGGATCAATCGTCACGAACTGCTGGTCAACGACCTTTCCCGCGAAGGTAATTCTTCCTGCCACGGGAGAAACAACCGAACGACCCACCGACTGCTCAAAATCAATTGTTCGACGCCCCGGGCAATAGGCGCAGGCCGGTTCAATGTACGGAAACGCCACCGCGGTATTGACAGGTGGCACCAAACAACTCGCAGTCACGAGAAAAGCAAAAAGAATCACCAAACAGCGTGAGCAAAAGTTAATGAGTGGCGGTGAACTGATTTTGGTTTTATACGCCAGCGGCTGACATGCGCGCCCGCAACAAGATGATTGCCTTTGAATGGATCTGCGACACGCGACTTTCAGTGACACCAAGCACCGAGCCGATTTCAGCCAAGGTCATGCCTTCGTCGTAGTACAGCGCAACGACGGTACGTTCCCGTTCGGGCAAGCTTCGAATTTCTGAACGCATTGTTTGGCGCAACTCTTGATCTTCAACGATTGCATCAGGACCTTGATCGGGCGAAGCAGGCAATTGACGTTGCTCGCCGTCGCCACCGCCGACAACATGGTCAAGGGGACCAACGTTTGCGACCGAAATTGTTGATAACCACTTCTGCAATTCTTCGATATCAATCCCGAGTTCAGCGCAGATCTCTTCGTCAGTTGGCGCACGTTTGAGTTCATTCCCCAGCTTGGCAACTGCAGTTTCAATTTGCCGTGAACGTGAACGCACCGAGCGTGGCACCCAATCAAGGGCGCGCAATCCGTCAAGAATTGCACCCTTAATGCGCGGCACCGCGAAGGTTTCAAACTTGAATCCGCGGCTCGGATCAAATCGATCAACTGCATCCATCAATCCAAAAACACCAGTGCCATTCAGTTCTCCGGTATCAATACCTGCCGGCAATCCAGCGGCGACACGGCCAGCGACGAACTTCACAAGTGGCGAGTAGTGCACGATCAATTGATCGCGAGCAGCTTCATCACGCTCTTCAACCCAACGCACCCAAGCCCGCTCGATGGCCGGCGTTGTGCGCGACGGTTTTTCCTCGGGCGCATCAGGTGTGTCGGTGTTGTTTTCGGGCTCGGTCATGTTCGTAAAACGTTCGTCGGTTGCAGTGGCGTCATGCCCAGACCGCTAGGCCCGAGGATGAGTACTTGTATACACCGACCGTAGACGCTCTTTACTGACGTGCGTGTATCGCTGGGTCGTCGCCACGTCGCTGTGGCCCAAAAGTTCTTGGACTGACCGCAAATCGGCCCCTCCATCCAGCAAATGTGTGGCGTAGGTATGGCGCAAAGCGTGAGGGTGCGTGGGATTCACCGACCGCTCGTCAAGAACCCTGCGCACATCACGGGTACCGAGTCGCCCACCTTTTGAATTCAAGAACAGGGCGGCCCCAGAAAGTGCGCCCGTCACTTCGGGTCGCGATGTCAGCCAGTCTTGAATGGTTTCAACGGCCGCAAGAGACATCGGGACCCGGCGTTCTTTACCGCCCTTACCCCACACCGTGACAACACTGCGCTTGAGATCAACACTGTCAATATCAAGATTGCACAGTTCGCTCACACGCAGACCGCTTCCGTACAGCACTTCAAGTAGCGCATCATTGCGACGGCGACGCCACAGTGGTTCGGCTTCGTCAATCTCGGTTGGTTCGAGCAGTGTCTGCAACTCTGGCCCATCAAGAACTCTTGGAAGGCGACCTTCGCCCGTTGGTGCGCGTAAGGCCACAGCTGGATCAACCTCAACCAAACCAGTTCGGCGGGCCCAAGAAAAGTAGCGCCGTAATGCCGATGCTTTTCGGGCAATGCTGCGTTTAGCAAATGAACGTGATCCGAGATAGGCCAAGTACCGGCGCAAGATTAAGCGGTCAACGCGGGCTGGCGTATCGGCCAATCCCCTTTCGGCCCATTCAACAAAATCAACGAGATCACTGCGATAAGCCGCCAACGTGTTTTCAGAGACTGATGTCAACGAACCAATGAAGTCATCAACTCCCCACGTTGCACTGAACGTTTCGCCGGCTGATTGATGCACGATGTCAGAGTACAGAGTCGATGAGACCCTTATCGGGCACCTACGCGTTCAAACCAGCCAGCAGTGCACATCAGCCAACCATGTGCCTCTAATCGACCGAGGCTGACGGCGACATCACCAAATGACATCGCCAGTTTTTCACTGGCCAGTCGGGCAACTTCATTCAGTGTGAGTGGATCGGTTGTGATTAAGTCAAGGACATCTGAATCGGGCCACAGTGGCAGCTGACGTGCATCAAAACTTGGCACAATTCGCCGAGTATCAAGGCCGAGCGCCATCAATACATCTTCTGGTTCAATAGCGACTAAGGCACCATCACGGATGAGCATGTTGGTCCCTTGCGCAGCTTTTGTCGATGTGGCACCAGGTACCGCCATCACCGTGACACCGCGATCCAATGCCTCACGAACCGTAATTAAAGAACCACCATCAAGACGCGATTCAACGACGAGCAACACCTCACTCAACGCTGCAATGATGCGATTGCGTAAAGGAAAGCGATATGGCAACGGTCCGGTGCCCGGCGGGTTTTCGGATAGTAGCAAACCGCGTTCGCCGACCTCAGCCCACAGACTGTGATGCTCTCGTGGATAGACCACGTCGAGTCCCGTTGCCACGACCGCGATTGGACCAGCATTGTCTGTTGATTCAGAACTGGGTTTTTCAGACACCGCCGCCAACACTCCACGATGTGCGGCGGCATCAATGCCGCGCGCCAAACCCGAAACCACGGCAACGCCATTTTGTGCCAACGTCTTGCCAAACGTGAATGCCGTACTGCGGCCGTGCTCTGTTGCATTTCGCGTTCCAACAATTCCGACACGACGACATGAGAGCAATTCAAGATTGCCACGCGAATACAACAATGGCGGCGCATCCTGATCATCGTTCAACTGCTGTGGATATTGGCCACGACCAATAACGTGCAGATCCATCGTTTCAAGTGCTTGTGGTAGATCAACGTTGCCACGAAGAGCTTCACACCACACATCGCCCAGCATGCGCTTGATTGTTTTTGAACAGTGAGTCGTCAATAGCGCATGAACATTGGGTGCAATATCAACCATTGGCGAACGATGCTCGACTGACCAACCACTTAACACCGCGCTGATGTCACTGGGTTCTCCCAACGACAGCAATGTCCGTAACCGTTTTGGGGTCATCCATGGCAGTAGCGCAAGTCGCGTTGCCGTGTCTTTAAGTTTCTCAACGGACTGTTGTATCTCGACGGGCTGTTGTGACTGGATCAACATGGTTACACCACTTGCCGCAAGTCATCGCCTCGACGTGGCGCAATCCGCGCCCGTAATGCTAAGGCCGCGGCAATGTGTCGATCGCTCAGTGCACCTTCGTGCAGATCGCGATCGGCCAAAGTTCGTGCAACTCGCCGTACCCGATGAAGTCCACGTCCGGTCAGCCGACCGATTTCTAGTTCGTAACGCAACAAGTTCATCCCTGCTTCAGAGACTGGAGCAAACTGTTCAAGCAACTCACCTGACAAACGTGCGTTCAACATTCCCTGTCGTTCGATTGCAATTGATCGAGTACGCAACACGCGAGCGGCCACCGATTCAGTGTTCTCACCCAATTCTCCTCCCAATAATTCATCCACTCCTGGACGGTGCACCAAAACACGCACATCAAATCGATCAAGAAATGGACCATTAAAGCGGCGTCGATATTTAGCGAGCGCCGCTTCATCACATTCGCACGAACCTGGCGCACCACCACCACATGGGCACGGGTTGGTCGCACCAATCAACGTGAATCGAGCGGGTAACGACACCCGCGTATTTGCTCGCGCCACGCGCACGACACCCTCTTCAAGTGGTTGTCGTAAACCGTCAAGAGTTGACGGGGCAAACTCGCCTAACTCGTCGAGGAAGAGCACCCCGCCGTGCGCCAAGGAAACTTCACCAGGCCGCATTGAGGTCGACCCACCGCCAACAATTGAAACTGCGCTCGCCGAATGATGGGGCATGCGGATGGGTGGTCGCGTCACAAGACCATTCGCAGGAAGCGGTTCACCAGCCGCCGAACGAATCATCGTCGCCTCAAGTGCTGTCTCATCATCAAGGATGGGCAAAATACCGGGCAATCGTTGAGCCAACATCGTCTTTCCTGATCCCGGTGGACCGACCAACAAAAGGTGATGTCCCCCACTCGCCGACAGTTCAAGACCAAGTCGCGCTGCCGTCTGACCGCGTACGTCGGACAGATCAGGAATCTTTTCGACACCGACATCGGCGCCTTTGCTTTCGTTGATATCTGGCCATGCCATATTGCCGACGAGACATTCAGCAACTTGACGCAAAGATTGAGCGACGCGTACTGCCGGCGGACGAGCGATGCGGGCTTCGGCAACATTGCCAGCCGGAACAATGACCCCGCGTAACGGTTTCATCGACGGAAGTTCGTATTCGTCATCGTCAGCTGCTGGTGTTCCGCTGCGAAGCGCCATGACCATTGGGGCAACTCCACTCACTGCACGCACGCGTCCGTCAAGACCAAGTTCACCGATGAAAGCAAGACCATCTGCGCACTCGGCTGGCAATTGTTCGTCACTAATCAACAACGCAATCGCAATTGCAAGATCGAGAGCACTACCGACTTTCTTGTGCGTGGACGGGGCAAGGTTCAAGGTGATGCGCCGACTCGGCCAGTAAAACCCACTTGTCACAATGGCCGCACGAACACGATCGCGAGCCTCGCGACAGACATCATCGGGCCGGCCCAAAATTGTGAACCCTGGCAATCCAAGCCCGATATGCGCTTCCACCATGACTTGACAACCCGTGGCGGCAACCACACTCGCAGTACGTACTGCTGACAACATGCATTCCTCCAAAATGATTAATCGCAGAGATTTCTGCTCGCGACATAGTGGGGATGACCTCGAATTCACGGTGACATACGGCGTGACATAACTCAGAGGCCAGCGTCTGAGAGACTGTGAATTCATGAAATTCACAAGTGGTCTACCTAAGGTTTTGTTGACAACTGGATGTGCGCTGGTGTTGACAGCCCTCAGTGTCGGATGCAGCGACGCCGAACGCGGCGGAGCCAACTTTTGTGGCGAACTAGAAAAACAACTACCTGGACTCACTGGCCCGTTAACTGTCACTTCAGATATCGGAGATTTGCTCAGCCGTTATAAGAGTCTGTCCAAGATCACTCCTCTTGCCATCGAATCTGATTGGAAGACAGTCACCGCTCTCATCGACCAGGCGGCCGATGTTGATCCCGAAGATCCGCTGAGTCGTCAAGAACTTTCTGATGCGGCCTACAAAGCCGAACGACCCGCGCGCAATATTGCGACGTGGGTCGAATCAACGTGTGGCCTAGCAATGCCCGATGTCATTGGTCTTGAAGGCAGCATTGCGCCCCCAACCACTCTTGCGCCGTAGCGCAACGAGATCAGCGGATTTCGCCGCGCTTCAAAATTACTTTGTCAACCAAGCCATATTCTTGTGCTTGTTCGGCGGTGAACCAGCGGTCGCGTTCGGCGTCAGCCTGAATGCGCTCGAGGGTTTGACCCGAGTGGAACGCGGTGAGTTCAGCCATGCGACGCTTGGTGTAACCCAACTGCTCAACTTGAATTGAGATGTCGGTGGCCTGACCGCGAAGTCCGGCCAGGGGCTGGTGCATCATGATGCGCGCGTTAGGAAGCGTGTAACGCTTACCAGTCGTTCCGGCGGTCAACAAGAATTGACCCATGGAAGCCGCAAGGCCCATGCATACGGTTGCGACATCGCAACTCACAAATTGCATGGTGTCGTAAATCGCCATACCAGCGGTCACTGAACCGCCAGGACTATTGATGTACAACCAAATATCGGCCGCGGGATCTTCGCCTTCGAGGTACAGCAATTGAGCACAGATCTGGTTCGCCATGTCATCGTTGACATCAGTACCCAACATGATCACGCGGTTCTTCAAAAGGCGGGTGAAGATATCGGAACGTCCGGCGCCATCGCCAGCATCGAGGCCCATGGGAGCAGTTGCATCAAAAGTCATACGCTGAGACTACCTCTCGGTATGACACAATGTCGGCGTGGTAACACCCGAAAAATTCACACCAAATACGGATGACCTGCTCCAGAACAATCAGCATTTTTCCCAGAATTTTCCCGATAACGGACTTGCCCTCGCCCCCAAGCGACACCTGGCGATTGTCGCTTGTATGGACAGTCGTATGGACATTTTCCAGATGCTCGGGCTTGCCCATGGCGATGCTCACATCATTCGCAACGCCGGCGGAGTTGTGACCGATGATGTCATTCGTTCGCTCGTGCTGTCGCAACGCCGCCTCGGCACCCAAGAAGTGATCCTGATACATCACACCAACTGCGGATTACACAATGTTGAGGAAGATGCGTTCAAACACGAAATTGAGGACGAGTGCGGTGTTCGCCCCTGGTGGGCGCTGGAATCATTCCGTGATCCGTATCAGAGCGTCACGCAAAATATGAAACGCCTATCGATGAGCCCCTTCATCAAATACAAATTGCATATTCGCGGTTTTGTCTATGACGTCGAAGACGGCCTGTTGCACGAGGCCCCTAGCGCCTGATCCCCGATAGCACCACTGCGACTCGAGCCGTGTTCGCGAACTGCGAACGCATTGCTAGCAGACCAGCAACACCGGCGGTTCCAGTTGGACTTGCATTAATTGATGTCGTTCGGGGAGCAAGTTGCGATGCATCGATCACTTCAGACTCTCGTGCGACCACAACTTGACCATTCGTCTGCTGAATCTGTGCAAGATCAGCAACCCAGTCGTACGTCTCGTCATCAAGGATTCCGTCGGCTAACGAAACGGGCTCGGACTCCCATGGCCACATGTGTTGCGTCCAATGTTGCGCGGGTTTTGCATCTGATTGCGCAGTATTCCATGCTCGCGATAACGGCGCGCACCCTTCGGTTTGCACTGCCACAAGAGGCGCGGCGATTCCTGACTCGCTGAGTCCGCGCGAAAGCGATGCCGCAAAAGCGCCACCACCGACTTGCACAAAAACTGCGTCAAGTTCGGAGATATTTACATGTGCTAATTGCTGCCCCATTTCCCAGCCAATGGTTCGACCACCATCAAGACATAACGCATTTTCAGGACCTTGCACGCTGAAAGGAATTGAACCGTTGTTGACGGCTTCGCGGAATCTCAAGACCGTCGGATCGCCAGGGGGATCTTGGCTTTGACGAGCACAACGGTTAATCCGTGCGCCAAGTGCAGTGAGTGTTTCAACAACAACGCCTCCGGCCCACTCTGGAATGAATACGTCAATGGGCCATTTCGCGGCTGCCGCCAAAGTAGACGCAGCGATTGCTGCATTGCCACATGATGAAATAGCAAGAGTTGGACGTGACGATGGATGAGCCCATGGCGCGATACCCAATTCTTCGGCAACGAAAAGGTGCAAAAGAATTGACATCAAGTGTCGGGCCTTCTGACTTCCGCCGACATTGTGGGTTTCGTCTTTCACCCAGATTCCACCTGGTGATTCAAAAGACAATTCATCGCTGAAGGCGGACTGATAAGTCAATGGCGTGGTCACAAAACCAACACCACCTACTTTGGTGATCGCATCATCAATACGTTGAACAAGAACGATTGTTTGCTCATCGGTCATTCCGTTAGCCGTAGCAAATTGCCACCACAACATATTGCGACGAAAAGCAATGAACGGATTGGGATGACTTTCAACAATGTGTTGATCGCTCTGATCGATCAACAAAACATGATGTCGATCGCCATTCTCGTTAGGGCAACGCCACGGCGCAAACGTGTCTACCGAAACCTTTTCGGCGCACGTTGCACACGTGAATCCAGACATGTATTACTTCAGCCCTTGGTGACGCGGGCATTGAAGTCTGTGATCATTTCATCCCAGATTGGTAGGTAGCGGCGCAGACCCTTCCAGAAAGATTGATCTCGCCGAGCCTCAAACAACTCAAAGGGTGTGCCCTGCTGTTCAACCCAGGTGTAGTAACCCAAGTTGAAAATACGATTGCGATCGCGCTCGGTGCATTCGATCATGTCTTCAGTTGTGACATGCCCAAAGTGACGACCAAATACTTCGGCTGCATCGACAGCAGTCATTTCACCGTTGAAGCGTTCAGCAAGCGTGGTGACTCGTGAACTTGGATACAAGGCTCCACCATCGGTTGCAACCGTAATGACTGCTTCGTCAGGTCCGAGATTGAGCAACTTTGAAGTCTTGATTGCGGCAAGAGTGTTGCAGATTGACGAGAAACCAAAGTGCGCAAGAGCGTCTATGAGTTCGGCGGACAAACCTTTTTTCTCGGCAAGATAGGCCCGGCCGGCAGGAGTATTGAAAAGAACATCAAGTTCGTCAGTCGCCTGATCGCTGATGCCACAGATGACATCACTGTTCGTGATGTTATGAATCAATGGAATGTGCTTATCGCCGATTCCTTGAATGTTGTGTTCTCCGAAACCATTTTCAAGCATCGTCGGACACTCAAGTGCTTCAACTGAAACGATCTTTGCGCCGTAATCATCTTTCAAACGATCACCAGCTGCGATGGTCCCGGCTGAACCAGTTGCCGACGTAAATGCGGCGAGTGAAATATCGCGTCCGGCTTTCTTCATTGAGTCGCGAACAGTTTCAAACACATGACCAAGCGCACGTCCAGTGACTTCGTAGTGACCGAGATGATTAGAGAATTCACAGAACTGATTGAAGATGAAGTTCACAGGGTCTTTATCGAGTTCATTACATGCGTCGTAAATTTCTTTAACGTTGCTCTCGGTGCCAATGGTCTTGATGACATCTTCCGCTGGGTTGGCACACCACTTATCAAGCCAATCAAAACGCTCTTGGCTCATACCCGCGGGCAAAATCGCCACACCGCGACATCCCATGATGCGACTGATGGCCACACCACCGCGTGCGTAATTGCCCGTTGATGGCCAAATGGCTCGGTGATACGTGGGATCAAACTGACCAGTCACAACTCGCGGTGCAAGACATGAGTAGGCCGCCAGCACCTTGTGCGCGGTGATCATTGGGAAGCGATCACCAAATACAACGATGATCGGGTTCGGTACACCCGTCAGCGATGACGGAAGAACAACGTGATCGGGAACACTGACACGGTTGCCGTTGAGATCGTTGTACCAATGCACACGCCACAAGTTGCGAGCATCGGGGCCTTGCGGGTTGGCGTCGCCGACAATTGTTGGATCAACCGAGGCCGGGTTGGCCAACTGCGCAAAGGTGGGCAACACGATTCCCTGTTCGCGGAATCGAGCAACGCTGTTCGCCAGAGCCTTGGCATCCACAACTCGATCGGCCAGACCGAACTGGTTTTCAAGGGCGGCAGTTGTCTCTGAACTCACAGCGGTGATCGTCACCTTTACAGTTTGTCAAAGAAACGGGCTTTCCCACTGTCTTGCTCAGACTTCGTCGGAACATCGGTGAATTTTCCAAGTAACTACTTGCGTTATTCAGATATCCTGCCCGACGTGGCATCTGGGCAGACCAAACAACGCATGATTGAGCACCTACAGGTGGTTCCGTCCTCCACCGCCCCCGAAATGGCGCGGATTTGCGGAGTCACTGATGCAGCAATGCGCCAACATCTTGAGCAACTAGAAGCTGAGGGTTTGGTTTGTCGTGATCTTCAACCCAACTCAGGAACAACTCGCGGCCGACCCGCCGTCCATTGGGTTTTGAATCACGACAAGTTGCAAAGTATCTCGGACAGTTTCCCCGAGACTTTCCCCGATCGCCATCACGACCTGGCCGTTGACTTACTAGTTGGGATGGCCGAAACCCTTGGACCCGAAGCGATACAGGCTGTTCTCACCCGTCGGGGCGAACGTTTGGCCAAGCACTACCAAAATCTCATGGCTGATCTTCCGCTCGCTGATCGCGTGAAGCAACTCGCAGCGGCCCGCGACGCCGAGGGCTATCGCGCGGAATCGAGCGTCGCCCCAGACGGCAGCCTGATGTTGACCGAGCATCACTGCGCCATTGCCCAGGCCGCCGAAGCATGCGCCGGATTATGCGAATCCGAACTGGTGGTTTTTCGCACCGCGCTCGGACCAGACACCACTGTTGAACGGGTGCAATTTGCACCAGCCGGTGATGGCCGATGCAGTTACCGCATCAGCCCTCGATGATCTCCGAGACCTGCATCACCGGAGCGATATTGGTGTAGTTCTGTACGTC
>JBIKOO010000068.1:0-8070 GCA_044358015.1 Ilumatobacteraceae bacterium
AGACTGCGCCCGCTCCTTCAAGCCAGGATCCGGCATAGATACTGGCGGCCGAAACGACCATGTCAAAAATGATTGACGCCTCAGTCGGTGCGCCTGGAACGAAAGACAGAAATTTTGGATGGTCAACTGAAATCGACGAGGGTGCAAGAACTTCAGTGAAAAGCCGTAAAGCCTCTGCCCCGGTTATTCCCTCTTTGGTAATCGTCTGTCCAACCGCTTCAAGCAATTCTTCATAGGGTCGCGGCGCACCCAGCGGTGGCGGGTCAATACGAATACGGTCAATTGAATACAAAAGAGCTTTGCTGGCAAGCCGAGCCATTTCGGCGTCGGGTGTGTGCATTCCAACCATGAGTCAGCCTTCGCTGACGAATGACGCAGTCAACAGCGTCAGGTGTTGAGATCGAGCAGCTCGCTGCCCTCGTTGCGAATTTCGCCGTCTTTCCACAACAGATGACCAAGCAACGCTGCCAATCCCGCCATTGACAAACCAAAGATGATGGGAAATCCGAGAAGGACGATCATGAGAATCACTGCACCGGGCATGATCAAAACCTACTTCTTGGCGCGGCGAGTTGCCGACTTCTTAGCGGTGACTTTTTTGGCTGGCGACTTCTTAGCCGGCGCCTTTTTCGCAACGGCCTTCTTGGTCGCCGTCTTCTTTACCGCGGCTTTCTTCGCGGGAGCCTTCTTCTCGGCCGCTTTTTTGACTGGCGCGAGTGGCTTATATGCCCAAGCTTCAATCTCGACTGCTCCACCAAATGGAAGCGCCGCGACGCCAATCGTTGAACGGGCCGGACGGGCTCCATCAAAGCCGGCGACATATGCCTCGTTAAACGTGGCGAAAGTGTCCATGTCGGTCAGGAAGCACAAGGTCTTGGCGATGTCATGAATGCTGACCCCGGCCTCCTTCAATCGCTCTTTGAGGTTCTTCACGGCCTGTGTGGTTTGGCCAGCGACACCGCCGGGGACCAAGACGCCGTCTTTGATGCCAAGTTGGCCTGACACAATCACCCAATCGCCAGCGCGAACGACAGGGGTATACGGACCGAGGGGCTTAGGTGCGGAAGTTTTTGCCATGCCCCGAATGTTAGTTGTCAAAATCGCTACTTGGCTCACCGCTATGTGAGTTCTGATCGCCACACCTCATTGACTGAACAACTGAAAGGCATCAGAATGGCAATTGACGAGAGCAAACGACAAGACTTGTATCTAGCGGCGACCGAAAAATTCGGTCGAAAGGAGGCAGACACACTGATGACACTTTTACCGACCAGCGTTTGGGAAGACGTCGCAACAAAGACCGACCTCGAGCTTCATAGTGCCCTTCTAAAGATTCAGTTCAATGAGGTTCATAACGACCTCAGAACCGAAATTAGTGGTGTGCGCACCGAACTCAAAGGCGACATCGCCGACCTCCGCGCCGAACTCAAAGGCGATATCGCCGACCTACGCGCCGAAACCGCTTCATTACGAACCGAACTCAAAGGCGATATCGCCGACGTTCGACTTGAAATCGCCGAACTAAGAACTGAGATGCATCAAATGTTCCGCAAGAACTACATGGTGATGATTTCAGCGATTTTTACCATCAACAGTCTCTTTTTTGCGGCCACCAAGTTTTGGGGTTAAGTCAACGCTGACATGGCCACTGCGCTGGAAATCCAGCAGCCCGCCAAGTAGCTGCGGCAACTGCGGCAAACACCGCATCACTTCCGTTCAATGCCGGATCATCGCTCTCCACTAACTCAATCTCAATCGCTGGAGTGTCCACCGCGCGAATCACACCAAAAGATCGAATCGTGAGATCTACTGGCTCGCCATTTTCATTGACAGCAATTCCTTCACTACGAACCCATCCGAGTGCCATATGCGCAGCACCAATGCAATACGAGCGCAGCACAGTCTCATCAAGAACGCGCCCACACTGAACACGTACCTGAATCCCGTCTTTGTCAACGCGCGCCCAAGCTTGAGCACCTTCGGGTGATACTACGTAATCACCCCATTCAGTGACAGCACTGACTGAAGATTTCATCACCGCAATTTCAGCCCATCCTGCTGCCCGAACTTCAAATGCAGTTGCTGGACCGTCGACATCAACTTCATGCAACGTCCAATCAGGTGCATAACTACTGATCAAGTGAGCGATTCCCGAAGTGCGCGCCACCCAAACTTCACCGCTACCGTCAGAGCGAACGCCAAGTGCCATCGGTGGCCGCTTGGGTGAGCGACGAACAATATCTTCTCGCGACAACACCACTCGCACGGGACGTTGATGTTCATTCGCTAAACGTCGAGCAACTTCTTGAAGTTCAAGCGCTAGCTCACTCGTGATGGACTTAGCACCAAAAGCGCCGCCATTTAACAATGGCCCCACTGGCTTGCCACCAGGTTCGCACCACACTGCATCAGGCTCAAGGTAGGCCGGCTCAACCCATGTTGTTTGCAAAGTGTGTGCGAATGAATCCTCAGAAAGATCCTTGGAAAAATCAACAGGATATGAAAGTCCGAGACTTGATTTCCGACCCTGAACAGTTCCGGCGGCGCGGCGCGCATCTGCAGTTGTTTCTCCGATAAACCATTCACCCGAAGGCGAAGGCACCGCAACAAGTGCATCATGAGGCGCAATATCGTCGGCAAATCCACCTGCTCCCAATGCGACTAGTGGTCCAACAACTTGTGGCGCACGACCTTCAATCTCGGCTCGCCGTTGTGCATTGCCGAGATCGCGTTCAAGCGAGGTTGGCAACACCACTTCACCTCGCCGTACCCGCACTGCCTCATGAATTGTTTGCCACCCAGTACATCGACACATGTGGGCCAACAAATCTTTTCCGGCTTCTAATCGCATGATAATGCCCGGCGTACAAAATCCACATTGACTTCCACCAGTAGCGCACATCGCTTCGCCCCATGCTTGACGTACATCAACATCAAGTCCTTCGACTGTCGTCACGACGCGCCCATCAACTCGCTGTACTGGTGTCACACACGAAACTCGTGGTTCCCCATCAACCCAGACCGTGCAGCATCCACACTGACCTTGTGGCGCACATCCGTCTTTCACCGATGGAATTCGCAAGTGATCACGCAATGCGGTCAACAATGTTCCCTGTGCGTCAACTGAAACTTCAGTCCCGTTGAGCACGAAAGAAACATTGGCCATATCCCATTGTCACATTTACTTGATGTCCAAACCCAACATTGCAACAACTACGGTCTAACTATGGCTGTGCATCACTGGAGCAAAAACACTTGGACTGGAAATCGCCGTAACTTATTGAAAGTCGGCACTGTTGGTGTTTCGGCGATCGGACTTTCGCGTCTGATCAGTGCATGCGGTGGATCCTCATCAAGTAATCCGCTTGACGGCCCAATTGCAAAAGACATGGCCATTGTGCAACGTTGGGTCCCCGATCAACTTGGACCAGGCAAGGTGCGTCTACCCGTGTCTTTGGCAGACAATGCCGGCCTACTGATGAAAGGCCCAACAACTCTCAACGCCAAGGTTTTGAATTACCTCGACAACACAGTTGTTGAGGAAGGTCTTGTTGCCGAACGTCTGTGGCTTGGTGAAGGCACTGCTCCATTTTGGGTCTTCTACGCCGAAGTGAAAGATGTTGCGATGTACTCACTTGTTGTTGAAGGTGGACCAGACGATGGCGCCGCATTCCAAATTCGTGATCCGCAAAATCTTGAAGTAGTCCACGCTGGAGATTCGCTACCTGCACTTGAAACTCCCACCACAAGTGATCACCGCGGAGTTGAGCCATACTGCACCCGGGTACCAGTACCTTGCCCGTTCCACGAGCTCACTCTTGCTGATGCATTGGCCACAGGCCAGCGTGTGGTCTTCATGGTTGGCACGCCCGCACATTGTCAAACTGGAGTATGTGCACCAGTACTAGACGGACTGATTGAGGTCGCCAAAGAAAATAGCGATGTCATTTTTGTGCACGCCGATGTCTATGCCGACCAAACAGCAACAACAACAGCCCCTGTAGTTGACGCGATGAATTTAACCTTTGAGCCTGTGCTTTGGGTGACCGACGCTTCGGGCGTGATTACTCATCGATTCGAAGGTGTGTGGCATGCCAGTGAAGTTCGCCAAGTTCTGGCGTAACTACCGACTAGTTCAGCTGAATGACTGGCCGCAACCGCATGAGCGGGTTGCGTTGGGGTTGATGATGTTGAAGCCAGCTTGGTTCAAACCATCTTTGTAATCAAGAGTCGCGCCGAGCAACAGTTGCGCTGATGCTTGATCAACAACAACCTTGACTGATTCGCCGTAGGTGGCCTGCTCGTCATCGTCAGCAATGTCGCTATCAAAAAACATTTCGTATGAAAAGCCGCTGCATCCACCGGGGCGAACGGCAACGCGCAATGCCATATCGTCAGCGCCTTCGGCCTGAAGAAGTTCCTTAACCTTGACTGCTGCGGTGTCGGTGAGAGTAATCACGATGGTTCTCCTGAAATGTTGACGAGGATGGGTACTGCGGGACTTCCCGGCCGATGGTCACTCATCGGTAGTCACACAATACCTGCGTTCTTAGGACTTGTCATACCGTGCATGACCGATACCATGACCACATGTCGACCATGCGGGTCCCTCCCTCGATTGAAGAGGTCACGAATCTGCTTCGAGCGGTCATCGACCCCGAACTCGGCAGCGACATTGTTGAACTTGGCATGGCGTACTGCGCCGAGGTCTCCGACCGCGGCGAGGTCGTTGTGGCGGTCAAACTGACAATCGGTGGATGTCCTCTACGGGGCCAAATTAAGAAAGACATCGAGTCTCGAGTCGCAACTCACCCAGGCGTCTCGCACGTCAAGATCGAGTGGGGCGAGATGAACGCCGAAGAGCGCTCGGCCACCATGGCAAAGGCTCGGTGGAACGCGAAAGAAAACGCCAAGGAAACAGCAATTCCCGCGACTACCCGGATTCTGGCAATCGCTTCTGGAAAAGGTGGCGTCGGCAAGAGCTCAGTCACCGTCAACCTTGCGGCCTCAATTGCCGCCAAGGGATTCACAGTTGGCGTCCTCGATGCTGATATCTGGGGTTTCTCAGTGCCGCGCATGCTCGGGCTTGATCAGCGTCTTGAGGCCGAACATGATCCCGTGTCAGATCGTCCCAAGATTCAGCCCAACAAGCGCGTCGTCGGCAAGGGCCTCCTCAAAGTTGTGTCTACTGGCTTCCTCGTGGAAAACGAAAGTACTGCGCTGATGTGGCGCGGACTCATGCTCACCAAAGCCGTCGAACAATTCCTCAACGACGTGGCGTGGGGCGAACTCGACTACTTGCTCATTGACATGCCGCCCGGAACTGGTGACGTGCAAATGGGACTGTCGCGCATGTTGCCCCGCACTGACATGATCATCGTGACGACACCGGCAGTGAGTGCTCAGAAAGTTGCCATCCGCGCCGCCGACATGGCGCGCCGTTCGTATCTACGTATCGCCGGTGTCATCGAAAACATGAGCGCGTTTGTTTGCGATCACGGAACCTCATATCCATTATTCGGAACCGGTGGCGGTCAAGCGCTTGCCGATGAAATTGGTGCGCCGCTTTTAGGACAGGTCCCTATCGAATCTTCAGTGGCCGAAGGCGGAGATATTGGTGAACCAGTTTCACTCGTAGGTGTTGGAGCAGCAGCCGATGCGTTCCGCGCCATCGCGACGTTGATCGTCACCGAAACGGTTCCGCCCGTGCAGATGGCCGATTGTTCAGCTCGCACATTTAGCGAGTCAGAAGTCTCACTTCGCCCGCGCGACAAATAATCAGCAATCGTTGCTATTTAATACCCCTAGGGGTACAGTCATTTGAGCGAAAGGACTGTCATGCAACTTCCCGAAGATGTCACCATCGATCTCACAAAACGTCTCCGCCGAATTGAAGGCCAAGTACGTGGAATACAACAGATGCTTGCCGAGAGTCGCGAGTGCCGCGATGTCGTGGCCCAAGTGTCCGCCGCCAGCAAAGCACTTGATCAAGTTGGATTCAAATTGCTTGCAACTGGTCTCAGTCACTGCCTAGCAAATCCTAAAGAGGCTGCAGCAAACGGCTTCAACCTTGATGAGGTTGAAAAGCTCTTTATGAAACTTGCTTGAGTAAGTTCTAGCGTCGAAGTCGCAAACTGTTGGCAACAACGAAAGCGCTTGACAGTGCCATTGCCAGTCCGGCAATAACTGGATTCATAAGCCCGACAACCGCCAGCGGTATAGCAGCAACGTTGTAAGCAAAAGCCCAAAACAAATTTGCTTGAACGATTCTGAGAGTCCGCCGACTTAACGCAAGTGCTCTTGGCACAACAGCCAAGTCACCACTCACGATTGTTAAGTCGCCAGCCTCCATCGCCGCATCCGTTCCAGTGCCCATTGCAATTCCGAGATCAGCCGCGACTAGGGCTGCTGCATCGTTGACTCCATCACCAACCATGGCCACACTTGCGCCGCTCGCTTGCAATTCGGTGACTATACGCAACTTGTCGCCAGGCAATACGCCGCTGCGCGTTTCGCCAACATCAATACCGACTTGTTCGGCAACATATTCCACCGGGCCAATAGCGTCACCAGAGACAATCATGGGCCGCACGCCAAGTTCGCGTAGTTCGGCAACTATCGATGCAGCTGTTGGCTTGATTTGGTCACTCACCTCGAAACGAGCCACCGCTTCCCCATCGACGGTTGCTTCAACGATCGTCGCAACTGAGGTGCCGTGACTTGTTGATCGTCCGATCGTGATGTGCTGGCCGTTCACCAATGCAGACACGCCAACCCCAGGAATATTGACAAACTCATCAATCCTTGAAGTGGCCACAACCCCACGATTACGTAAACCGTTGACTACCGCCCGAGCGATGGGGTGTTCACTTTGCATCTCGACCGCCATCACCGCCGATAAATACTCGGGCTCAATTTCCTCGACACCTTGCAGGGTCATGATTCCAGTCGTCAGGGTTCCTGTCTTATCAAACACAATCGTGTCAATTCCGCGTGTCGCTTCTAGAACATGGGCGCCCTTGATGATGATGCCTTCACGTGCTGCACGACTGGTTCCGACCAACAAGGCAACAGGTGTTGCTAGACCTAATGCACACGGGCAGGCGATCACGAGTACCGAAACAGCAGCCTGAAACGACTTTTGGGCATCACCAGATATCACTAACCAACCAACCAGTGTCGCCAGCGACAGGCTCATAACGATCGGAACAAATACCGAACTCACTCGATCGGCAAGTCGTTGAATCGGCGCCTTTCCATCTTGGGCTTTTTCAACAAGTCGTGCCATCTGCGACAGAACCGTGTCTCGACCGATGCGAGTGGCACGAACTAGTAGACGACCATTGGAATTGAGAGTTCCGCCAGTGACCGCGTCACCTACTGAGATTTCAATGGGGATGCTCTCGCCCGTCACCATGCTGCGATCAACTGCACTCTGACCTTCAACTACTACACCGTCAGTTGCAATAGTTTCGCCAGGGCGCACCATGAAGATTTCGCCCACTCCCAGTGCGCCAATCGGAATCATTGTTTCAACACCATCACGCCAAAGAGTTGCTTCTTGAGAACCAATGTTTAATAGCGACCGCAAGGCCGCACCAGCTCGGCGGCGCGAGCGAATTTCAAAATATCGACCCGCCAACAAAAACGCCACGAGTGTTGTTGCAACTTCAAGGTAAATCTCGTCATGTGGCTTGGCTCCCATTGACGAATGGTCGGTCATCTTGCTCGCTGCTGAACGAGGGAACAAACTCATATCCATCTTCATGCCGATTTCGCCAGCATTTCCAAATATCAGCGCCCACAAACTCCAGGACATTGCCGCGATCACACCAAGCGAAACCAAAGTGTCCATAGTCGTTGCTCGGTGTCGAGCATTGCGCCACGCCGAACGATGAAATGGTGCGGCTCCCCATAACGCCACCGGCAACGCGAGGGCGAGTGAAACCCACTGCCACCCGTCAAATTGCAACGGACGAATCATTGACATCAACATCACGGGCACAGCGCATATTGCGCTGACAATGAGCCGAAGGCGAATGTCAATGAGATGTGCCTCGGTCGCAATCT
>JBIKOO010000025.1:0-24811 GCA_044358015.1 Ilumatobacteraceae bacterium
GCAGCCAGACCCAGGGCGACACCATTCGGGTCACCAGCAAGAAGCGCGACGACCTTCAAGAAGTGATGAGTCTGCTCAAGGGTCAAGACCTTGAGATCCCGTTGCAGTTCGACAACTTCCGCGACTAGGTCACATGTAAGTCATGAAACGACTGGCTTCAAAAACATGCGCCCCGGTCAAATACTCCCCGTAGACACCGCCACGCTCCTATCACACTGCCCCGCAGATAATCTCATTACGAATCGGCATTTCATCATCTGTCCTTCTCAAATCTGAATTGAAAAATCATGGAAGGCAATATTCTGCTCACAAAAACTATCGCCATCATCGTGGTGGCCTTCAATGCCGAGTCGACTCTTGAACAAGTCATCGAGCGAATCCCTAGTACCTTTGCTCAAAAGTTGACAGCCATTTGTATTTGCGACGACGCGAGTACCGACACCACTCACGCAACAGCACTCCACTGTCAAGAAAAGTTTGCACATCTACCCATTCATATCCTGAGGCAGGAAAAGAATCTTGGGTACGGCGGTAATCAAAAGTCGGGTTATCAATGGGCCCAAAAAATGGGGATTGATATCGTCATCCTGCTTCATGCAGACGGACAATACGCTCCTGAGTTACTACCTCAGATGACCGAGCCCATCACAACAGGGGTTAGTGATGTCGTTTTCGGTTCGCGCATGATGATTGACGGAGCCGCCCGAAAAGGTGGAATGCCGTTGTACAAGTTCGTCGGTAACAAGATTTTGACCCGCTGGCAAAATCTCATGGCTGGAACTGATCTTTCGGAATGGCATAGTGGCTACCGCGCCTATTCAGTGGAAGCACTAAGTCGCATTGCGTTTACTTCAAACTCAAATCACTTTGATTTTGACACGCAAATCATTTTGCAATTGATTCACTCTGGCGCACGTATCAAGGAGATTCCCATCCCCACCTACTACGGAGATGAAATTAGCCATGTCAATGGCATGAAGTACGGTCTACAAGTGATGAGGGAGACCTTGAAATTCCGAACTCGCAACATCGGATTCAGTACAAAAAAAAATTGCCCGTGACTAGCGAGTACTCATTAAAGCACAGTGAATTGTCATCGCACTCAATCACTCTCCAATTCTTCAACAATCAACCTCAGTTACGAGTCCTTGATCTCGGTTGTTCTACCGGCGAACTAGGTGCCATGATCGAAAACCTCGGTCATTAAGTCACAGGCGTTGACAAGATTCAGCCGAGTGACTTCAAAGTTCTACTCAGTAACTACATCGCAGCCGACTTAAATGATGGTGTACCAAAAGATCTCAATGGCGCGTTTGATGTCATTCTTTGTGCAGATGTTCTCGAACACCTTCAGGCGCCCGAGAAATTACTACGCGAGCTACACAGTTTGTTGTCACCAACTGGCGAGATACTTGTGAGTATCCCCAACTTCGGTCATTGGTACCCGCGAATCAAGACCCTGACTGGCTTATTTGATTACGACTCCAAAGGAATTCTTGATCACACTCACCTCAGATTTTTCACACGACGTAGCTTTCAAAAACTTGCACAGCACTCTGGCTATTCTTCAAAGATCTTTGCGAACACAGGTGGTCCATTTGAATTGATACTGACTAAGCAATCCAGTCCATTCAAGATATCAATCATGCTTGTTCGTCAAATTGAAAAACTGTTGATACGCCTTCGCCCCCAGATTTTCTCATATCAGTTTGTCTTGAGGTTGAAGCCTCACGAGACTCCACCTGTTCGCAGCGTTACCGCGTCATGAAATTAGTGAGTTAGCGCAAAGAGATTCTGGAGTGAACATTGTTGTTGGACACTGACGGTTGGGGCTTCCGCGACTAATGCTGTTGTGATTCTGGTGCAGGATTGTTGCGATATACGCAACGATCCTGCACCAGAATCACAATGAACAGTCAGTTAAAAAGCCCGCACGGGGCGGACGTAGATATTGTTATAGAGCTTGGCGCTGTCGTACCGAGCGTCGAAGTCAAAACTCTTGGTCCACGCGAAGAAGGCGCTGAACTCAGAAGAACTCCAATAGTAGTCAGCCCAAAAACCACCAACACCCGCTTGTGTCAAGTTGGTGTACATCAACATCATTTCGCCGAGCGACCCCAAAAACCAATCATCTTTACTTGTAACACAACCTCCCGGTACGCCACTAGCAAGATCAACTGCATGCTTCGCCGCGTTATTTGAGGCTGTGTCCGATCCGAAAACAGCCAAGATTGCATCTGTGTTTGCTTGCCCTTGACCGACGGCTCGTGCCGCCCAACCTTGAGTTGCTGTTACTGCGGTGTTGACCGACGACCATGCCCTTTGCGCTTCACATGTGACTGGCGCAGCCTCCAAATAATCGAAGCCTGCGTACTGATCGTTGTAGTCAACAAAAAATATATGTCCGCTACCTGGGCTGGTCATGCCGATCTTGCACAATTCGTCAGCAACAGCTCCAGCATCGGTGCTGTCACACACCGATTGTTGGGTAATCGCCACAGTCGCATCAGCACCAGGCGCACCTGTGTCGCCCTTCGCACCAGCAGCACCACTATCACCCTGCGGACCAGCAGGACCTGGCTCACCGTTCACGCCGGCCGGTCCTGTACTTGCGAGTTCGTAATATCCAATCACGACGATCAACACGTCCGTTAATGATCTATCGCGCCCAATCAGTCTTCGGATGGAGCTTCGGCAGCGCTCTTTTGTAACTCGACAACTTCCGCGACTGAGCACCAAATACATATCATTTTGATATATTTTTGGCATGACTCATGCCAGTGTTCTTGATCGCCTCACCAAACAGGCCAGCGCATCTCACGGATACGTCACACCCGAAACTGCCAAACAATGCGGCGTCGAACCTAATCGCCTCCCGGTACTTGTTGCACGTGGCCGACTCGAGCGGGCGGGTTGGGGCGTGTACCACGTCCCCACATTGCCACGGCTACCACTCGATCGCTTCGCGAGAGTTTTACTTGAGGTTGGAAAACCAGCGGTGTTTTCACACACCTCGGCAATTGATCTTCATCAACGCGGCGACAGTGGACTGCCTCTTCACATCACTGTGCCGGTCGGACGACGCGTTCGTCGAAAGTTCAACGACGAAATCATTTTTCATTTCTCCAATCTTGACGCGAGTCAAGTCGTACAAGTTGATGGCATGTCATGCACCACCCTTCGTGATGCACAAGATGCATGCGCGCAAGACGGTCTTACCGCAACTCGTCCTCCGCAAGTTGTTCAGGGTCGTTCTTTACTGTCATGGGCCAACGTCATTGCCGATCACATTTTGGCTACCACTCAAGCGACTGAGGTAAGACTCTTCGGATCAGTTGCGCGTGGCGACGAACATGCCGATTCTGATATCGACTTATTGGTGATCATTCCATTTGAAGGACGGCACATTGATATCACTGTTTCTATCCAACGGCAATTGAAGAACTTCCCAGTCTCAGTTGATGTCATTGCCGTGAGACCAGAAGTACTCATGGAGAAGGAATCTCAAAGCTTGATCATTACGAACGCAATCAACAATGGCCGAATCCTCGTTTCCCGCTGAAGTCATTCGCGAGTTTGATCATTGGATATTGATTTCTCGCCAAGACTTAGACGCCGCGCGTTTTATCCATCTAAGTTCGGACGAGTTTCATCGAGCCGCATGTTCTTGGGCGCAAAAGTCTGGTGAAAAAGCGCTCAAGGCGGCCGTGTTCTTGTCAAATCACATCCCGCCAAAAATTCATAATCTTCGACAACTCGCCCGACATGTTGATCCGAAACTTCAAGCCGCTCTCGAGCAGTTAGACCTTGAACTCTTAACCTATTGGTCAATCGAATCTCGCTATCCGTCAGTTCATCTTGACATCAATTCAAATGACGCAGAACTCGCGATTTCTATTGCCCAAGAACTCTTTTAAATTGTTCAACAGCATTGTTTTCAGATTCTCGGGCGAATCTAAAAAGTCTCTTGGGAAAACTGACCACCGAATTCGGGGTGTTATCGCGCCCAATCAGTCTTCGGATGGGGCTTCGGCGGCACGCTTTTGTAACTCGTTCACCACACTCGCATCAGCCAACGTCGTGGTGTCACCAAGATTGCGTCCTTCCGCAACGTCGCGTAACAAACGACGCATGATTTTTCCACTGCGAGTCTTGGGTAACTCGGGCGTGAAGTAGATCATCTTTGGCTTCGCGATCGCACCAATTTCTTTTGCCACATGGTTACGCAATTCAGTTTCGTCAGCTTCGTGTCCACCGCGCAATGTCACGTACGCAATGATCGCTTGACCGGTCGTCGGATCATTTGCTCCAACAACTGCAGCTTCGGCAACTGCGGGGTGCGACACCAAGGCACTCTCAACTTCGGTTGTTGAAATGCGGTGACCACTGATGTTCATCACATCATCAACACGACCAAGCAACCACAAGTAGCCCTCAGAGTCGAGCTTGGCACCATCGCCCGCGAAGTAACGACCTTCAAAACGACTCCAATATGTTTCTTGATAACGGTCGGGATCATTCCAGATGCCGCGCAACATGCCGGGCCACGGACGTGTCAATGTCAAGTAGCCGCCACCATGTTCAACGCGATGACCTGCATCATCAACTACTTCAGCCGAGATGCCCGGAACTGGGAATGTTGCTGATCCTGGTTTCAGAGTTGTCGCACCAGGCAACGGACTAATCATGATGCCACCGGTTTCGGTTTGCCACCATGTGTCAACAACCGGACATTCGCCTCGACCAATGGTGTCGCGATACCACATCCAGGCTTCGGGGTTAATCGGTTCACCTACCGAACCAAGCAATCGCAACGTTGACATGTCGTGCTTGGCAGGTTCGTCGTCGCCCCACTTCATGAACGTACGAATTGCTGTGGGCGCGGTGTAGAAAATTGTGACGCCATACTTTTCAACAATTGACCACAAGCGATCGTTCGCTGGATAGTTAGGCACACCTTCATAAATCACTTGTGTTGCGCCGTTTGAAAGTGGTCCGTACACGATGTAACTATGGCCAGTAATCCAACCCACGTCGGCAGTGCACCAATAGACATCACTCTCGGGATGAAGATCGAAAACATACTTATGTGTGTACGTCACATGAGTGAGGTAGCCACCCGTGGTGTGCATGATGCCTTTGGGCTTGCCAGTGGTGCCCGAGGTATACAGCAAGAACAACAGTTGTTCACTATCCATCGGTTCGGCTGGGCAATTATCAGAGGCTGTTGCCATGAGGTCGTGATACCAGTGATCGCGACCAGCAACCATGTTGACCTTGTTTCCACCACGCTTCACAACAACAACGTGTTCAATGGTTGGCGTTGATGCAATTGCTTCGTCGGCCGCTGGCTTCAACTCAAATACTTCGCCACGGCGATATCCACCATCGGCAGTGATGAGAACTTTCGCTTCCGCATCGTTGATGCGGTCGGCGAGTGCCTGCGAAGAGAAACCACCAAATACAACCGAGTGTGCCGCACCAATACGCGCGCACGACAACATAGCCACTGCGGCTTCCGGAATCATCGGCAAATAGATATTGACGCGATCGCCTTTGACAACACCCAACGACTTCAAAACGTTCGAGAACTTCTCAACTTCAACGAGCAGCTCGGAATAGGTGATCGTGCGTGTGTCGCCGGGTTCGCCTTCCCAATGAATGGCCACCTTGTCGCCATTGCCCGCAAGTACATGGCGGTCGAGACAGTTGTAAGAAACATTTAACTTGCCGCCAACAAACCACTTGGCGTACGGAACATTCCATTCGCAAATGGTGTGCCAATCTTGATCCCAATCAATGAGGTCAGCTGCTTGTTGGGCCCAGAAACCTTCATCATCGGCTGCAGCTTGGTCATACAAGTGGGTTCCAACTGCTAACGAATTCTTCTTGAATGCAGCCGAGGGCGGAAACTTACGATTCTCCAACAAAAGATCGTCGATATTGGTCTGCTGATCGTCGGCTGACATATTTCCCCCACACAAAAGTCGAGATGTTCAAATCATTTCTCGGGTCTAACTCTAGGCGACTAGACATAAGGGGTTATGTCTGTTGCCTCTGCACGCCCACAAGAATCAGACCTTCGATTTGGGCCAGCCGAATGGGCACTGTCGGGCGTCATTTCCTTGGTGTGGGGCAGTTCATTTCTGTTCATTGCCATCGCGATTGATCATGTGGCAACCCCAGTCGTGCCGATGGCACGAACCTTCTTTGGCGCGTTGGCGTTGGCATGCATTCCATCGGCTCGCCGCATGGTTGAAAGATCAGACATCGGCCGATTGATTGTGCTGTCGTTCGTGTGGATGGGGCTTCCCTTTTTGCTCTACCCCATGGCCGAAGAAACCACATCAACGGCGATCACTGGGATGATTAACGGTGGACTACCCGTGGTCACGGTCGTCGTGAGTGCCATTTGGTTTCGTCGCAGGCCCAGTGTTTTTCGCATGGTATCGGTGCTCATCGGATTTGCCGGTATCGCACTGATCTCGTTCTCATCCGTGGCCGGTCATGAAGAAGGAAATTCGGCAGATGTGCGCGGAATCGTTCTTTTACTAATTGCTTTGCTCTGCTACGGAATCGCCGTCAATATTGCCGCGCCGTTGCAACGTAAGTACGGATCACTGCGTCTGATGTTGTGGGTTGAATCGTTGGCCTTCTTATGGTCGCTGCCACTAGGCGTTCCCGCATTGTTCGACAGTCACTTTGCTTGGTCGGCTTTGTTAGCACTGCTCGCCCTTGGTGCGGTCGGCACCGGACTTGCTTTTGCGGTCTACGGAGTTTTAATTGGTCGATCAGGCACCGTGCGCGGCATGATCGGAACCTTCTTCACACCCATCGTCGGAGTTGTACTCGGCGTGCTCTTTCGCGATGAACATATTCGCTGGCCAGCAATCGTCGGCATGTTGATCGTTGTCGCTGGCGCCATCATGACCAGCCGCCCCGACCATAACTAGTTGTGCTTCTGGTGCAGAATTGTTGCGAAATACGCAACAATTCTGCACCAGAAGCACAGGGGAATGTTTAGGCGTCGCGGCGTTTGAAGACCGTATGAGCGAACAAGTTCAAGGCCAAGACCCACAGTCCGAAATATCCGACAGATCCCCAGCGACCAAAGTCCATATCCGAACCTTCAAGACGCAGCGAGTTCAAACCAGTTTGGAACGGCATCCACTTGAAAATCTCTTCACTAATTGCAATCGACAACAGACCACCAATTAATGATTCAAGAAGTAAAGGCCACAACACCAAAACCGTCACCGCGCTGGGTGGGTTGCGAGTCAACGTTCCGATGGCCATGCCAAGCAGCGACACCACAACACTCAAGGCGATCATCGCAAGGTATGCCGCTCCCATGTCGTCATTTGACAATTTACCGATCGCTCCACGTGAATCCAAAATTGCTTCACCGGCAGTGTTGCCCACTAAAACGATGAATGCAGTGAGACCAGCCGACAAAATTGAGAGCACTATCGCTTTCGCTACAAAGACTCGAGTACGCCGAGGGTTCGCCGCCAATGTGAGTCGAATTGTTCCTTGTGAATATTCCTGAGTAATTGCAAGTACTCCGATAATTCCGAAGAGCAAGACACTCAGAGAGCCACTTCCTAATAGAACAGCCGAAACTGTTCGATCATCAACCGAGTCAATACCGATGAAGGCCGTTGTCAACAATGTGATTGCCAAAGGCAGTACAACCGCAAAACAAGTCATCGTGATGTTCGAACGAACAGTGCGCAACTTGAGCCACTCGCTACGGATCAGAGCAATCATGACGCAAATCCCTTCGGTTGAGTTTCGGCATGTCCGTGATATTGCACCGCATCGGCCGTGACTTCTAAGAATGCGTCTTCAAGCGAACCAGTTTGCGTTGACAACTCGTGCAGCACCACATTGTTCTTTGCTGCGAGCTCACCAATCGTTGCTGCTGCGACGCCATGGAACTCAGCGACATCCTGACCAAGTGAAACGTGCATACCTTGGCTCTGCGCCACTGACACCAACGCATCAAGTTGCGGGCTCTTCACAACGACCCACTTTTTGGCGTATCGATCAATGAAGTCTGGGACAGTGCACTCGGTGATCAAACGACCTTTACCAATCACAATCAGATCATCGGCCATCAGTGCCATTTCAGAGAGCAAGTGACTACTCACCAACACCGAACGACCCTGCGATGCCAAATGTTTTAACATCTCGCGAATCCAACGAATACCTTCGGGATCAAGTCCGTTCGCTGGTTCGTCCAAGATGACAACTTTGGGATCACCCAACATGACAGATGCAATACCGAGTCGCTGTTTCATACCCAACGAAAACTGTCCGACTCGCTTCTTCGCCACATCAGTCAAACCCACTAGTTCAAGAACTTCATCAACACGCTTGGGTGACATGCCATTACTCATGGCCAACCAACGCAAATGGTTTCGTGCAGTACGACCACTATGTGCATTACCCGCATCGAGCAACGCTCCTACTTCATGTAGCGGTTTCTTGAGTTCTCGATACGACTTTCCGTCAAAGAGCGCAGTCCCCGATTGCACACGGTCAAGCCCGATCATGCAACGCATTGAGGTGCTCTTACCCGAGCCGTTTGGCCCGAGGAATCCGGTGACTCGACCTGGAGTCACGGTGAACGACAATGAATCAACAGCAGTTGTTGACCCGTACTTTTTGGTTAAACCCTCAACGGTGATCACCGCTGTAACTTAGTCCACTCCATCACAGTAAAACTGCCAACTCCTGATGGGTCGAGTAGGGCTTCGGCTTCACTAATGCGGCTACGCATTTTCATCGCCCGCAACCCAGGTCGTGCCGATTCTTCGTTCCAAATTCGCTTTCCCTCTTCGACCAATTTATCAATACCCCACAGTTGCAGAAACTGTGATTGCGAGCGCACCGAATCGGGTTGTCCGCATGTTGCAATGAGTTGATCAATACAGACATCTGTTGTGATGTCTTGCCCACCAACATTGCGCAAGTAATGCGCTCCCTTTTCGTGTCCAGCGTAGGTGCGTAACCAATCGCGCCATGGGCGTTGCGCGAGTTCGGTCGTCAATGGAACTGCGTAATCAATCACAACAAGTCGCCCATTCAAACGACTCAAGATGTCGCTCACCCAATCACCTGCTGCTTGTTGCCACGGAATGCGCGCACCAAGAATTGGTTTCGTAGGTAATGCAAATGCCGGTTCATCACTGAGTGGATACAGAACCTCGCTGAACGCACCTGCACGATGCGTCACCCATGCTTCACGCCATACGCCGTCACACACCAGCAAACGAAATGGCAAGTTGTCGAGCAATTCGTTGGCAAGTACAACACCGCGCAACTCACCATTGGGCAACGCCCTCATTGACGTCACACCAGTGGGATGCGTCGCCCACTGTGCCTCGCCAATCTCAACACAAACAAATCGCGAAACATCGCCAGCCAAACAATCTGGCTGCGCAGCAATGACGGCTCGCGCTAAACCACCTGGCCCAGCACCGACATCATAAATATGAAAGTCATCCGGGCTGCCCATGTCACGCCACCACGCATCAAGTGCACGGGCAATCACTGTTCCGAATAACGGACCTATTTCGGGAGACGTGATGAAGTCACCACGACGACCAGCCCGACCAACGCCTGATGTGTAAAAACCATAGGCGCCATACAGCGCCTCGTTCATGAACTGATCGAAACGAACCTGTTCATTGTCAGCCACATCAATGACGCGGCCGATGTGTTCAGCGGCCGAAGGCACCGGTGAGATCGGCAAGATCGCCGAAACGCAACACCACGCCTGGCAATACACCAAACACGATGGTTCCTGCAGTTGTGATGACCATGGCTGCAATCAACGAACTTGGTGTCTTCACCGCTGAGGTCTCGCCATTCGGTGCGGGCTTCATCCAGATTTCACGCATGATGCTTCCGTAGTAACCGAACGCGATCACTGAGTTGATGGCGCCAATCACTGCGATGCCATAACCCCAGCCGCCGCCAGCCTCAAGAACTGCACGGAAAGCAGTGAACTTGGCGATCCATCCACCGAGCGGTGGGATACCTGCCAACGATGCCAAGAAGATTGTCATCAACACGCCGAGACCTGGTGCGTACGAGAACAAGCCGCCAAAGCTGCTGATCTCACCACTACGAGTTGTGCGTGATGCGGCAATGACAACGGCGAACATTCCGAGGTTCATCGCTGCGTACACAATCAGGTACACAACCACTGACTGCAGAGCAGGTCCGGCAGCGTCGCCTGTTCCGGCAACTGCGAGCGGCATCAAAATGAAACCACCCTGGCTGATACTCGAGTAGGCCAACATGCGAACGATGTTCGTCTGACGCAATGCGACCAGGTTGCCGACGGTCATGGTGATGGCAGCGAGCACCCAGAGGAATGGCTGCCACACATCTTTTGCCTGGGGGAAGCCGACATAGATGAGTGTCACGAGCGCAACAAAACCAGCAGCCTTGCTAGCAACCGATAAGAACGCAGTGACTGGTATCGGTGCACCTTCGTAAGTGTCAGGTGCCCACGTGTGGAACGGCACTGCCGAAACTTTGAACGCAAAACCAACGATGACGAAGGTGATGGCCAGTGCTTGCACTCCGCCGAACTGGCCTTCAACTGTCAATTGACGACCAATGTCACTGAGCAAAGTCGTTCCGGTGACGCCGTACAACAAGCTCATGCCGTACAACATGATTGCTGAAGCGAAAACACCAAGCAGGTAGTACTTGACACCGGCTTCATTGCTCTTGCGATCGCGCTTGCGCCAGGCAGCCAACATGTAGGCCGGAATGCTGAGCATTTCAAGAGCAACAAAGATGCTCACCAAGTCGCGGCTTGAGGCCATCATCACCATTCCGGTGACCGATGTCAGCAACAACGTGAAGTATTCGCCGAGGTAGTAGTCGCCTTCTTCAACATGGTTTTGCGACATCAAGACGACGACGTATCCAGCGATTAAGAACAACGCCTTCAGGGTGAGCGCAAACTCATCAATGACGTATCGTCCGTCAAAAAGCGAACGAACATTGTCCTCGCTCACAGCCAAAGTCAATACCGGCACCAAGGCTGCCAACATCACGAAACCGGTCAGCGTTGAGGTAACCCACTTCTTACTTTCACTGACGAACAAGTCAACAAGAATGATGAGACAGATACCGGCCGCTAACACGATCTCGGGCGCGATGGCGTGGTAGTCGATAGTTGGCGCCTGCCACGGAATCTGAGCGAGGATCGAAGAAAGCACGAATCAGCCTCCGAAGGCCTTCAACGCAACTTGCACTGCGGGGTCAATGATCTTGAACATCAACTGCGGATACACACCAAAGACCACGATGGCCAACAAGAACGGGGTCCAGGCAATCCATTCACCGACGCTGACATCCTTGATGTCACTGCTGTGATCGTCATGAGCGTGATCATCGTGACCGTGACCGCCATGACCGTGATCATCATGTGATGCACCAGCAAACTCAGCCTTGGGTTCACCGAAGGCAATGCGCTGGAACAACCACAACAAGTAACCCGCGGCAAGCACAGTTCCGAGTGCAGCAATCACCATGTACACACGGAATGTCACTTCAGACAATCCGGCAGCTGGCGAGTACGCCGACAAAATAGCGGGGAATTCACCCCAGAATCCAGCGAGGCCAGGCAAACCAAGTGATGCCATCGCCGAGAATCCCAAGATCCAACCAAGACGCGGCATCTGCTTGAGCATGCCACCAAGTCGAGCAATTTCAAGGGTGTGATAACGCTCTTTGACACTGCCGGCGACAAAGAACAACATGCCGGTGATGAGACCGTGCGCAACCATTCCGAAGATGGCGGCGTTGAAGCCCATTGGCGTGAGTGTTGAAATACCCAACATCACAAATCCCATGTGGGCAACCGACGAGAACGCAATCAAACGCTTCATGTCGGTTTGCGCCAAACAACCAAGTGCTCCGTAGATGATTCCGATGACTGCCAGCAGACCAATCCATGGAGCCCATTCTTTGGCACCGGTCGGAAGAATCGGAATAGCAATACGCACGAAACCGTACGTACCGAGCTTCAACAAAATTGCGGCCAAGATAACCGAACCTTGCGTCGGTGCTTGCGTGTGCGCATCGGGCAGCCACGTGTGGAACGGGAACATCGGAACCTTGACGGCGAAGCCGACAAACATTCCACCGAAGATCCAGATCTGAGCCGAACGACCTAACAAACCGCCGTACTCGGCAAGTTGCGGAATTGAGAACGATGGTTCAACACCAGCAGGCAATTCGCCGCGAACTTTGTAGAACAACGCGATGAAGGCAACGAGCATGAGTGCCGATCCGAACATCGTGTACAAGAAGAACTTGAGCGACGCGTACTGACGATTTTCGCCGCCCCAGACACCGATCATGAAGTACATCGGCAACAACACCACTTCGAAGAACACGAAGAACAAGATGAGGTCTTGCGAAATGAAGGTTCCGGCCATACCTGTCTGCAAAATCAGCATGAGGATGAGGAATGCCTTGGGGTTGCCCGGAGACGGAATGCGGTTCCACGAGTAGACCATCACCAGAACCGTGACGACCATCGACAAGAAGTAGAGCGGCAAGCTCATTCCATCAAGACCGATCGTGTAGTTACTTGAGATGACTTTGATCCACTCGGCATCGGCAAAGAATTGCAACTTGCCAGCTTGGTCATAGTCGAACTTCATGAGTGTGTAGACACCCACTCCCAAGGTTGCGAGCGCGGTCACAAGAGCTACCAACTTGTGGAGCTCTTCTTCTGCCTTGGGGATGAACAGCATGACAATCACGCCGACTAGCGGCAAGAAAGTGCCCACGCTGAGCACCCAGTTTGAATTTTGGAGTACGTCCATGCCGTATTGCTCCTCAGGTGTTGATGATGACGAGTATGAGAGCGCCGATGGCGGCCGCAGCAAACAGCAGCGCTCCGTATTGGTTGACCTTGCCCGATTGCACTGGGCGCAACGCTCCGCCTGTGCCTCGAGCTGCGGCGCCCGAGCCGTTCACCGCGCCGTCGACGACGCGCTGATCGATATTTCGATATACCCAACCGGCTACCCGGCGGGAGACCTTGCCAACACCATTTACGATGCCGTCAAGAATGTTTTGATTCACCCACGCCGCAGCAGCTGCGATGGGGTGTGCAATCGAACGAACGATGACCTTTTCATACAAGGCATCGAGGTAGTACTTGTTCCACAAGAAGGCGTAACCGCCGCGCAAAACTTTGCTGCGTTCGGTGAGACCGACGAGACGCTTGTTGCGACGCGTGTAGTACTGCACGCAGAACATCCAACTTGAGATCAAACCAACCGCCACGATGATGAGTGACAGTGCAGCCTTTGACCATTTGAAAGGTGCGTGCTTCACGGTCGGGAAGTAACAAGCCATTCCAGCTTCGGGTGCAACGACTGCGCAACCTTCGTCGTACTTACTTTCGCCACCTTCGGCAGTCGTGTTCTGTTGCGGAATTATGATCGCTTCGCCAGGACCAGTGGCCATGTGGCTTTCAATTGCGACATACTCAGCGCTTGGTTCGACGTACTTCTTGAAACGTTCCCAGTTAGAACCGAATGGTGTTGCATTCGCCAAACCAGCAACCAAAGCCAAAGCCGCAAGAATCATCAACGGAACGGTGATGAGTTTCGGACTCTCGTGAGGACCATGGTCTGCACCATGAGCGTCATGTGAATCATGCGCATCGTGTGCTGCATGAGCATCGTGCGAATCATGGGCATCGGCGTGAGCATCATGTTCGTCATGATGTTCGCCAGCTGCTGCGCCGCGAGCCTTGCCAAAGAAAGTGAGATACGTTGCGCGAGTCATGTAGGCCGCGGTCAAGAAGGCACCGCTTAATCCAACAATCATGAACGCGTTGTATCCGCCGTAACCGACGTTGTCGATGATTTCGTCCTTCGAGAAGAAACCAGCGAGCGGGAACACACCGGCCAAAGCCAAAGTTGAGATGATCCAAGTCGTGGCGGTGATCGGCATTTTCTTAGCCAGACCACCCATGTCTTTCTTCATGTCGAAAGAGTGATGTGAACCCGAATGGCTCACCGAACCCGCCGCCAAGAACAAACAAGCCTTGAAGAATGCGTGGGTGAAGATGTGGAAGACGGCTGGCAACCATGCACCAGCACCAAGACCCATCATCATGTATCCCAACTGCGACACCGTTGAATACGCCAACACTTTCTTGATGTCGTTTTGCACGAACGCCAACAGCGCAGCGATCACAATCGTGATACCACCGATGAGCACGATGAAGTTGATGTTGGTATCACCAATCTTCATGCCTTCCCAGAAAACTGGGTAGACGCGGGCGACCAAGAACACGCCAGCCACAACCATTGTGCTCGAGTGCAACAGCGAACTGACTGGTGTTGGTCCGGCCATGGCATCGGGCAACCATGTATGCAATGGGAACTGACCACTCTTACCGATACAGGCGATGAATAACGCAACTGCGCCCCACGTCAGAGCACTGGAACTGGCCTCGCCTGACATGGCCCAAGCGGACAAACCACTGATATTGAAACCAGATACTCCGAGATTTTCCTGGGTCCAACTATTGGCCGAGAAGAACAAGATGCCAGTGCCGATGAGCAAGCCCACATCGCCGACTCGCACTGTAAAGAATGCTTTGAGTGCAGCGCGCGAGTTGGCTTCCTCTTCCCACCAGTGACCAATCAACATGAACGAGCACAGACCCATGATTTCCCAACCAAGAATCAACTGCACCATGTTGGGGGCCAGAACCATGCACAACATGCCGGCCGAGAACAAAGTGAGTGCGGCAAAGAAGTGGGTGTAGCGACGATCGCCACGCAAGTATTCGAGCGAGTAGATCTGCACCAGGCTTGAAATGAACGCCACGACCACCAAAAGGGTGAGCGCTAAGCCATCAATGTGTTGACCGATTCCGAAATGGAATCCGCCACTTTGCCACCAAGTCCATTCTTGGATGACCGGAGCTACGAATGGTGCGGCATGATGGGCGCCTTCGGCAACCGCTTCGTGGGCAACGTCCACAACACTATTGACTCGTTGGATCCACTGCCAGGCTGCACCACCAGCAAAAACCAGCGATGCAAGCATTGAAAACACACCGAGTTCACTGCCTTTCATCGGCATCTTCTTGCCGAAGAAAATGATGAGCACAAAAGCAACAGCCGGAATAATCGGAATCACCCAAGCGTGGTCTAAGAACCAGCCAGATGAAGCAACGATTTCTGAAGTCATTTCTTGAGCCAGCATCGGTTAGCCCTTCATCTCTGACAAGTCATCAAGGGCAATGGTGCGACGGTTGCGATAAATCAACAACACCATGGCCAAGCCCACGCCAACTTCGGCAGCAGCAATTGCAATGACATATAAAGCAAACGTGTTGCCATCAACTGAACCATGGCGAACCGAGAAGGCCAACAAGTTGATATTGACCGAGTTCAAGATGAGTTCAATCGACATCAACACCATGACGGCGTTCTTGCGAGCAAGCACGCCATAAACACCGATGCAAAACAGCACGGCGCCTAAGAGAAGAAATTGAGCAGTCAACATGGTCGGCCTCTCAGTCTTTCCGCGCCAAAACGATGGCACCAATGACGGCGACGAGTAATACAAACGACAACGCCCAGAAAGGCAACAAATACGGACCGAAGATGTCGTCGCTGATGACTTGAACGGGGATGGGCTCCATGTCGCCCGGATTCTCGATCAGGCGTTCATCACCAAAACCATCGATGATCACGTACGTCATCACTCCCAACATCAATAGCGCAACCGGAATGCCGAGTGCCCAGTTTTTGTTGTTGAGATCAGATTCAGCACCGATACGTGCTCGAGTAAGCATCGTGCCGAACAAGAACAGAACCATCACCGCACCCACGTACACCAAGATCTGTGTAATGGCCACGAATTCAGCCGACAGCAGTAAGTACTGTGCTGCCGCACCTGACAAGACGACAACAAGCCACAACGCGGCGTGCACCACATTGTTCACAGTGACAACGCGCAGGGCCGAGACCACCATCAATAACGAGATGATGCCAAAGGCCACATTCTGGGCGACAAGAAGATCGGCTGCGACCATTACTTCTTACCCTTCTTTTCGGCGCCAGCTTCAAGAGCCGGTGCTTCAGGAACCGTTTCCATCCACTCGCTCAACTTGGCCTTGTCATGCAACAAGTCGGCAATCTTGGGTTCGCTATATTCGTATTCGGGACTCCAGAACAACGCATCAAACGGACATACCTCAACGCAGATACCGCAATACATGCAGAGTGCGTAGTCAATGTCAAAGCGATCAAGTTTGTTGACCTGACGGGGCTTGCCGCCAGCGCGACGCGGTGGCGCCATTTCTTTGTGGCCCTCGATGTAGATACACCAATCAGGACATGAGCGCACGCACAACATGCACGAAGTGCAGTTGCCTTCGTGAAGTGCAATGACTCCACGTGCACGAATCGGCGGCGCTTCTTTTTCGTGCGGATACTGCACCGTGTTCGTACCGTCAATAGCGGTGCGCTTCAAGGTGTTCAGCGTGACGCCGAGACCTTTAAAAAGACCAGGGACCTTGGGCATTAGAACGCCACCTTCAAGATCGCGGTGATCATGATGTTCACCAATGAAACGGGAATGAGAACCTTCCACGCGAAACGCTGTAGTTGGTCTTCACGGAAACGCGGGTAACTGAAGCGCACCCACATAATGACAAACGCTAAGCCCATCATCTTCGTAAACATGATGAGCGGTCCGACAACGTTCATCCAATCAGAGACGTCATCAATACTGTTCCAGTCAAACCAAGCGAATGGGACTCCCCATCCGCCAAGGAACAACACCGAGGCGATCAGTGAGAACACGCCAGCAGTTGCAAATTCAGCGATGAAGAAAGTCAAGAAACGGAATCCCGAATACTCGGTCATGTAACCAGAAACGAGTTCTGATTCGGCGATTGGCATGTCGAAAGGTGTCTGAGTCAGTTCGGCTTGTACTGCAATCATGAAAATGATGAAGCCCGTGAACTGCGTGAGGATGTACGGGTTACCAAGTCCGTTCCAACCGAAAATCTCGCCGCCATTTTGCGCAAGAACAATGCCCTGCAAGTTCATCGTGCCGGCCTGAATGATGACACCAATCACTGCCAGCACCATCGGAAGTTCGTAAGCAATCAACTGACCGGCGGCACGCAGGCCACCGAGCAACGAATATTTGTTGGCACTTGACCAACCCGCCATCAAAATTCCGAGCACGCTCACTGATGAAACGGCCAACATGTAAAACACGCCGGCTTCAAAGTTGGTGAACCAAGCATCAGGGCCAAATGGAACAACGGCGACCAATAAAAACGTGCTCGCCAAAACTACGAGAGGTGCAATCTTGAAAATCACCCGATCGGCCCGAGCCGGTGTGATGTCTTCTTTCTGCAACCACTTGCCGACTTCAGCAAACAACTGCATTGAACCGTACGGACCGGCTTCCATTGGACCGAGACGACTCTGCATGAACGACATCATTTTGAACAAGAAGAGATACACGATGGTGCCAGCAGGTAACAACACTGCAACCACGCCACCCAGGACGCGCAACAACGACTGTGCCCAGTACGGCAGATCCGCGGCAAGGAGAGCGTTCATCGATCGATGTCTCCAAGAATGAAGTACAACGAGGCGAGGATCGTGATGATGTCAGGAACATAGACACCCTTCAGAATCCAGGGCACGATTGAGATGTTGTTGAAACTGGCTGAACGAATTTTGGTGCGGAACGGACCGAGGTCGCCCTTGCTTACAACGTAGTAGCCCATTTCGCCGAGTGGATTTTCGGTTGATACCCAAGCTTCGCCTTCGGGAACCTTGATGATGCGCGGCACCTTCGCCATGACCGGACCCGACGGGATGTTGTCGAGCAACTGATCAACGATGAGGGTTGCTTCGCGAGTTTCCTGGAGACGAATCCAGCAACGAGCAAAACTGTCGCCGTCTGGGTGAGTCCAAACTTTCCAATCGACCTTGTCCCAAGCCATCGGCAGTGATTGATCGCGACGCAAGTCCCAATCAATTCCACTTGCGCGGGCGTTGGCACCTGACATGCCGTACTGCATGGCGATGTCTTTCGGAATCACTCCGATTCCGCGAGTACGGCTTTGGAAGATTTCGTTACCGAACAACAGGTCTTCAATTTCGGTGCAGAAGTTACGCATGGTCTTCATGACCGCGCGAGTTTCATCAATGAAGCCCGCAGGAAGATCGTCTTTGAGTCCACCAATGCGGTCAAAGTTGGGGTGGAAACGACCACCCGTTGTTGCTTCGATGAGGTTAAGTACATGTTCGCGATCGCGGAACGCCATGAACACTGGAGTAATGGCACCCAACTGCACACCGAGGTCGCCAAGGAACAACGACACATTGGCAATACGCGACAACTCAAACAAGATGGTGCGAATCCATTGGGCGCGCGGTGGCGCTTCAACACCCATCAACTTTTCGGCCGCCAAAATGAACGGGACTTCGTTGGCGAAACTTCCGAGCCAGTCGATGCGGTTCACGAGTGAGGTCACTTGTGGGTACGTACGAACTTCAGTGAGCTTTTCGTAACCGCGGTGCATGTAACCACATGACGGTTCAGCCCACACAACTTGTTCACCATCAAGGTGAGCAATGATGCGCAACGTACCGTGAGTTGCGGGGTGCTGCGGTCCGATGTTGAGAGTCATGCCCTCGGTTTCGAGTTCAACGTTGAGACGCGCATCGGCGGCCTGCGACGCGATGTACGCCAGTTGGCGACGATCAATAAGCGATTCAGTAGACGTCATTCTGCGTCACCTTCTTCATCAGCAGAGCCACCAGGCATGGGTTCAACATCAACAATTCCGGGCCACGGCTTCACCATGCGTGCGAGCAAGGGGAAGTCTTTGCGCAACGGATGACCTTCGAATTCGGTTGGCAAATACATATTGCGCAAATCGGGATGACCAGCGAATCCGATTCCGAACATTTCGTGAGCTTCACGTTCGTGCCAATTCGCACCAGCAAACACTGAAACCCATGATTCAACGACAGGTTCAGAATCTGCAACATCGCACTTGATGTTGACGCCAACATGCAATGTGGGATGTACTAAACGCGCCAGAACTTGCATCCGTGTTGCACCGCCGGCGTAACCCTGTTTCACAGTGTCATCACGTTCGGCTGGCGGAGCAGTCGGGTCATCTTCACCCTTGCCGAACGGCGATGGCATCCAGTCAATCGCTGACAAGAAACAAAAGTACTCAAAACCCATGTCGCGTAAAGCAACACCAGCACGACGCCATGCATCGGTGCTCACACGCACCCACACATCATCACCGGGCTTCACCAAACTGTCGACGAGATCGGCACCAATGTGCGTACGAAGATCATCAACAATGCGCTCACGCAAAGTGTCGCCAGGAATCTCGGCGATCGGAGTATCAGTTGACGACATTCAACTCACCTCGCTTGGCGGCAGCTTTCTTCGACTTCTTGGTTTCGCCAACAATGATCGGCTTGTAACCCTCACCGCGCCAACGCGCGCCCATGTCTTCGTTCAAGATGCGTTGCTGCAACAACACCACGCCTTCAAGCAAAGCTTCGGGGCGGGGAGGGCAACCAGGTACATAGACGTCAACTGGAATGATTTGGTCGACACCCTTGGTCACCGAGTAACTGTCCCAATACGGCCCGCCACTGTTTGCGCATGAGCCCATCGAGATGACGTACTTCGGATCTGGCATTTGTTCATATAAACGCTTGATAGCCGGGGCCATCTTGTCGGTCACGGTTCCGGAGATCACCACAAGGTCGGCTTGACGCGGACTTGCGGGAAGCGGAATGACTCCAAGACGCATGACGTCATATCGCGGGGAACCAAAAGCAGCGCCCATCTCGATGGCGCAACACGCAAGGCCCCACTGGTACACCCAAAGGGAGTACGAGCGACCAATGTTTAGTAATGAATTCAGCGGCTTTGGCAGCCGCCCGCGGTCAACGAGACCCATGTGACTCCTTGTCCATTACACCCAGCGAAGGACACCCTTGCGCCAGGCGTAGACGAGACCTAATAACAACACGCCCACAAACACACCCATTTCAACTAGACCGAAAACGGCGTAGCGCTCGAGCTGAGTGGCCCACGGGAAAATAAACACTGCTTCAACGTCAAACACGACGAAGAGAAGTGCGAACACGTAGTAACGAATCTGACTTTGTGACCAACCTTCGCCAACGGGATCAACACCGCTTTCGTAGGTCAGTAACTTTTCACGCGTCGGATTATTGGGGCGGATTAAAACGGCAATGCCCAAAAGCAAAGACGCCAAAAGAATGGCGATCAATCCGAACCAAAATACGACGAGGTAGGACCTCAAGAACTCTGACATCGCCGAAGACGCTACTACGGGCGACCCAACCACTCCTAACTTCTCTACCTGCATATGACTGGAAGTTCAGTCACGCCCGAGAGGGTTGGATTGCGGCTGAGGCGACCGACTCGACGAACCAGTCGACGATCTGGTCGCTGTTTTTACGACTATCACCCACATTGGCGCGGGTATCGGCCATCACTTTTTCGGCGGTGAGACCCAAACGGCTCAATTCTTCGGTTCCTCCGCCGGAAGTCCAGCGCGCCAACATTGACTCAGTGGCCTCGGGGTGAAACTGGCTGGCAAAGGTGCGACCGCCCACAATGGCCTGCGGTCCCGACTCACTGTGGGCCAATTGGGTGAATTCGGCGGGCTTTTCAAAGACATCAAAATGCCACTGCAACCATGGTCCCGAGGCTATGACCTGCGGAAATGCCGATTCAACCTGGTGCCAACCCACTTCGGGGCGGGTCGCTCGATGCACCCGACCACCTAGGGCATGGGCCACGATCTGCGAGCCAAAACAGATACCAAATATCGGAATTCCGGCCCCATGGGCCGCTTTGACCAGGGCACTTTCGGCGGCCACCTCGCCCGAAATATGGTCCCAATAGACGCTCCACTCTGATCCGAGCAACAAAATGAGGTCGTGACCAGCTATTTCGGGCCATTCGGAGGGATATTCGCGATGGGCCTCCGAGAAGGCGTAGCAATGGTGCCGAAATCGTTCTCCGACAAATCCGGGGTCGGCATCGTTTGAGTTGGCCACTACCAGCGCACGCATGTGCCCCACAATATGGGGAGCACCCTGAGTATGGTGAACCATGCATGACCGCCATTGAAGTTTCTGCTGCCGACATCGCTCAAGCCCATGCCGCCGGACGTGGTGTCGTGAAGCACACCCCCGTCACTGCCTCGGCGGCTCTGAGCGATACGACGGGCGGCGACATTGTGCTCAAGGCCGAAAACATGCAACGGACCGGAAGTTTCAAAATCCGTGGGGCCATGAACAAGCTTGCTTCTCTTGGTGAGTTGGCCAAAACCGGAGTCACCGCAGGAAGCGCCGGAAACCATGCCCAAGCATTGGCCTTCGCGGCCCGCAGCTTTGGGGTGCCGTGCGAGATATTCGTTCCGAAGAATGCGCCGATCGCCAAAATCGCGGCATGTCGTGCCTACGGTGCAACAGTTGTCGAAGGCGGAGACTCACTTGATGAAGCAGTGGCTGCTGCACGTGCCCGTGCCACCGAAAAGGGAATGCAGTTTTGCCATCCTTACGACGACGCAGTTGTTGTTGCGGGACAAGCAACTCTCGGACTTGAACTCATTATCGATATTCCAAACTTGCGCCGAGTCATTGTTCCCTTAGGAGGTGGCGGGCTTGCAAGTGGTGTTGCAATCGCCGTTAAACAACATGATCCAACAATCAAGGTGATTGGTGTTCAAGTTGAAGCATGCGCGCCGTACGCGAATAGCGTTCCCCCAACTGGTCCGGTGTACACATTGGCCGATGGAATTGCTGTCAAGAAACCGGGCGAGATCACACGACCATTAATTGAAAAATGGCTCGACGACATTGTTGTTGTTGATGAAGATGCCGTCGCTGATGCAATGGTGTTGTTAATGGAGCGATCAAAGTTGTATGTCGAAGGCGGTGGAGCAGTTGGCGTGTCGGCTTTGTTAAGCGAACGCGCTGCTCCCTCGCGCAACGGAACAACATGTGTTGTTTTGTCAGGTGGAAATGTAGATCTTGGTGTTGTGCCTGGACTCATTCGCCGATTTGAAACTCAAGCGGGCCGACGACTCATTGTGTTTGTCAAAGTCAGTGATCGTCCTGGTGGACTTGCGAAGTTGCTGACGATCTTTGCTGAAGTTGGAGCAAGTGTGATTGATATTGATCATGTGCGCGACGGTGTTGATTTACATGTGCGCGAAACTGGAGTCAATGCAGTACTTGAAGTTCGCGGTCCCGAACACGCCGAATTGTTAATCGACACAGTCCGTGACGCCGGCTACGAGATCAATCCCCTGTGATTCTGGTGCAGAATTGTTGCGGAATGCGAAACGATTCTGCACCAGAAGCACGACGGATTATGACTTCCAGAAGATGGTTTTGAGTTCGCTGTAGTGATCCATTGCGGTCATTGATAGTTCGCGGCCGATTCCACTTTGTTTGAAACCACCAAACGGCGTCGAGAATCGCACCGACGAATTCGAATTGACGCTCAGTGTTCCACCTTCAAGTCGACGAGCGACTCGCATCGCACGTTCGGCATCTCGTGTCCACACCGATCCCGATAATCCGTACTCGGTATCATTCGCCATATGCAACACATCATTTTCATCGGTGAATGGAATGATCGTTGCGATCGGTCCAAATATTTCTTCAGTACATACTCGACTCAGCGGGTCGGCTGGCGCGATGATCGTGCACGGGAACCAATATCCGTTGCCCGTCGGTGCAACACCCGTCCAAGTTGGCGTGACACCGTCAAGATATGACGACACTCGATCGTGATGCGCTCGCGTAAACAATGGTCCCATTGATGTTTTGGGATCCATTGGATCGCCCACCACAATCTTTTGCGTTTCAGCAACCATCAAATGAACGAACTCATCAAAGATTGGTCGCTGTACGAAGATTCGTGAGCGAGCACAACAATCTTGACCACTGTTGTCAAAAACTGCACCTGGAGCAGAAGCGGCAACTGTTTCAATGTCGGCATCGGCGAAAATGATGTTGGCACTCTTTCCACCAAGTTCAAGCGTTACGCGTTTCATCTGATCGGCACAGCCAGCCATGATTCGCTTACCTACTGCAGTACTTCCGGTGAAACCAATCTTGCGGACAAGCGGATGTTCAACCAATCGCCAACCTGCTTCAGGGCCAGTACCAACAACAACTTGCACGACACCTTCAGGAATCCCGGCTTCTAGAGCCAATTCACCAAGTCTCATCGCGCTCAACGGTGTCGTTTCTGCTGGCTTCAAAATCACAGTGTTGCCGCAGGCCAATGCTGGTCCAAGTTTCCAACACGCAATCAACAACGGAAAGTTCCAGGGCACGATTAATCCAACAACACCGAGCGGTTCGTGAAAAGTCATCGTCACTCCACCAGCAACTGGATACGTGTGACCAAGATGTTTGTCAACTGCACCGGCGTAGTAATGAATCACTTCAGCCGCAGTGTTCGCACACCACAGACTTGAACCAATAGGCATCCCCATATTGCGAGTATCAAGTTCGGCAAGTTCTTGGGCGTGAGCCGCAATGGTGTCGGCGAATCGACGCATAAGTTTGGCGCGATCGTTTGGCGCCATATCTCGCCATGCGGGCAACACAGCATGGGCACGTGCGACTGCCTGATCAACATCATGCACCGTTGCTAACGGAACTTCTTGTATCACCGAGTCGTCGGCAGGGTTACGTAACGTGATTGAACGATCGGACATATTGTCCACTCTATGCTTCGGCGACAAAACCTTTAAATGCCTTCATGTATTCAATGAATCCGTCGGACAGGCCTTCGGCTCGTAGATCTTCAGGAGCAATCGGCATAGCACGCATAGTGAAGTCGGGATTGGCACCAGCCAAGCGTGCAAAGTCATGATGGGCGATAGCAGCTCGGCCAATGACCGCGAAATCAGCTCCGTTATCAACAGCCCACTGTGCGTCGGCCGCCGAATAGATCTTTCCGGCAACACCTAGTCGCGTATTTCCTCGATCGGCTCCACCAAAAATCTCCATCAGTGTCTTGCCAGCGAAGTCTGCATCTACGGCATCTTTACGAACGTCCCACATTGACATATCAATGAAATCAAGTTTCTTTGAATCAACCAGCCAACCGAAGAGTTCAAGCATCTCCGAGGTCTTCAAACCAAAACGCTCTGGCGAAAGTCGTACGGACAAGTTCAATGAGTCGCGACAGTCGCGACGAATACCGTCGATAATCGCCAACAAAAATCCGGCTCGGTTATCAAGACTTCCACCGAATTCATCAGTACGTTGATTGATCTCTGGTGACAAGAATTGGCCGATCAAATACCCATGCGCCCCATGAAGTTCAACTCCCTCAAATCCAGCCTTCTCACAACGAACTGCCGCGTCAACAAAAGCGTTAATGGTCTCGTAGACCTCGGCGTTGGTCATTGCTTGAGCGCCGGTTGAAGCGTCATCGGATGGGCACATTGGGGCGCGACCGATGAGATCGGCTGGCGATTTTTGTCCAGCATGATGCAACTGCACAATTGACAAGCTTCCTTGAGATTTGATGTCGCGAGCCAGACGCTTAAGTCCAGGGATGTGTTCATCACCAAAGGTTGCCAATTGCCCGGCGAATCCCTGACCAGTTTTCTGAACATGCGCGGCGCAAGTCATTGTCAATCCGAAACCACCTTGTGCCCGCATAGTGAGCCAGT
>JBIKOO010000014.1:0-40992 GCA_044358015.1 Ilumatobacteraceae bacterium
GTCATTGACCGCAAAGTTGGCGTCGAGTTTGTCAGCGATGTCGCGTTACGGGAACGCAGCGATTCACGATCGGGTGGCTGGGAAGTTGCCCAAGTTCGACTCGCTAAGCGCACTGCTCTGCGTCGCCGACCAAGTCATCGTTTGGTCGATTGGCGCGAAGTCGCTCATCTCTTTGCTGCGACCACCGAGATGGCCGCCGAAGCTGCTCGCCTACACGACATGCACCCCACTGACGTGGCTGCTGTCGTGCGTTCACTTCCGATTGCGCAACGTCGTCAATTGGCAGAAGCCATGGACGACGATCGTTTGGCTGACGTGTTGGAAGAACTTCCCGAGTCAGAACAAGTCGGCCTCATCGAAGGTCTCGACATGGAGCGACTTCTCGACGTGCTCGACGAAATGGAAGTTGACGACTTAGCAGACTTGCTCGCCGAAATGCCCGGCGAACAACGCACGCGAATTCTTGATGCCATGGATGATGAAGACGCCGCCATGATGCGACGCTTGTTGTCATACGAAGAAGGTACTGCTGGTGGTCTGATGACACCAGAGATCATCATTCTTGGTCCGACCGACACGGTTGCTGAAGCACTCGCACAAATTCGTGACCCCGAGTGGATGGTTTCGATTGCCGCGCAAGTTTTCATTTGTCGCCCGCCATATAAGTCACCAACTGGCAAGTATTTAGGAGTTGTTCATTTTCAACGGCTACTACGCGAGCCGCCCAGTATGGAACTCGGCAACTGTCTCGAAACCGAACCCACCATCACCCCCGACATCAGTGACCGCGAAGTTGCCGAACGTCTCGCGTCGTACAACATGCTGGCCATTGGTGTGTGTGACGAAAGCGGCCGCCTACTTGGTGCCATCACTGTCGATGACGTTCTTGACCGCACCTTGCCCGCAGGTTGGCGACAACGCAGAAGACAGGCCACGCCTGTTCGCTAATGCGATCTTCGCAGGCATACTAAAGCCCACATGAACCATCCACCGTAAGTCGTTGTCCCAGAAAGGAGTCGCCATGAAGCGTAAAGAAGACTTGGCTATTCCTCGTCAGCGACGCCGAATTGGTGTTCACTACGACAACGATGCATTCGGTCAATTCTCTGAATCGATTGCCCGTACTCTTGGCACTGCACGATTTTTGGTGTGGCAATCCTTTCTGATCATTGCCTGGATCATTTACAACTTCGTATTGCCCGAATCATGGCAGTTCGACCCCTGGGATCGTGGGCTCGTGTTGCTGACCCTGGTTCTTTCATTGCAAGCTTCGTATGCAGCACCACTCATTTTGTTGGCACAAAACCGGCAAGAGGGTCGCGATCGCACTCAAGCCGAAGTTGATCGACGAGTTGCCGAACGTACTCAAGCCGATACCGAATTCCTGGCCCGAGAAATAGCCAGTGTTCGAGTTTCATTGACTGACATGGTGACAACACAAGATCTTCGTGATCACCTAGATGCTGAAGAAATCACGGCAGCGCTGACACGTTTGGCTGATGTTGTTGAAAGTCTTTCGTCGCGCATTGAGCGCATTGAAAGTCGTTGACGTTCTCGTTACGTTTATTGGCAGTCTCGACAGCGGCCCATGAGATCAAGTCGGTGGCCAACCAAGCTGAAGCCTGCCGCTCCAACGACTCCAGCAAGTCCCGAATCAAGTAGTTCCTCTACTTCATTGGGCACATCAATATCTAGAACAAGGCCACACTGCACGCACACCAAATGGTGATGATGCCCTTTGAGTTCTTCTGCTAACTCAAAGGCGGCACGATCACCATTCGTCAGTACTTTGACTACCACGCCAGCCGACTCAAGTACAGCAAGATTTCGATACACACTGCTTTGGGGGAGATCATCGTCTATCGCGACAATGTCGGTGGCAATCATGGGATGGTCCGCGCGTTCGAGTGTTTCCACTAAACGCCGGCGGCGAGATGAATAACGCTGCTGAATTGAAGCCAATTTCTTTTCCGCAATTTCATGAATGTCGTTATTCGCCATGATCCACTTACGCTCCTGAACCGATGTATTCGAAAACTGTGATGCCGCGCCGGATCACATCATCAAGCAACGCACGATCATTCAATTGACCATCACCGAGAGTGATCACGCCGGAAACAGTTTCATTCAGATGTGCCACTGCCATCGCTGCTGATGCGGCCACCGCACCAGCGATAATTCCGGTTCGCTCCGCCACACCCGCAACCTCGGTGCAACGTTCACCATTCAGTGACCCCCGAATTTCAACTCTCACTCCCCCGACGCCACCTTCAGCGTGCGGTGGAGACATCATGGGAAGTCGGGCCGTTAAACGATCTCGACGCGTCGCCGACATCCGCGCACTGATGCGCTTCACCTCTGGAAATGCCCGATGCAATAAAACTGGTTCGGGAAGTTCGGCGCGGTAACAATCTTTGCCGCCTAACGGTTCAGGAAACCACAACAATTCGCGTCCGCTTCCACCAGGACGATCGATCCATTCACCGTCATGCCAACCCACTGCATCTCCCGCAAGTGCACGATGATGTTGTCGAGCGCAACCAGGTCCGCCGGTTCCGTGAAAGGCCACATGAATTTCGTCAATGGTGTCAACCCGTGGTGCTAATTCTGCGACGAGTAAACCGCTCAGCCCAGGACATGCAGTAGCACCAACAACGAGAACTCGTTTTTCATAACGTGCGACCTCGTCAAGTTCCAGCAACTCACGCGTGTCTTCAACGTCATCACTCGTACACACCACGTGATGGCCAAGTTCTAACAAGATCTTGACAAGCGGAGCCTGCACGCTAGACGTCGCCACCACTACGACCGGAGTGATTGCCGGGTCAAGTTTCGTGAGATCACTCAGTTCGTTTGCCCGTAGAGATAGCGCCAAAGAATGCTGGGCGCTCGCACGCTCATCGTGTACCAGGACCGCAACTCCACTCGAGGTCAATTGCCGAGCCACCCGAGCACCCACAACACCGACACCAATAATTGCTACCGACGCAGATTGGGACATCACATTTCCAGTCACGAAGGCGGTCGGGTTAACTCGCGCCAGCCACCGCGTTCAGGCGGGGTTCCTCCACGACCGCGAAGTCGTAGCCCAGCCGCAAAGAGACAGGCAAGAGAAAGTGCCGCAATGGCTCGTCTCAGCATTTTCACCGTGGGGCTAACAAGAATCGAACTTGTGACCTCATCCTTATCAGGGATGCGCTCTAACCGACTGAGCTATAGCCCCCGCAGGGTTACTGCAGTGTCAGAACCCTATCGGCGAGATAGGCCTGCTCTCAACCGTTAGCGCCGATCAACCCGAGATGTTCGAGATTGTTGGGCTCGCTTGACCGGTTTTGGGGACTTTTTCACCTCTGGCTTGCCTTCGAGGATCGTCACGCGGATGCCCCCCATCAGATCGGTGATCAAATTGAAGGTCGTCACGGCCAAAATCGCGAGTCCGGTCATACCAACGACAGCAAATAATCCCAAAACCCAGGCCTGATGGAAAAGTTCACCGCCTTTGAACTCAAAGGTGTCCCAACCGAAACTTTCCATAAACCGCTCAACATTGTCTACGGTTCCGGTTGCGTTGGCAACATTCCACAACAGCACACCGGTCAGCAGCAAGGTGAGATACAAAACAAAATGGAAGACCAGGGTCACCCGAAAGACGCTCCAAGGGTCAATATGGCGCAGGATTCGCGTCGTTCGCCGCACCGCTGGTCGTTCAAAGGACACACTTCGTCGAATTGAATCATTCGTCGTTGGTTCCTCGTCAGTCACCACTGGTGCTGCTGTTAGTTGAGTGCGATCTGTTGTCCGAATTGATTGCGTCGGCAGTGCTTCGGTGCGCGGTAGCGAGTCCGTGTTTGAGCGGGTCACTGGCTCATCGTCAGGGACCACCGCGGGCACAATAAAAAATGGGTCGTTAGATTCGGCCACAGTGTCAGCGTAGAGCACTCACCCCACGACTTTGTGTCGCTTTGAAAATCTCAAGGTGCGCTACTGGCGGTTGCTTGAGCTTGCACGCCATCGATTTCAATCACCGCTACGACTGTCTCACCGCCCTGACCGACCCCATTGAAAAAATCCAACGAGATCAAACGCGCTTCGTTGAGTTCGGCCAATTGACGAGCAGTGCTTTCGCCGTCCTCAAGAGCGGCCAAGACCACTGCATCAGCAACTGTTTGCGCCGATAATGAGGCGATCAGATTTTGTTTTACTGTCACCAATGCAAGAGTCCACGAAAATGACAATGCCAGCACCCCCATCATGAGGATGCTGGCGTTGCCTCGATCGGCTGATTGCCTCACTCGTCGTCGTCGGTAGAAAGGATTAACGCAACTGACGTGACGGCCTGTCCGGCCTCAACTGTCATCACTCGTACACCGGTCGCTGTTCGACCTTGTGACGAGATGTTGCGCACGTCTGTGCGAATGGTGGAGCCACCAGAGGTCACTGCCACAATTTCGTCGTCGAGACCAGCCATAAACGCTGCCACGACTGCACCCTTCTTTTCACCTATTTGAATTCCGCGCACTCCGATGCCGCCGCGAGTCTGACTGCGGAACTTGTCGAGTTGAGTGCGCTTACCGTAACCGGCTTCGGTCACCATCAAGATGGCCGCGTCGTCACGAGCAACGTCAACGCTGACAACTTTGTCGCCGGGACGCAACTTCATTCCGCGCACACCAGCGGCAGCCCGACCCATCGGGCGAACTTCGTCTTCAGAGAAACGAATGGTCATACCCGACTTGCTCACCATGAAGATGTCGTCTGAGCCACTCGTTTCGATGACTCGAACGAGTTCGTCATTGTCACGCAAGTTCAATGCAATCAAACCGTCGCGACGACCGTTGTCGTATTCGTTGAACGCAGTCTTCTTCACGACACCATCACGAGTTGCGAAGAACAAGAAACGTTCGGCGTCGAAGTTGCGCGTGTCAATAATTGCCTCGATGGTTTCACCCATCTGCAACGGCAACAGGTTGACAATCGGAACGCCCTTCGTGGCGCGTTCGCGTTCGGGTAGTTCGTGGGCGCGCAATCGATAGACCCGTCCCCTGTTCGAGAAGAACAGCAGGTACGCGTGTGCTCCCGTGAAGATGACGTGTTTGACGATGTCATCGGTCTTGAGTTTGGCTCCAGTGACGCCCTTGCCACCACGGCCTTGGCTCTTGAAGTTTGAAGCCAAAACGGTCTTGATGTACTGAGCCTCGGTCATCACGACCACAAGTTCGGTGTCATCAACGAGGTCTTCGATACTCATTTCACCAGAATCAAAAGTGATAGGGCACACGCGTGGTGTTGCGTGCTCTTCTTTGATGGCCAACATCTCTTCAGAAATCACGCCACGCAATTTTGCGTCATCAGCCAAAATTGACTTCAATTCGGCAATGCGTTCATTGAGTTGACCCATTTCTGCTTCAAGGTCAATTCGTGACAAACGCGTCAATTGGCGCAACTGCATGTCAAGGATGTCAATGGCCTGGACTTCAGTGAACTCGTATGGAGCAATCATCAACGCTGCTTTAGCCGCGCCTGCATCATCGCTTTCACGAATCAACTTGATGATCTGATCAATGACGTTGAGCGCCTTCATTCGACCTTCGAGAAGGTGCAAACGACGTTCGGCTTTGTCGAGACGGAATTCGGTACGACGAGTCAATACTTCGATCTGGTGACGGATGTATCCGTTGAGTGCATCAGCCAAGGTGAGTTGGCGCGGCACGCCATCAACCAAAGCAACCATGTTGACGCCAAAGCTTGTTTGCAGTTGGGTCTGCTTAAACAAGTTGTTCAGCACCACGTTGGCGTTGGCATCACGCTTCAACTGAATGGTGAGATATGTCTTTCCACCCGATGATCCGTCGTTGACATCTGCAATGCCATCAAGTTCGCCGTTGTCGACGAGTTCTTGAATACGTCCAGCGATTGCCGAACAACTGGTTTGATACGGCAACTCAGTGACAACAATTTGCATGCCGCCACGCTTGGTCTCTTCAATCGACGCAGTGGCGCGCATCTTGATGCTGCCGCGACCAGTGCGGTACGCATCCATGATTCCCGAACGACCAAGAATTGCGCCGCCAGTTGGGAAGTCGGGACCTTTCACAAAGGCCATGAGGTCTTCGGTGGTTGCGGCCGGATTCATGAGCAAGTGGATACAGGCATCAATCACTTCGCCCAAGTTGTGCGGCGGGATGTTGGTCGCCATACCTACAGCGATTCCTTGTACGCCGTTCACCAACAAGTTGGGGAATCGGGCAGGCAACACGACTGGTTCTTCGCGCGAACCGTCATACGTCGGAATCATGTCGACGGTGTTTTCGTCAATGTCGGCCAACAAGTGCATTGCTAATGGATGCAAGCGACATTCGGTGTAACGACTGGCGGCCGGACCAAAGTCGGGAGAACCGTAGTTTCCGTGGAACGCAATCAACGGGTGGCGCAATGAGAATGGCTGAGCCATACGAACGAGTGCATCGTAAATCGCGCTGTCACCGTGCGGGTGATACTTGGCCATCGTGTCACCGCTCACGCGAGCTGACTTCACGAATGGACGATCGGGACGGAATCCCTGTTCTTCCATGTCCCAAATTATGCGGCGGTGAACTGGCTTTAATCCGTCGCGCACATCGGGAAGGGCGCGCGACATGATGACTGACATTGCGTAGTCAAGGAACGAACGTTCCATTTCGTCTTGCAACGAAACGGGCTGAACAGGAATGTTTGGTTCGTCGGGCGTTGCGCCTTCGTCGGATGTGGAGGGAGGAGTTTTTTTGCTTGCCATCAGATATCGAGGAACCTTACGTCTTTAGCGTTGGTCTGAATGAAGTGCTTACGACTTTCAACGTCGTCGCCCATGAGCACGCCCATGACTTCATCGGCCAATGCCGCTTCATCAACTGTTACTTGCAACAAGGTTCGCGTTCCATCCAACATGGTCGTTGAACGCAACTCTTCCCAGTCCATTTCACCGAGACCCTTCAGTCTCTGGAATTCTTTTTTGTGATTGGGATGTTCTTCAAGGAATCGCGTCTTCGCGATGTCGTCCTTGAGATAGATCTTCACCTTGCCAACTTCAGTTGAGAACAACGGTGGTTGCGCGATGTACACAAACCCTGCCTCAACAAGAGGGCGCATTTGCCGGAAGAAGAACGTCAACAACAAAGTACGAATGTGGCTACCGTCTACGTCAGCGTCGGCCAGGATGATGATTTTGTGATAGCGAGCTTTCGCCGCATCGAATTCATCACCAACGCCACCACCAATTGCAGTCACGAGTGCGATGACTTCATTGTTCTTGAGCATCTTGTCGAGTCGCGCGCGTTCAACATTAAGAATCTTTCCGCGGATCGGCAAGATTGCTTGTGTCCGCGGGTCGCGCGCATCAAGTGCGGTGCCGCCTGCAGAGTCACCTTCGACGATAAAGATTTCGCTTTCTGATGGATTGCCACTGCTGCAGTCCTTCAGTTTGTCGGGCATACCGGCACCAGCAAGTGCAGTTTTACGACGCACTGCATTTCGAGCGTTCTTGGCAGCAACACGAGCTTGCGCCGCGGCTTGCGCCTTCTTGACAATTTTGTTGGCTTCAGTTGGGTTTTCATCAAGCCATTCGGCCAACCGTTCGTTCGTTACTTTCTGAACAAACGAACGCATGGAAACGTTTCCGAGTTTGGCTTTGGTCTGACCCTCAAATTGAGGTTCGCCCAATTTCACTGAAATGATCGCGGTGATTCCTTCGCGGATATCTTCACCCAACAAGTTGTCTTCTTTTTCTTTGAGTAAGCCGCGGTTCTTAGCGTACTTATTGACGACACTGGTGAGGGCGGTCTTGAAACCTTCAACGTGCATACCGCCTTCAATGGTGCTGATGCCGTTGGCATAGCCGTGAATACCTTCGTGGTATCCCGTGTTCCACTGCATCGCGATGTCGAGCATCTGGCCTTCGTCTTCGTCTTCGTAGTAAGCAACTTTGCTGAACAGAGCTTCCTTCGAAGTATTCAGGTGCTTCACGAAGTCGACGATGCCGCCCTTGTACTGGAAGGTCACATCTTGCGTCTTGCCGGTGCGCTCGTCTTTGAACACAATTTCGAGACCACGATTCAAGAAGGCCATTGTTTGTAAGCGCTCAAGAACTGTGCGCGCCACAAATTCGGTTCCTTCGGAAGCAAAGATGGTTTGGTCGGGCCAGAACGTCACCGACGTACCGTTCTTGCGTCCACGGGCGGGCGTATCGCCAGTAATGGCGATCTTGCCTTTAGGCTTTCCGCCGTCTTCGAATTCAAGTTCGTAACGCTTGCCTCCACGATCGATTTCAAGTTTGAGTTTGGTTGAGAGTGCGTTCACTACTGACACACCCACGCCGTGCAAACCGCCAGACACTTTGTAACCCTCACCGCCGAACTTTCCGCCGGCGTGCAAGACGGTCAAAACGACTTCTGCTGCGCTCTTTCCTTTATGTGGACCCGATGGGTATGGATCAACAGGAATACCGCGACCGTTGTCATCAACGCGGCAACCGCCGTTCTCCAGCAAGGTCACGCCAATGGTGGTGCAATGACCAGCCATTGCTTCGTCAACTGCGTTGTCGACGACTTCCCAAATTAAGTGGTGAAGGCCCGCCAAACCGGTTGAGCCGATGTACATACCGGGTCGCTTGCGAACCGGATCAAGTCCTTCGAGAACTTGAATATCTTTGGCGCCGTAATCGCCTGTGGTGGTAGTGCTTTTGTTAGACACGTATTCCTCTGTGGGTGGTTTTAGAAGGCCGTAACGACTGTGTGCCCGAGATGAAAACCTTGGGCGACACGATGGCTCAACACAACGAAAAAATCTTAGTCGCTAACGGCCTCTCAATCGTGGCAATACGGGGCACATATGCAGGGCAAATACACCGTTTTTCAGCGTTTTTTCAGCGGAGAAAAAAGCGGTTTCTACCGCTTTCGTTTCACTCTGATTTCTAGTCGCTCGACCGGCATGGCGCCACCAACATTTAGTCGCTTGAGAAGGTCGGCTTCGAGGAACTTCATCTGCGTTGCCCATGCAGGTTCATCGACTTCAACAATCAAAGTTCCGGCGTCAAGTTTGAGCGGTTTGACATGACTGCACACTGGCTCGCCCACAATTTCGGCCCACCGTGAAAAGACGGTCACGGTGGTTTGACGATCGCCACCCCGCAACGACTTCAACAACCGCTCAATACTGTTTGAGAGGGGAGTTGGTTCAGGATTGATCGGCGACAATGGCGCCTCCTTCGATTCGCAACACCCGATCTGGACGAGCGGCCTCCGGAAGGGCGCTTGCGGTGGTGATGACCACCTGCCCTTTTGGGAGGTGAGTCAAAAGTGCTGTGCACCGGTCGGGATCGAGTTCAGATAACACGTCATCAAGAACCAACAGTGGGGTCATGTCGGTCTTTTCGGCGACCAACTGGTGAGCGGCGAGTCGCAACGAAAGCGCGAGAGACCGCATTTCGCCTTGGCTCGCGTGTGTACGCGCTGGAAGGGAACCCAGGTATAGGTCAATGTCATCACGATGGGGACCGACCGTTGACACCCCGCGGCGTACATCGTCTTGGCGGGCTGTTGCCAAGGCCATACCTAAACCAGTTTTCCGCCAGGCTGGTTCGTACTGCAGGGTCACCGCCATCGGATAACCAGCCAAGTGCTGATATGCCTGCTGCACTAACGGTTGAAGTTGTGCGAGCACCGTGGCGCGTTCATGACCGATCTCGTTTCCAACAGAAGCGAGTTTCTCATCCCACACATCAAGAGTGAAACCGATTTCTTCAGTGAGGCGGCCATTGGCTTGACGCAAAAGGGTGTTGCGTTGTTTCAACACTCGATCAAGTTCCAGCCGCAAAGCATCATTACGTAGGGCCAAACTCACAAGAGTTTCATCAACGAATCGGCGGCGCTCAGACGGTGAACCTTTCACAAGTTCGAGGTCATCTGGTGAAAAGACTGTCACGCGCAGTACTCCAAGAAGATCACGCGTGCGCGGAAGTCGTTGTTTATTCACTTGAACGATCGTGCGACCTTGACGTTGAATCTGCACCTCAACTTGCAGTTCACGTCCGTCGTTGTGGCGTACTACCGCGCGAATCGTCGCAAAATCTGCACCTTCACGAACCAAAGCAACGGGTGGTACTTGACGAAAACTGTCAAGTGTTGCCAAGAAGGCCATCGCCTCAGCAACGTTGGTTTTTCCTTGCGCGTTGCGACCAACTATCGCAGTCACACCAGAAGTCAAGTCAAACGATGCGTTGGTGTAATTACGGAAATCGACGAGCTCTAATTGCTCGACGATCATGGCGCAATCACGACTTCAGTGGCATCAACAAGTATGTGAACTCATTCTGATCGACACCACGAATAAGAGCTAACTTGCCTGGTTCGCTGGTCTGAATGGTGATTTCATCAGTTCCACAAGCATCAAGTCCCGATGCTAAAAGTTCGTTGTTGAAACGAATTTCAATATCGCTACCCGAAGAAACTGCGTCAATTTGCTCGGTCGCTTCGCCGTTATCTGGTGTCACCATTCGCAACGTCACGGCATCGCCGGCGACCTGCAAACGCAATGGGGTTCCGATCGGATCACGCGCAACCAACTTCACGCGACGAATTGCGTCAATCATTGCTTCGCGAGAAACCTTCAAAGTGTTTGGCAAATTTGGAGGAATTAAACGCTTGTAGTCAGCAAAAGCACCCTTGAGTAGTCGAGTGACCAAACGGATGTTGCCAACTTCAAAAGTCGCATCATTTTCGGTGATGTTGATCGAGACGCGATCAGCGGTGCCCAACAAACGCTGCAATTCGTTCAAGGCTCGCGCCGGAACAACAAAACTTGCATCATCAGGAATGACGTTGGCAGCAATATCGCGAATAGCCATGCGATACGAGTCGGTCGCCACGAGGCGAAGTTTTCCTTCGACACCAGTCATCAACACACCGGTGTACACACCACGCGCATCATCGTTGCTAGCCGCGCGAACAACTTGCTTAAGTGCTTCGGATAAATCTTTCGTGGCCATGGGTGCACCTTCGCCAACCGTGCCAGACCATTTCGGGAAATCGTCTCCGGCGCCAATCGGAACTGTGAAGTTCACGCGGCCCGCAGAGATATCAACTTTGTCTTCACCAAGATCGAATTCAACTGCACCTGAAGGAAGTGAGCGCACAACTTCGCTGGTGAGTTTTGCGGGAACCAACACGACACCGTCTTTAATTCCGGAAACAGTAAGGCTCACATCGATTGTTAAATCGCCGTCAGTTCCGGTGACTCGCAAAAGTTCACCAGCAAGAACTAACCGCAAACACGACAAGGTTGGATTAGTTGCGCGACCAGTAGACGCACGACTTGCCGCCCCGAATGCCTCAGCGAGGACTTCACGTTCACACCGAAATTTCACGGTTGGGCTCCTTCATTGTTGTCATCACGTCTTGATGAGGATTAAAGATAGTTCTAATAATAAGGGCTGTGGATTGTGGATGAACTCTCGTTCTCCCAGCGTGTGAACTGAAACGACCCGCGCACACTTGTACACAGCTATCCACACGTGAACTGTGCTCGTGGGGTGTGGCAGGGGATAACTGTTGGTTGCCCACATGATGATCGTGGTTATGCACACGAGATGTACACAGTCTGTTGATCATGTCAGCTCAACTTCAGATTCTTGACGAGCATGGTGACGCGATCGTAGGTTTCGCTGCGTTCGGCCATGAGCCTGGTGATCTTGTCGACGGCGTGAATCACGGTGGTGTGGTCGCGACCACCGAAGAGACGCGCGATCGCCGGATACGACAAATCGGTGAGTTCGCGGAAAACGTACATCGCCTCTTGTCGGGCCATAACGAGAGGCCTTTGGCGACTCTTTCCGCGAAGAGCGTCAACAGCAAAGCCCAGTAACCCAGCTATTTCGGTGAGGAGTTCCTGATCGGTGCGGTGTTTGGGAGCCGTACTGGGAAGGAGGTCTTCGAGGAGGCGTTCGGCCTGGGGAACCGTCATGTCAACCCGATTGAGACTCGAGTACGCACTCACGCGGATCAAGGCGCCTTCAAGTTCACGAATGTTGCTCGTCACCCGAGAGGCGATGTATTCAAGGACGTCGCCAGGAACCACTGTTCCTTCGCGTTCGGCTTTATTGCGCAAGATAGCTAGGCGGGTTTCAAGGTCGGGGGGTTGAACGTCGGTAATAAGACCCCAACGGAAACGACCAACTAGTCGTTCTTCAAGGTTGGGGATGGCGTCAGGGACACGGTCAGATGAAATCACGATTTGCTTGTTGGCGCCGTGCAACGAGTTGAACGTGTGAAAGAACTCCTCTTGGAGTCCTTCTTTGCCTTCCATGAACTGGATGTCATCAATCAGCAAAACATCGATATCGCGGTATCGACGTTTGAAATTAGCGATGGTGTTATTTCGAATTCCGTCAACGTATTCGTTGAGGAAGGTTTCTGTTGAAATGTATCGCACCTGGTAGTGGCTGTAGTTTTGAAGTACGTAATGGCCAATGGCGTGTAAGAGGTGGGTCTTGCCAAGTCCAGCCGAACCGTAAATAAAGAGCGGATTGTAAGAACGCGCGGGGGTTTCGGCAACCCGTTGAGCGGCCGCCAAAGCGAAACTGTTGGAGGCGCCCTTCACGAAAGTCTCAAAGGTGTAGCGCGGATTGAGGCCGGCGCGGTCAGCCATTTCTTCGGCTTTGTCAGCAGCCACTGACTCACTGCTTGCTGATTTTGAAACAGGGGTTTTCGCGGCTGGTTGGGGGCTTGACTCCTGAACGATCTCGCCAGTGGCATCGTTCGAGACCACCTCGACTTCAAGTTGTGTTGATCCCGCACCGATTTCGGTGAGGGCATCAAGGACGAGGGGCAAATAACGTGACGTGATCTTGTCGCGGACTGTTCCGCTCGGGACCGCCAGTCGCAAAGTCGTGTCGTCACCGGGAAGCGAATGAACGTCGTTGAATGTCGAGTACCAGACCGCGTCAGAGACCTGGGCGCGCAGCAGCTGCGATACTGCTGTCCACAAGTCTTCTGTGCGTTCCACCTGCTACTCCTTCAAAATTTATGCACGTCATCCACAAGCATGTCCACAACTTGTGGACAACTTACTGACAAATGTTTATAGGTTCTGACCTGCGCTGACGCCGGCCACCTAGGGTTTTTCATTGTTGTTAAAACCTTGGGATTGACGACCTTAGCAGGCTGTGGATAATCCGCAAAACGCGGAGATCCTGGGCTAGGGTTGCCCGCGTCGGTCTTTCGCCCGTAGCCTGCTTCAATGCGCTTGACAAGCGTTATGTGGATCAGTCTGCATGCAGGTTGTCGAGGCGGCTGAATATTGGCCACTACCTGGTGTTTCTCGCCCGGATGGGGCAGCAACAGGAATCGAGGAGTTTGTAATGAAGCGTACTTATCAACCAAATCAGAAGCGTCGTTCGGCCAAGCATGGCTTTCGCGCCCGTATGTCCACCCGCGCCGGGCGAGCAATTTTGAAAGCCCGTCGCTTGAAGGGCCGCAAGAAGCTGTCGGCTTGATCGAACGACTTCACGGTCGAGATGGTTTTGCGCGATTACGTCGCGAAGGAACTCGTTTTCGTAGTGGAGTGGTTTGGTGTGTCATGGTTTCGGACCCTTCTCTTGACGGGCCCCATGTGGCCTTTGCTATTGGTCGCACCGCTGGAACAGCGGTGAAGCGCAACCGCGTCCGTCGTCAGTTGCGTGAGGTTCTGCGGCGGCACTCCCCCGACCTTCGACCTGGTTTGTACCTAATTGGACTGACTCGTCCAGCGGTGGATATCTCGTATAGCGATGTTTCTCAATCGGTGACCGGCTTGCTCGGCAAATGGTCCACCCAGAGCTGATGTCGTTATGAAATCTTTCCTGCTTAAAGCCATAAATTGGTATCAGGTAGCGCGTGAGGGACGTCCTTCACCGTGTCGTTTTTCCCCAAGTTGTTCTGAATATGCCAAAGAAGCAGTTCTTGTTCATGGTGCGGGACGAGGGACGTGGCTCACCACTCGACGACTTCTACGTTGTCGCCCATTTGGCCCATCGGGCTTCGATCCAGTTCCTGAACCGTCCACTCATCATCACTCCCCTCATCACCATGATGAACACTGTTCGGATATGCACATTTCCTCTACTGAGATAATTCACCCCACCGGAAGGGTTTCCTAACATGTTCCAAGCCGCCGCCTGGCTGATTAGCCAGTTCTACAACCTCACCTCCGACTATTCGGCTGCTATTGCGCTCGTCGCAGTAGTCATCATGATGTTGATCTTCCCTTTGACCTTGAAGAGCACCAAGTCGATGCTCGAGATGCAACGTGTTCAACCCGAAATGAGGCGTTTGCAGAATCAGTATCGCAACGATCGCCAAAAACTCAACGAAGAAATGATGAAGCTCTATCAAGAGCACAAGGTCAACCCGTTGGCTTCATGCCTACCGATGTTGGCGCAAATGCCGATCTTCTTGATCATGTTCCGCGTTCTTCACGGGTTGAGCAACAAAGTCACCGTCGACGGCGTGGAAGTGATTCAGCCTGACTACATCAGCAAGACCAGCAAACTTTATGAGAGTTTGAACGGGGCTAAAGACATGATGTCTTTAGGCATTGACTTGTCGCTCACGCCAGTCAAAGCAATTCAAGACAGCCCCGGTAAGGGTGTCATCTATGCCTTACTAGTCATCGCGTTGATGGGTCTGTATTTTGTGCAACAGCGCATGATCGCCAGCCGAACCGTTTCTCCGACCATGTCGGCCACCCAACAAAAGATCATGCAGTACCTACCGGTGGCTTTTGGCGTGTTCCAGTTCTTCTTCCCCGTAGGTCTCGTGGTGTACTACATCTCGCAAACCTTGGTCCGAATCGCCCAGCAGCAGTACATCACTCGCCGCTTCTATCGCGGAGAGCACTCCCTCGGTCAGCAGGCTCAAGCGGCCAGCGCGAAAGCTCGTGAACTGTCAATAGAAGAAGGTGCGTCTGGTGGGTTCTTTGGGCAGATGAAACACGACCTTGGCAAGGCGAAAGAACAACCCAAGAATTCTCCAAAAGCGAACCCGACGGCGAGCAAGCGAATGACCCCTCCGAAGGGTGGCGCAACTCCAGCCAAGGGTAAGCCAACTCCGTCGAATCGCCCGAAGCCGTCTGGACAGTCACGTCACCCGAAGCCACCGCGCGGCTGAATTATCACTCTCGTACGTTCGTAAGAAAGAAAGAAGGAAATCCCATGGAATGGGTAGAAACAACCGGAAAATCCATTGAAGAAGCCAAGAGCATTGCCCTCGATCAATTAGGAGTGGCCGATGAAGAAGCAGAATTTGAAATTCTAGAAGAGCCTAAGGCTGGCCTTTTTGGCCGCACCCGTGGCGAGGCTCGAGTTCGTGCCCGTGTCAAGCCCCGAACCCCTCGTGCCAAGAACGATCGTCGCGAACGTCGTCCTCGTCGTGAAGAGGGTGCCAGCACCGGTGATCGCCCAAGTCGTCCGAAGCAACCACGAAAGCAGGAAAAGAACGTGTCTGACAATAGTGACAATGCCGAACGTCCCCGTCGCGAGCGCCCCGAAGGTCCTCCCGCCGATCCCGCCCAGGTTGCTGCCGAAGCCGAAAAGTTCTTGGTTGGACTTGCTGCCTCGATTGGTGCAACAGGCGAAACCGTGGTCAATATTCAGGGCGACGACATCGAAGTCCAGTTGAATGGCACCGAACTAGGTTTGCTGGTTGGCCCTCGTGGCAGCACCTTGCAGGCAGTTCAGGACATCACCCGCGTGGTGAGCCAGCGTCGTATGGGTGATCATGACACTCGTTTGCGTATTGACATCGGTGGTTACCGTGCCAAGCGTAAAGAAGCTTTGAGTCGTTTCGTGACTCAGGTTGCCGATGAAGTTGTGGCGACTGGTTCGGCTCGGGCACTTGAGGCGATGCCATCACCCGATCGCAAGATTGTGCATGATGCCTTGACTGGCCGCACCGACATTGTCACGCACTCGGAGGGTGAAGACCCCAATCGCCGCGTGGTGATTTCACCCGCAGCACCGGTGGCTTCCGCCGAGTAGTCGTTGGGCGTAGGGTGGGGCCATGTCAATGGTTCCCACTCTGAGCCCACAGAATCGAGAAAAGTTGTTGGATGCGCTGGGCGATGCCCAGCGCATCGGCATGTTAGGGGACCGATCACTGAACGAGGTGATTGACCATTCGCTGGCCTTCGTGGCCGCACTTCCCGAAAACATACGAACCGTGGTCGATCTGGGATCTGGTGGCGGAGACCCGGGACTCGTCATTGCTGCCGCCCGACCCGAGATCATGACCACTTTGGTTGACCGGAGGGCTAAACGAACCGACCTCCTGACTCGCCTGGTGGGTCGATTGAGATTTCAGCCCCACGTTGAGGTTGTCGAGATTGACGTTGCCCTTCTCCCCCAACGGTTTACCGGGCGAACCTGGGATGCGGTGACGTCTCGGGGTTTTGGATCACCGGCGTACACCGCTCAGCACGCAGCACCCCTTTTGGCAACGGGTGGTCTGTTGATTGTGAGCGAACCACCCGAATCGGACGGAGCTCGATGGAGAGACCCCGAGGTGGAGGCCACGGGCTTCAAGTGGCAGAAAGTCCAGCACGGCGTCGCAATTCTCCAGAAAGCCTAAATGTTCCACGTGGAACATTCAGGAGGTGGAATCCATAGAAATACTTCCCATTTGCTCGACTGAGGCGAGGTATGTTCCACGTGGAACATTGAACGATACTGATTTGGGGCTATCCGCCCTGTTGCCACACCCATACGGTACGATTTCGGTGTTCTCCGGGTTCGGAGAACACCTACCCCACCCTTGTCAACCTCACACTCGGTGATGTTGCCGCTGTAAGGAAATACCCATGACCGACTCCCCTGTGATCCAGCACAACCGGCCCCTGCCTCGCGTTATTGCTGTGGCGAACCAAAAAGGTGGCGTCGGTAAAACCACGACTTCGGTGAACTTGTCGGCATGTCTGGCCGAACTGGGTTTCCGCACCCTGTTGATTGACCTTGACCCGCAAGGCAACGCCTCGTCAGGTGTCGGAATTGAAACCCGGGGTATTGAAACCTCAATTTATGACGTCCTCTTAAATGATGTAGCAATCGGCGATTGTGTCGAACCGGCCAATGTCAAAAATCTCTTCGTGGTACCAGCGAACCTCGACCTAGCTGGAGCCGAAATCGAACTAGTCAACGAAATGGCTCGTGAGCACCGTCTCAAGCGGGCCATTGATCAAGAACTTGATGAATACGACTTTGTCATTATTGACTGCCCTCCATCCCTCGGACTTCTGACCGTCAACGCTCTGGTGGCTGCTCGCGAAGTCCTTGTCCCGATCCAGTGTGAGTATTACGCCCTGGAGGGCCTCGGCCAGTTGCTGCGTAATGTCGATAAAGTCAAAAAGAATCTCAACCCCACCCTTGAAGTCAGCACCATCTTGTGTGTGATGTACGACGCCCGCACTCAATTGTCTGCTGAGGTTGTCAAGCAGGTTCGCGAACACTTCGGCGACAAGGTGTGCGCCACGATCATTCCACGAAACGTTCGATTGTCGGAGGCCCCCAGCCACCACCAACCGATCAATGTGTACGACCCGTCATCGAAGGGTTCAATTTCCTATCGATTGGTGGCTAAGGAGGTAGCTGGTGGCACGTCGCCCAGGACTCGGTAAAGGACTTGATGCACTGATCCCCTCAGGATTCGGTGACTCTGGCTCAGATTCAGCAGCTCGAGGAGCTACTTTGGTGGAAATCCCAGTAGGGGATCTTTCACCCAATCCCAATCAACCACGCGTTCATTTTGATGAAGAGTCGCTGAGCGACTTATCGGCCTCGATCCGTGAGATCGGTGTTTTGCAGCCTTTGCTCGTCCGTCAACTGGCCGATGGTTCATATCAGTTGATCGCCGGAGAGCGTCGTTGGCGAGCCGCGCAACGAGCTGGTCTGACGACAGTTCCAGCCGTAGTGAAAACAACCGATGACATGTCGTCCGTTGAACAGGCCTTAGTCGAGAACCTGCATCGTCAAGATTTGGCTCCTCTTGAAGAAGCAGGGGCCTACCAACAACTCATTGATGATTTCAGTCTGACCCACGACGATGTCGCTAAACGAGTGGGCAAAAGTCGCAGCTCGATCACCAATTCGTTGCGGTTACTGACTCTTCCAGCCGCCATTCAGGCCTTCTTGGCGGACGGACGTTTATCGGCCGGACACGCCAAGGCGTTGCTCGGAACCCCCGATCGGGCCTTTCAAGAGCAATTAGCTCGCCGCGCCGCAACGGAAGGTTGGTCGGTTCGTTCAATTGAGGAAGCTATTCGCGATCGTGGGGGAGATGCGCCAACCCCGGTAGTCAAGCCAGGTAAATCCGGTGATGACTCCGACACGGGGGGCACCGTCACCAAACTTCCGCCGGCTGGATTACTTGAACTCGAGAGCCAAATCTCGGAATATTTGTCCACTCGCGTGAGTGTCAAAATGAATAGCAACAAAAAGGGTTCGGTCACGATCGAGTTCGCTGGGCTTGATGATCTCGAGCGGTTGTACTACTTGATGATGGGTGCCGGACCTGTTGAGTGATCAGTCTGTGGATAAGTCTCACGCGCGAGTGCAGACAAGTTTTATCCCCAAACCCTCAACTCTGACCCTATAGTCGCGCGACACAGTTGCACACAAGATGTGGAAAAGCCTGTGGATAACTCTCTTTTTAGGTTGATTTAGGGTGCCCAGGCACTCAAGGCCAAGAAAACTGCTTCCGCAATTCGTTGGCTGCGTTGAGTCATCAACTCCACCGGACCGAGGGTCAATAACACCGCGGGCATCTTGGTCTCACGCAAAATCGGCAAACGCATACCACTGACCGACATGCGGGGCACCACATCGCGTAGGTGTCGTTCGATCAAATGGGCCAACGATCGTCCGCCAGCCGATTCAAAGGCTGGAACTGAGTAGTACGACACGCGCGCTTCAAAGTTGGGACTCGACTCGACCCCCACATAAACATCAGCCCCGAAAAGGTTGGCAGTACGGCCCTGAGCAGGCACTTCATCATCGGTGAGTTCAATCAACATCGCGCCATGTTCACGCAATGCTTCGCTCAGCGCCTCTCGGAGCGGCTCAAATTCGCCAAACTGACCCACAGCAACGCGCCGCCCGGCCAGGGGTTGACCGCGCCGCGCTTCTTCCGAATCTCGCACAGCAGCGATACCAGGACCATCGCCAGTCATCCTCGAAAGCCGACGTAACACCGCAACAGTGTGCTCGTGGCAGACACCGTCGACATCCAAGCCAGCGTTTAATTGAAAGTCACGCAGTGCTTGATTGAGTTTTTGCCCGAAAATACCGTCAATACGGCCGCAATCGAAGCCCAAGCGCGACAGGAGACGTTGAAGTTCGGCAACATCATCGCCACGTAAGTTGGGTGAGCGCAACATGAGAGAACGATCTCCCAAACTCCACCAGGCCTCCAGCAGTGCCGTCCATGTGTCGTCGTCGCAGACTCCAGAAACAGTCAGACCACGATCCTCTTGAAACGAGATCACACCTTGTTGAGTACCAGCGCAGTAGAGATCGGGGGTCACGCCGGCAGATGGTAAATAACCAGCTGCTCCGAGGCGATGTTGCAGTTGTCGAACCGCCTCACCCGTATCACCGGGTGCGATAGCCATCAGGCGAGAAATTCCTCGAGTTCAGAAAGAAGTTGACCCTTGCCCTTGGCCCCGACCATGGTCTTGACAAGGTTGCCGTCTTTAAAGACCAACAAGGTCGGAATGCTCATGACGCCGAAACGCTGAGCGATATCACCGTGGTCATCAACATTCAATTTGGCGATGGTCACCTGACCAGCCTTTTCAGTAGCGATTTCACCCAAGATTGGGGCGATCATCTTGCACGGACCACACCATTCGGCCCAAAAATCAACGACGACAGGCGTTGATGACGAGTTGATTGTTTCGTCGAATGTTCCAGAAGTAAGAGTGACAATTCCGTCAGCCATAGCGAATCCTTTGCGAGCGTATGTAACAAACGAATGTTACATCGTATGAGTCAGTGCTGGTGCTCTAACCAACGCTCGGTATCGATTGCAGCCATACAACCCGAACCAGCGGCAGTAATTGCTTGGCGGTACACATGATCTTTCACGTCACCACAAGCGAAAACACCTTCAATGTTGGTGTATGTACTATCGGGACGAGTGATCAAGTAACCATTGTCTTCCATGTCGATAACACCTTTGAACACATCAGTGTTAGGACGGTGACCAATGGCGATGAAGAGACCGGCAACAGCCATGCTGCTTTCTTCGCCAGTCACAGTGTTCTTGAGCGAAATCGATTCCAGTTGATCTTTACCAACGATGTCGGTAACGGCGGTGTTCCACAACATTTCAATCTTCGGATTAGAGAGCGCACGGTCTTGCATGATTTTGCTGGCGCGGAATGAATCGCGACGGTGAATCAATGTGACCTTTGAGGCGAATTTGGTGAGGAAACTGGCTTCTTCAATTGCCGAGTCTCCACCACCAACAACCGCAATTTCCTTGCCACGGAAGAAGAAACCATCGCAGGTTGCACACGTTGATAAACCATGTCCAATCAGGCGTTCTTCGGCTTCAAGGCCCAGCATGAGGCTCTGTGCGCCGGTCGAAATAATCACTGAATCAGCGGTGAAAATTTCATCGCGTACGTGCACCTTGAGGGGCTTCTCACCGAACTCAACTTTGGTGGCTTTGCCAGTTAAAAACGTGGCGCCAAAGCGCGCTGCTTGATCGCGAAAACGCATCATGAGTTCTGGACCCATGATTCCCTCGGGGAAACCTGGGAAGTTTTCAACTTCGGTGGTGAGCATTAACTGTCCACCTGGTTGATCACTCGTGCTACTTGGTTCACCTTCAATCACAAAAGGAGCGAGGTTGGCGCGTGCGGTGTAGATAGCGGCGGTGAGTCCGGCAGGACCAGAACCAATGATGATGACGCGATGATGAGTAGACATTTAGATGCCTTCCTTACTTTGACGGCGAACCATGAATATTGCGCCCACGACGCATAAGAGCACGCCAAACACGAGATGTGAAACCCATACTGCGGAGTCGTGATCGAGTGGCCACTCCAACAGATTGATTAAGCCCCGTGAAATTGCGACGAATAACAAAACCAGGGCCATCAATCCGAGAAACACGCTCAGTAATCCGAAGACTAAACCTCGAGCAACCATGACAATAGGTTTCGTGGTGCGATCACGAACCTTGTCAACAGTTTCAATAATCGTTTCGGTGAAATCAGAAGCCCAATTTGGGTCGGTGAGCGGATTGCCAGCCATGGTCTTGAGGCTAGCCACGAATGCGAGTTACGGCACGATGCCAATGATCACTGAGCAGTCGCTGATGCGGTACACGATGACGCCATCTTGAGGGGTGAAGTGAATTTCGGCTGGTTCTCCAGCAAAAGTCACCTCAACATCAACGGCCGGACGCAAAAGGTCGTCGCAAAGTGCCACTGTTCTTTGTGGAACGACAAAACCCTCAACTGACCATTCAGAGACCAAGTCCTGAAGTTCATTGGTGTCACCGATGATGAGAGAAGCTTTTGCTCCAGAGAGAGTTGAGTCAGCGGCCATCGGAGCGAAACTGGCAGCGGACATTTCGGCCGGAGCCTCAGACGCCATTGGCGCCGCCGCGACTTCTGGCGAAATTTTTGCAGCGACGGCCATATCGCTCACGGATTCATCTGACGAACCCGACTGAGTGACCGCAACCCCGACGACGGCAACAACAACAGCGGCTGCCGCTAATGATCCGATGTATACCCCGAACTTTCGAGATTTTGCTCGGACCTCTGGCTGAGTCCGACTGCTTCGGAGTGCTTCGTTTATTGCGCGGTCAATCGTGGAACCATCGGCCTGGGGGAGTGACGTCAGTAGTTGCTGTCGATTGGTGACAAATTGTGCTGCTCGAGATTCAACGGCGGTGCGTAATTCAGAAGGAATATCAGCAGGGTCAATATCACGATCAACCAACCGACTTGCAAGTTCATCAATGTCGATGATGTCGTCGTCAGTGTTATTCGTCGGGTCGGTGCTCATGAGTGATTTCCAATGTCTGGGGTTTGACGTTCCTGAGGTGCTTCTAAGTTCCCCAGAATGTCGGCGAGACGGCCTCGCCCACGAGCGATACGCGATCGAACCGTGCCGATGGGGATGTCGAGGACCTGACTGATTTCGTCATAGTCAAGGTCGGCAACATCACGTAGCACCAGCGCAACGCGGAATTCTTCGGGGATCTGTGCCAATCCCTTTCCCAGATAGTCGGAGGCTTCGATCATCAACTGCTGATCATTACCATGGGTGTCGGCAACATCAACTTGCTGACCGTCATGGGAAAAAAGCGACAACGGTCGACGCTTGCGACGACGCAATTCATCTAAGGCGGAGTTCGTCGCAATTCGATATGCCCACGTAGAAAACGTTGAACGACCATCGAATGTTTCGTACCCCCGAGTGATTGCGATCATCGCATTCTGCGTCGCGTCATCAGCGTCGGCATCGTTGAGCAATATTCGCCGACACACCGATCGAATCATTGAGTAATGATCTCTCAACAGCGAGTCGAGAGTTGGAGTCGTCGCCATAATGAATACCGCCTATCTAAGGCGCCGGAAGAACACGTATTTCGCTGATGTAACCGCGGTAGGGATTGTTGTTACTGCAAAATCCGCTTTGACCGACTTGCGTGAGGTACACCAACGCAAATTGGGCCGGGGTCGCGAATGAGGCCGTAATCGTTGGACCACCTTCGGCTGAACCTTCCCAAATAGGCGAACCCCATGATTCAAGGTCATTGCCTGCAGAGTTTGATGTGTAGACCTTGGCCTTCCAACTATCGCCCTGAACATCAGCTTGTAGTTGAGCGAGTGCAGCACCGTTAAGTTGCAGCACTAAACCAACTCCAGATTTGCTACCAAATGTGGGCGACTTGTAACACGTTGTTGACCAGGCGGTTGTTGCGTCACCATCAGTGACGTTGCTGGCCTCGTTGTCGTTTTCGGTTTGGTCATCACCTTGAGGATCAAATGATTTGATACCAGTAATTTGAACAGGGCCAGTGACAACTGGAGTCGTGACCGCAATAGAAGTTGTTGTCGCAGGCACAACCGATGGTGAGTCTGATTTGTTGAACTGAGCAAAAATGACACCCGCAATAAGCAGAACCGCCATAACCCCGATCAACATGACTGGAGTTGGTTTGAATGGGGCTTTTGCTTGATTCTTATCAGTTGATCGTGTCGATGAAGCAGGACGTGAACCTTGTTGACCACGATTGTTTTCTTTGCTTACTGTGTCAACTGGTTGACGGGTGATCCCCGTTGGCGTATGTCCTTTCGGCCGAATCACTTTTCCTGGAGTTGGTGTGCGATCGCTAGTGGGTCTCGCTGTTCCAGTGGGTGTTGGTGCTTTGCGTGTCTCAATGATTCGACGCAGTGCAGCGGCAGCTTGAGATGCGTCGCTATATCGATCCTTGGGTTCGCGAGCGATAAGACGAGTAATTAGTCGTGCTGCGTCAGGGTCAATATCAGGTCGATGCTGTGCGATATCAGTGGCATCGCGGTGTAGTCGAGCAAGAGCGGTGTCGGTGTCATTCTTGCCGACAAACGGAACTTTTCCGGCGAGACATTCGTACATCACGAGCCCCAATGAATAGAGATCAGCACGGGCATCAAGATTGTCACCACGAACCTGTTCGGGCGACAAATACTTCGCTGTTCCCATCATGATGTTTTCGCTCGTCAAGTCTTCTTCGCCATCAAGTACTTTTGCGATTCCGAAATCGGTCAACATCACTTTCTTGTTGATATCAATCAAGATGTTGCCGGGTTTGACATCGCGATGGATCAGGCCCTGTTTGTGGGCAGCGTCAAGGGCCAAGCACACCCAGTATCCAATGCTCAAGACTGTTTTAATGCTGAGAGTTTTCTCACGATCAAGTCGCTCACGCAAAGACTCGCCATCAACGAACTCCATGATGACTGCTTGACGACCATTATCTTCAATGGCGTCATACACCGTGACGATGTTGTCGTGATTGAGATTCGCAGCAGCGATTGCTTCACGACGAAAACGTTCGGCCAAGGTTGACTCAGCGGCAAGATGCGGTTTAAGAAGTTTGACGGCGACTGGACGCGTCAGTTGTAAATCTGTTGCTTTCCATACATCGGCCATTCCGCCGTGAGCGCGTAAAGACTCAAGGCGATACCGATCAGCGATAACCGTTGATGGTTGCGGTGCAGAATGATGGGACGACGTGGACATGCTTGAAATTGAACGCTAGTAGTCGTAACCGTGCTGACTGCGGAATACCACTGTGATCTTGTGTGAACTCTGTTGAGCAAAGAGAAGCGTTTGTAGCAGTGCAGTGTTTAGTTTTCGAAGAAAGCAACTCCGATTGTCCCGCGACCGGCATGTGCTCCGACGACAGCACCAATTTCGCCAACCATAATTTCGCCTGAGTAAACAGTTTTAAGTTGGGCGACGAATGCGTCAACATCTGAACAATCAGCATTTAAGACAGCGAGTTGGCTAATGCCTGGATTGGCCGAAGCCTCCCGCACTTTGTCGACAAGAAAAGCCAGTGCCTTACTGCGGGTGCGTTGCTTGCCACCCTCTTGCACAACTCCGTCACGAACTTCAATGATGGGTTTGATCGAAAGAACTGAAGCCAACATGGCCTTGGCTCCGCCAATACGGCCGCCCTTTTTGAGGTTTTCTAGAGTGTCAAGAGCTCCCCAGACCTTGCAACGACGACTCAGGTCGTGGGCGAGCGCTTCAACCTCGTCAATGGTCTTGCCCTCTTGAGCAGCGCGGGCACAAGCCACAGCTATTGCGCCAAGTCCCATCGTGACGGTACGGCTATCAACGACGCGTACGTCGCACGTTGGCTGCAGAGCAGCAGCAGCGACTTCGGCACTTTGCATCGTTCCCGAAAGTGCAGCCGACAAGTTGATGATGACCACTCCAGTTGCACCTTCACCTTGGAGTTTGCGGACGGCGTCTTCAAAACGACCAGGTGACGGAGCAGCTGTTGATGGAAGATCGGCTTCAACGGAACACCTTTGCCAAAACTGAGCAGTTGTCAACTGTTCGCGATCGACTAATTCGTCATCGCCAAATCTGATGAACAGCGGAACCACTTCAATTCCGAGAGATTGAACGACCGAATCAGGCAGGTCACACGCGCTGTCGGTAATGATGCGAACGGCAGAAGAAGTCACGTCTCTAGGTTAGTTCGTCGGGACTATGCGGAACGTTCGCCAGACGGGTGCCGCTCCGCGGAGTCAAAACTTTCAAATTGACGGCGTTGATGTTCCCGTCGTAAGTGATGGATCCACCAGGACAACAACAACAACAAAGCGATTCCGGTGAAGAGTTGACCCAGTCCGGCCAAGGCGTTGACCCGAGCCGAGAACGTGGCGGGGGCCCCAACGGTGACATCACCATTTGGTGTCAGGAGTTGCAAAGTGACCGGAAAACGACCGTTACTTTTTGCCGTTACTGGTATTTCGACCAACGTGGTGGTTCCGGCGGGAAGTGTGACGATCTGGTCATCTTGTGGAAGTGTGAGTTTCGAACTGGTCAAATGAACGCGCACCAACAGGTCGGTGTCGTTGTCATTGCGTAATGAAAGACGAATGGAACTATCGCGGCCACCCAAGGTGAAAGTGGTTGAGGTGGGGGTCACGACCGACCCGCCGATCGCCGCAAGTTCAGTGTCAACCGCATTGATATATGCCTTGACCTGCACCTGGGTGAGGCTTCGCGAGGGCAAGACATTGACCACTCGACGCCACTGAGTTGGGCGTACGTCGCCATCGGGCAACATGGCAGAAAACCCGTTCACCCGATCAGCAAAATCATTCAACGTGTTGTCGTTGGTGCCTAGATCTCCTTGGGCTTGAAGTTCAACCGAAACCGGCAATCCGTCCATGAGACTGATCGTCATGGTGCTCAATAGATCCTTGAGAGACACAAAACTCATGTCAGGTTGACCAGTCATGGAGTTAACAAGTGCCGTGGTGAGTGCAGTTGACGGCAACACCCCGGATTCGGTCGACAAAATGACCCCCCGACCGTTCATGGTTTCGTCGCGGTCAATGATTTCTGTCCGCAGCACCTTGAGTTCCGCCAAAATTTGTTGGGCGACAAGGTAGGCCCCACCGTTTGGTTCATTTGATCCGCGAGTGAGTGCCTCACCGAGATGAATGTCGGCTAGAGCGGCGGTCATACGATCAGAATTTGAGATTTTCAGTTCAACCAACCGCGTGGGCTCAGCGAAAAGCGAGACGCCACCAGCGGTCGTTTTTTGGGATTCGCTGAGCAAGATGGCCGTACGAAGCCCCATATCACGCAGTAATTGCGCACCGTTACTGGATAGTGCCGAACTCTCAAGCCACGAGTCCCGACTGACTGTTTTGGTCGGGAAAACATTGGCCAGGGTGTCTTCACCGAGTCGGAGTTGGGATGTGAAGACATCGGAATTTTGGCTAGCGACCAATTCGTCGGGTTGGACATCGACATAGGTTGACGCGAGTAGGTGCAAGGATGTCGCTGCTTGCAATCGGTTCAGTACAGCAATGTCTGCATCAGATGAATTAGCTAGGGCATCCATCAACTCGGGGCGTACCGCCAACGAGATGGCAGTTTGTGGATTCGCCTCAAGGGTTGTGATGGCACTCGACAAAAGGTCGCGACTGGCCTCGCTGACCAGAGTTGAGCCGTCAGACTGCAAACTCACATCGCTAGTTAAAGTTCCGACGAGAGCGATACGAAGATTTTCACTTGGAAGAGGGTTGGTGACGTCTTGAGGGAGGCGTTCGACAAAAGTGACGATTTGGCTGGTCACTGATTTACCCTCTTGAAGTCCGATACTGATCGGATACACACCAGTCGCTGACATCTGCAACGCTTCTTTGGTGCGCACACCGATTTCAATCGGCACTGCAACATCAACCCGGCCAGTGGCAGGGTCTCGAACTTGGCTGACATCAACAATGACGGTGTCAACTGTTGATGGCAACTTGCCAGAGGAAGCGTCGCGTACTTCTTGACGCGTGCGGACCGGCTTATACGACGTGATCACCAAATTTGTCGTCGCGGTTGATGCAGCATCACGACCGCTCAAGGCAACACTAAAACGAATGAGCGAATTTTCGACTCCGGCGACGTATTGGTCTTGACTGATGAGCGACGAAATGATTTCGGGTGTCGCTGCTTGGGCACCTTGTAGTGGGATAGCCGTCGCGACCACGAGAGTGCCAAGCGCAATGAGTAATCGAGATCTCATGACTCACCTGACTTGCGGAGGGATAATTCCATGACGTGCAAATTTTCCGGCAGTTGCTCGAATCCAAGCCGCTGGTATAACGATAAGGCGCGTTGATTATCAAGATGGGTGTTTACCAAAATGTCGGTGACCCGCCGTCGAGTCAGCCATCCCAAGCCATCTTGTAAGAGAGATGTGGCCACACCTTGACCCTCGTGAGCAGGGTCGACGGCAAGCCGCTGAATAAATCCGGCCGATCCGTTGCGACCCGTGACCATATATCCCGCTGGTTCATCGGTCGCGGTGACAGCCAATCGAATGCGATGAATGGGCGTGGCCCGACACGCTTCTTCGATGCCATTGACATCAAGTTCCCAACCTGATTCAAATGCCAAATGGTCAAGTCGCGCCGCCACATCAAGTGCTCGTTGCGAGCGGAGCGGGCGCATTTCGTGATGAGGACGCCGGCTTGAGTGGGTGGCCAAATGGGAAAAAGGTGTCTTCATGCGCATAAGAGCCAACTGTTGAATCTCATGGAATCCGCGTAACGCAAAAGGCTCCGCAGCATTTTGTGACAAGGCACCGGTACGAATTGAGGAATAACCCTCGGTGCGTAACGAGTTGGTCCATTCATCTAAAGACGTTACCGATGGGGCAACGGTGTGGTCGGTCAGCACCAAATGGGCAATATCGGGACGACTTGGCCACTGGCGTACCCGAGCGCACACGATGCCGTCGTCAAAAAGTCGAGCACTCGTGGCGTGTCGCCGTTGTCGTAACCCAGTGATCACCCCATCGACGGTAGTGCCAAAATGGTATAGAAAACGCTTTCACTGTCACCTATATATTGCTTTCACGAATATATTGACGTCACAAACGAGCACGGCTAACCGTCAGGGGCGAGGCTGTATGAGCGAGTCAGAAAACGAGATCAAATATCACTCAACTCGTTTGTCCCCCGACATCTATCGCCGACGTCGAATGCTCGCCGGTCTGGGCGTGGTCGCAATTTTGTTGGCGGTGGTTCTTACAATTCAGGCCCTGAGCTCAGACACGCGCCAAGTATCGGGCAGTCAGGTCTCTGAGCAGGTCGAGAACACTCATAACCAATCTGCGACTGATGTCGTAGTGCCGCTCTCAATAGTTGCCGCTAGCACCACAACAACTTTGGTGATTGACGGTCCGCCTCGCGTCAGTATTTATGGAGACTCGCTGGCGGACGGATTCGGTGGCATTTTGAAATCCACTCTCGATCGGCAGGGTGTCACCACATTCTTGGCAACTAAGGGTTCGTCTGGGTTGAGCCAACCCCGATTTTTTGATTGGCCGAATCATCTCAATGTGTGGGTGCCCCAAGAAAATGCCGATGTTGTGGTGATTGGACTCGGCGCCAATGATGGTCAGGATGTTTTCGTGAATGATGTTTCATATTCCACGAACGACCCCGAATGGGCTGTTGAGTATCAACGGCGAGTCGCCGAAGTCATCACGTTGGTGACGTCGCAGGGCCGGTCGTTGGTGTGGGTCGGTACGCCCGATGGAAAGGCAAAAGGTTTCCGCAATAATTTGTCAATTCTGCGAACGGCGACGAAGAATGCAGTTGAGGCCACCCGGACGACCGGCGCGGACGTGGTGTACATCGATACATGGAGCCTGTTTCTCGGACTTGACGGCAACTACTCGCAATATGTCATTGACCCAAGCGATGGTGAACGTAAAAAGTCGCGTGACGGCGATGGATTCCATCTGAGTTTGGTCGGAAACAAAATGTTGGCAGCCGCGATTACCGCCGAAGTTGACGCCGCCTTCGAACGTCGCGCTGCTCGGTAGTACAGACGCTTCATGCCCTATCGTTTGAACTGATGAGCATTCTCTTTGCCACCCACGAGGCCTACCTTGATCATCTCAACGGTCCTCAACACCAAGAGCGGCCAGAACGTTTGGGGGCAGTGATCGATGGTTCGCGCGAGGCCGGAGTAGCCGACGCCTTGATTCCGTTGGTGCCCGAGTCCGCAACGCGCGAACAAATCTTGCGCGTGCATACGTCGGGCCATGTTGATCGAATTGAAAGAGTTGTTCAATCGGGTGGGGGCAAACTAGATCCCGATACGCGCGCTTCGGCTGGTTCGTGGAAAGCAGCAATGCTCGCCGCAGGTGCTGGACTGACCGCGATACGTGCTTTGCAAAATGGTGAAGCTGAATCGGCCTTTTGCGCGGTTCGCCCACCAGGCCACCATGCCACCAAAACAGAGACGATGGGTTTCTGTTTGTTCTCTAACGTTGCAGTGGCCGCAGCGGCGTTGGCCGACGCTGGTGAACGAGTGTTGATTGTTGACTTTGACGCGCATCATGGCAATGGAACCCAAGATATTTTCTACGACGATCCGCGGGTACTTTTTGTGTCCCTGCATCAATGGCCGCTGTACCCAGGAACTGGTTGGTACGACGAAACCGGAAGTGGTGATGGTGTTGGATACACACTTAATATTCCGTTGCCGCCAAATACAACCGGAGATGTGTACCTTGCGGCTTTTGATCGATTGATTGTGCCAATGAGTGAAAAGTTCGCGCCGACGTGGCTCATCGTGTCGGCGGGTTTTGATGCACATCGCAACGATCCAATTACACAAATGGGATTATCGGCTGGCGATTACCCCTTGATGATGCAGCGCATTTTGCAACTTGTACCCACTGGTCGACGACTGGTCATGCTGGAAGGTGGTTACGACCTCAACGCGTTGCGCATGTCAACAGCAAGCACACTTGCGGCAATGCTCGGAGAACATCACAGTGAAGAAAAGCCAACATCGGGCGGTTCATCTGAATCATTTGAACAACTAACCGCGATTGAGTCTTACTGGAAGTAATTGATGTTTCGGATTACTTCAGTTCATACCATTGAATTGTTGCTGAACGCAGTGGTCCAAGCAAGACTTCAATTTTTCGACCATTCACCAAATGAATGACGGCCTCAATTTGGCTACTTGGGAGAATTGATTCGATCACCAATGGACCGTGTTCAACGACCAACTTCTGCGCGGCAGATTGACGCCGTTCTAACGATTCATCAAGTGCGACGTTGTCAGCAAAAAGTACCTGTGCTTGTTCATCGGTCCATTGATTGAGAAGTGCCACCAATTGTTCAGACCGTTGTTGCAAAACATCAGAAACGGCAATGTTGTGTTTTGGTATGAGATTGGCGTTGTGCAGCATCTTCAACACGCGATGAGTAAATACCGACATCGGTGCATAAGTGGTATTTGACACTGCAACGACCCCTAATGCGCGACCAGCTAACCAACGCATGTTGCTGCCATAACCCGGAAGGCCTCCCGAATGAGAATTGACGATTCCCAGATCGGGATCGTCGCGCATCATGAGTCCGTAGCCATAACCAGTCGGAGCCTTTTCGCCGTCAAGAGCAACGACGCCGGCATAACTATGCATCGCCTGCATATCAAGTCGTGATGCGACACTGAGTTGGGCAGTACGCGCATCAAAGTTGTGATGAGCTTGGTTGAGCCATATGACCCACCGCGCGAGATCGTCAACTGTTGTCCACAAACCACCCATTGGCGCGATCTCACCATCATTGAGTGGATCAAGACCATCAGGGATAATCGCACCATCTTGAACACGAGTAGGTCGTGCCCATTCATGATGGGTAGGCGGATCCCACGTAGTTGAAGTCATCTGTAACGGTTGTAGAAAACGCTCATCGACAAAATCGCGCACCCGCAGCCCAGTGATTCGTTCAACCACGCGGCCAATGAGCGCGAAACCCAAATTTGAATATTCAAAATGTGTTCCTGGCGCAAAGGCGTACACCGCACCGTTTTGATAGACGGCATTCATTTCATCGGCTGTGGCATTGAGATGGCGATCGGCCCACGGATCATCGGTTGCTAATCCGGATGTCATGGACAACAAGTGACGTAAGGTGATTCGCGGTCCCGAGTCCGTGTGACAAATCGTGGTTAATTCCGGCGCGTATTCATCCACCGGAATATCGATAGACAAAATGCCTTCATCGCGCAAACTCAAAACTGCGGCGGCCGTGAAACTCTTGGTCATTGACGCAATGCGATAGCGCGTTGATAAGTCGGTGACCGAACCCGTTGCACCACTCGTGAGTAATTGATCTGCGGCGATGAGTCCCCATTGCAGACTGTCCAAGTTGAACTCGCGCGCGACTTGCACGGCGATTTCTTCAATGAGTGGCTGCGTGGCTTGTAATGCCTCAAGATCTAATTCAGCCATCGGGTCATCCAATCAACCAAGGCGTTGTCATGTGCGAGACGTCCACTTGGGGGACCGTAGGTACTTCCCTCATGGGGTGATTGTGGAAGCACGAGAACTTCACTCGTCGTGCCCTTGACGCACAAAGCCCGATGCATGGCCCAAGCCTGAGCCGGGGGACACCGGCGGTCATTTTCACCAATAACAAAAAGACAAGGTGTGGTGCATTGGTGAGCATGCATGATGGGTGACTGCTGGTAATACGTGTCGAGTCGCTCATGTGGGGCACCACCGAATTGGCTTGGAAAAAACGTTGCTCCGATATCGCTCGTGCCATACATCGAAACCAAATCGGTCACTGGGTTTTCAATGACTGCAGCACGAAACCGAGAGGTCGTCGACACCAACCAAGCCGATAAATAACCGCCATATGAATTTCCAGCGACCCCAAGTCGATCAGGGTCGGCCAAACCAAGTTCAATTGCCCGTTCAATCACCAGTAGTTGATCACTCGCTGGTCCTTCAGCCCAGTTGGAATGGGCTGCATACGCAAACACATCTCCGTAACCAGTTGATCCCCGCACATTGGTGTACAAAACTCCGAAGCCGGCGGCACACAAAGCATGCGCATCTAAAGAAAATACTTCACCGTAAGCAAAGTGCGGTCCACCATGAATCAAACTAACTGTGGGTAGTGGTGTGCTCACATCCTGTGCCGACAAGAACCAGGCATCAAGTGTGAATCCATCGGTTGTATCGACGGTAAATCGTGTGACGGCGAGGGGAGGTGTATCAACCTGAGCAAATTGAGTGAGCAGTCGCTCGGACTTTGTTGAGTAGTTGAATACCGCTATCTCTACTGGTGAAACTGATGATTGAGTTGTGAAGATCAAGTCATCTGTCGTTGTCGCGACCGGAGAGCAACAACGCTCGCCATCAATGAGAACTTCACATGGGTCATTTGTGGTTTCATCGATTCGTACCCGAACTATTCCCATACGACCTCGGGCGCCTGTGCGGATAATCAAAGAACCATCGGGGTGAACTAGCAGTAAGTGATCGTAGCTATCAGCAAGTTCTGCTGGTTGGTCGCCGTATACATCGCCAAAAAGGTGAGGAATATCAATGATGCGCGAGTGATCGCTATTGACGATGTACAACCGTGATTCACTTCCCGATGGACGGTCTTGTGGGCTCGCGATGAGTACAGCGATCCGTCCGTCTGCGAGCCAAGAGCCAACAATCGATCTTCCACCTGGAATGGGAAGTTCGCGCACCGTGCCATCAAGAGAAATCACATTGGCATATTGATAACCATCGTGTTCATTTGGATCAAGCGATCGACAAGCGAATACACAATCGTTATTCGGTGACCAGCGAACTGAGGACCAACGCCAACCATCGTTGGTCAACCAGCGCGAATCCCCACTTGACACCTCAACAAGTTGAAGTTGGGGCGGGTTCTCAAGTTCACCAGTTGCATCAAAATGACGGATCGGTCGTGTCCAACGGTAGGGCTGAGTCGTGTCGATGGTTGAACCGCGACCCCTCGTTAACAACAAGAACTTTCTGTTTGGTGACAGAGTTGCCGCCACATCATCAGTCGCATATTTCTTGATGACTGGATCAACTTCTGGTGCCAAAGATTCGTCACCAGTCGCGATGTTGATTGCGCAGGCACGATGTACAACATGATCTGTACCAATAGGAATTTCGACAGTGTTCACGATTAGTGACTTTTGATCGTCGGTGAGATAAGCCGAAATCGGAGAGCGATTCGCCAAAGATTTTGCGGTTGTTGAAATTTCACTCACCGTCGTAACTCACAACCGTGAGGAGAATCGCCGCCATGTCGCCAGTGCTGTAGGCGTGAGATATCTCCGATGAAAATCGAATCGCGTCGCCTTGACCGAGCAGAAAAGTGTCGTCTCCCAAAGCCAGTGACACTGAGCCTGACACGACGTATGCGTATTCAACAGAATGCTGACCATGATCGCTGAAGGTGCCCGATTGATGAGCCGGCAATTTTCCCTCTGAAATATCAAAACGTCGTCGGTTCATCATCGCAAATAACATGCGGGCTCGTGGAGTATCTGATTCAACTGATTCAGCACGAATGATTTCAGTTTCAACCATTGTTGGACGGGTGAGGTCGGTGAAACTGACATCAAGGGCTGTGGCAATACGCGTGAGTGCAACCACTGTAGGGTTGGCCACTGCTCGTTCAATTTGTGACAAGAGAGCAGTACTGAGATTCGTCTGCGTTGCAAGGTCGCGAAGACTGAGCCCGCGAGAAAGTCGAATCTTACGCATGTTGTGCGCCACGCTTCGACGAATCACCGTGCTTTCATCAGCAGTGCTGTGTATGTGTTCAATGTTTGGTTGAATTTCAGAAGTCATTTACCCGCCACCGATGCAAATAGTTGTCGTGTGTATTCATGCTGTGGAGAAAGCAGAACTTCCTCCATGGCTCCTGATTCAACGACTTTTCCATTATTCATGACATAGACCCGACTAGCAACTTGACGAACAACGGCCAGATCATGAGTAATAAAGAGCAATGCAATGCCCAAATCCCGCAATAACGAGTTCATGAGATTCAAAATTTGGGCCTGCACTGAAACATCAAGCGATGAAACAGGCTCATCGCAAATCAACAATCGTGGTCGTGGGGCAATCGCTCGAGCTATCGCAACTCGTTGTTGTTCTCCGCCAGACAACCCACTGGGTCGGCGATTGGCATATTCACTAGGTAGACCGACTAGGTGAAGTAGTGATTCGACCTCAGATTTATCCCGTTGACCAGCGCGTAGAGCTTCAGCCAATGTTGCGCCAATGGTCATCGCCGGGTTTAAGGCCGAGGTTGGATCTTGAAAAACTATTTGTGCTCTTTGGGCCATCGGTACATCAATTGACCACGAGATAGTTCCCGAGTCAAAACTTTGGAGTCCAATGAGGCAGCGGGCCAACGTGGTCTTGCCTGAACCAGACTCTCCAACAATTCCAACTGCTTCACCAGCGCGAATCTCAAGAGAAACGTCGTCTAAAGCCAACGGAGCAGTAGGCGTGAACCGCTGACTTAATCCTGTCAAAACAACAAGTGGCTCTTTTGAATTTTGTGGAGCTACATCACGAGCAATTTGCAAGGTTGGTTGCTCTTCGATTTGGGTGATGGGCTTCCAGCAAGCAACCTGAGATGTTGTTCCGACCAACTCGGGAGCGTCGCTTCGACAATGATCATCGGCACGGTTGCATCGCGGTGCAAAGACACAGCCGATAGCTACCTCCCACGGATGAGGTACCGAGCCAGCGATCGCCGGTAATTCAATAAGACGATGTTCAAGTGGCGGGTCACTGTCGCGCAGTCCAGCGGTGTATGGATGCTGAGCATGAGTAAAGACATCTGAACCGTGACCAGATTCAACGAGTCGACCTGCATACATCACCAAAATTTTGTCGGCACGCTCTCGAGCTACGCCGAGGTCGTGCGTGATCAAAAGCAAAGACATATTTCGTTCTTGCTGAATACGTTCAAGAAGATTGAGCATTTCCCTTTGGGTTGTCACATCGAGAGCAGTTGTTGGTTCATCGCCGATCAATATTTGTGGGTTACTAGCCAAACTGGCAGCGAGTGCAACACGCTGACGCATTCCACCAGATAACTCAAAGGGATATTGCCGAGCAACGCGTTCAGGAAGATCAACCTCATCAAGTCGACGACGAATCTCGTCTTTTGATCGTCGAAGATCGGGTGACAGTGTTGCCGTTATCTGCTCACCACATCGATGAACCGGGCTCAGACTTGTGAATGGATTTTGGAGCAACAGACTGATGCGTTTTCCGCGGAGATGACTTAATGCAGTCGGCCCCTCTGAGAGATCAACGACGGTGTCATCAAGTTGAAGCTTTCCGGTAGCCGAAACCCCTCGCGGTAAGAGACCAGTCATTGCTTTTGCGGTCATTGATTTACCTGAGCCCGACTCTCCTACGAGAGCGACGGTTTGGCCAGGCTCAACATGAAGATCCATGCGGGTAACGATGACTCCAGCGGGGCCGGTTACTGCCAAGTTGCTGAGGGTCAGTCCGCGGTTCATCGCTGCACCGCGCGTTGTTCGAATCGGTCCTGCAGCCAGTCACCCAAAAGATTGATTGCGGCGGCCGTAATGATGATCAACATCGCTGGCAATACCACCGAGCCCCAATTTCGGTCGATCAAATCGCGACTGTCGCTGAGTTGGCGACCCCAATCAGGAACGCCGGGACCAACTCCAAGCCCCAAAAATGACAGTGCAGACATGGATACCAACGCAAAAGCAACATTCAGCAACATCGTTGAAAAAGCGACTGGTAAAACATTGGGCAAGATGTGACGGAACATGATGCGGCGGCGACTGAGTCCCAAAACTTTGGCCGACTCAATATATGGACGTCCAGTTTGTGCGATGACTGATCCGCGAATCATACGTATGTCAGTTGGAGAGAACAGCATGATGAGAACTAAAACCGTGACCCAGTAACCACCATCAATCAGACCGGTCACCACAAGAGCGACCAGTGTTGTGGGTAATGCGAGCAATAAGTCGGCATATTTGGAAAGCAATAAATCAAGCCATCCGCCCATGTATCCAGCGAAAGTACCGAGCAAAATGCCGATCACCATTGAACCAAGGGCAATCACAATTGGTCCAACGACTGCCGAACTTGCGCCGGCAATAGCTAATTGCCCAATATCGCGACCGAGTTGATCGGTTCCGAATAAGTGTCCTGCGGTACCAGGTGCGGTAACGCCAGTCATGATGTCTTGTTGCGTTGCGTTAGGCACGATCCACCGTGAGGCGAGAACGAAGATCGCGATGATTGACAACGGAATACCGGTGACAAAAGGAATCAGCGAACGTTGAGTCGTCATTTCATCCCCCGCTTGCGTACCCGAGGATCAACGACGTAGTACAAAATGTCAACTGCTAGAGCTGTCAGAGCAATAACCGTTGCGGTGAGCAAGGTGATCGCTTGTACAACCGGAAGATCTTTAAATGTGACGGAACCAGCAAGTAACGAGCCGATTCCTTGAAGTGCAAAAGTGACTTCAACCAAAATCGTTCCACCGAAAAGAAACGCGAAGACCAATCCCAAACTTGTCGCAACTGGAATCATGGCGTTCCGTAAGACAAGCGATCGTATTTGGCGATGCGATAGGCCACGACTTTGAGCAAACGCAACGTAGTCCTGATTCAACTCAGCGACCACTGCAGTGCGAGTTAGTTTGAAAACCATGGCTGCTAGTCCGCTCGCCAAAGTGATTGCTGGCAACACCAAATGCCACCAACGGTCAAAGCCTCCATCGCCACTTCCGTAGACAGGAAAAATATCTAGCCACAATCCGAAAACATAAAGCAGCAATAAACCCACTGCGTACGTCGGCGCTCCGACACCAACAATTGAAGCCGCACTGACCGATCGATCGAGCACCGAACCTGATCGCCAAGCAGCAGCGATACCGAGCGGAACCGCAAAGAGCACCGTCAAGGTAAATGAAAACGCAGCGAGTTGCAGCGTCAACAAGACGCGATCAGAAAGCAAAGTGGTCACTGTGGTGTTATTGCGGATGGACTCACCAAAGTCTCCCTGCACAACATTGCCAAGCCAATGTAGATACTGGCTCATAAAAGGATCATTGAGGTGATACTTATCGCGAATTGACTGCAGTAACTCGGGGGTCACATTGCGAACCCCGACGAGGTTGCGCGCTGGATCACCAGGCGTGAGGTGTAAGAGCGCAAAAACGACAAACGACAGCACTACCAACAACAAACCCGTGGCCGCTAAACGAACGATGATGAATCGTGTTAGCGAACCACGGGAAAGTAGTTGGGTCAATCGACGGTGAGAATGCGCGGAGTCCACGGCGACAACAGTGAGTACGAACCAAAGTCCTCGATGGTGTACTTGCTATTGATAGCCGTCGCGGCTTCGCCCCACCACAAAGGAATATACGGAATGTCAGCGAGTGCAGTCTTTTGTGCTTCGATCAAGATCTCAACACGCTTGGCAGGGTCGGTCTCTTCTTTGGCCTGAGCCATAAGTTCGGTGACGGCATCATTGGTGTATGACGCTGGGTTGCCTTCACCGAAGAACCATGAAGACATTTCGGCCGGGTCACCGGTGGCGTTGAAGTACCACATGTAGGCCAAGCCCCAATCAGCTGAACCGATGGTGTCGTACCACTGTTCAACAGGCATCTCCTCAACTTCAATGTTGATGCCAAGAGGCTTCACAGTTTCGGCGAGCGACTGGAAGAACTGACTGATCTGTGGAGCACTTGAGGACACACCAACTTTGGTGGAGAACCCATCGGGAACCTTTGACAATGCGAGTTCTTCTTTGGCCTTGTCGAGATCGAATGGGAGATCAAGAACTTCTTTGAGAGCTTTACGTGCTCCGTCAAGTCCGAGCACCGAAGAAATCTGATCGGGTGTGATGAGGGCTGTGGCGGGCTCGCCGTGACCGACGAGCAATTTATCGACGACAGTCGCACGGTCACAGGCGTATGCGATGGCTCGGCGTACATGGATGTCATCAAATGGTTCAACTGCGGTGTTGAAGTCAATACCGGCGTAGCTGCGGTCGGGCGCAAACAACACGGTCGTGTCGGCGGCATTTTCCCACTGGCTGAGTTGGTCAAGCGAAATGCTGAGTGCCAAGTCAATGTCGCCAGACTTGCGAGCCAACACGCGGGTGGCTTCTTCGGTGATGAATTCAATGCGGACGGTCTTTACCGGTGGAACTCCGCCCCACCATGTGTCGACGCGCTCGAGTTCAACCATGGTGTCGGGTTCGAATTTGGTGACCTTGTAGGGGCCGGTTCCGTATAGCAAGGCCTTGGGGGTTCCCATTTCGCCGCCATTACCTTCGACGTAGGCCTGCGAAGTGATCCACAGAGCGTTTGCCGCACACGGACCCCACTCGAAGGCCACATCGGGTGACGCCAAGGTGATGGTGACTTCGTTGTCACCGGTCTTTTCGGCTCCTTCAACATTGGCCCAGTAGTAGGCGATATTGGGGGACTTCTCTTCGTCTTTTGAGAGACCGACTGAATAGACGACATCTTCGGGGGTCAAAGGGGTGCCATCGCTGAACTTGGCGTCATCACGCAAGGTGTACACGTAGGTGGTCGGTGAGGTCTGTTCCCACTTTGAAGCCAAGGCCGGAACCAACTTGCCGGTTCCATCGGGAGCAACGAGGCCCTCGCCAACGAGGCAAGCTACGTAGTAGTTGAAGTTTCCGGCCTCTTGACCTGGGTACAAGTTCGAAAGCGACGACGGGAAAGCGACGGTCAACAGATCGATGTCTTGGAGAGAACCGCTCGCGGACGACCCACTTGATGAGGTCCCGTTGTCATCGCCACCACAGGCGGCAATCAACAATGCGAGTGCACTAACACCAGTACCGGCCAACAATGTACGGCGGTTGAACTGAACGGATGGGGACATGATTTCTCCTCAGGGTTGAGCATCACTCAGTGATTGTCTACTCACACGATGCAATTGCTGAGTAACACTAGACGGCGCTTGCGCCATCGTCTACCTCTATGTGCCATGATCCTCCACCGGTTGTTCGTAAATGTTGCGCGAAAGAATCCGCCAAGCACCTAGTCACCTCATAGCCTGACGCCCGTGGTGCCCGAACGTTTTGCCCCTGTGCTCGCCGAGTTGTCAGATGTCAGTGCTCTGTTCCGAGCTGCTGGTAAACGGCTGTATCTCGTCGGCGGAACTGTTCGTGACCTGTTGGGCGGCCATGCCAGCACCGAAATTGACTTCGATGCGACGACCAACGCTCGCCCAGATGAGACCAAACGCCTATTGAGTGGGTGGGCCGACGCTGTCTGGACCCAGGGTGAGAAGTTCGGAACGATCGGGGCCCGCAAAGGCGACCGGGTTTATGAAATCACCACGCACCGTGCCGAGGCCTATCACCCTGACACTCGCAAGCCCGATGTTGAGTACGCCGACGAAATTGAAATTGACTTGTCGCGACGCGACTTCACGATCAACGCCATGGCGCTCGAACTCACGAGTGACACGCCAACCTTGGTTGACCCGTTCAATGGCGCCATTGACTTGATGACGCGGACGCTCCGTACACCGCTTGATCCCGATATCAGTTTTAGTGATGACCCGCTGCGGATGATTCGGGCCGCGCGCTTTATTGCGCGGTTTGATATGACACCAGTTCCTGAACTTGTTGCGGCAGTTCAGCAATTCAAAGATCGCTTGGAGATCGTTTCTGCCGAACGCGTACGAGATGAACTGAACAAACTCATCGTTGTTGATTCGCCGACGGCTGGTTTGTGGTTCTTGGTTGAGACTGGCCTTGCTGAGAAATTCTTGCCCGAGCTTCCGGCGATGCGTTTAGAAAATGATCCGATTCACCGACACAAAGATGTGCTCACACACACGCTTGCGGTCATTGAAAATGTGCGACCTGATGCTCATGACGATTTTGATTTTCGCATCACGCGCTTGTCGGCTTTGTTCCACGATGTGGGCAAGCCAGCGACACGAGGATTTCAAGAGGGTAAAGGAACAACGTTTCACATGCACGATGTGAAAGGCGCGAAAATGACGAAAAAGCGCCTGATTGCCTTGCGTTTTCCTAATGAGGACGTTGAAGCGATTACCGAACTAGTTCGTTTGCATTTACGTTTTCACACATATGAAATGGGTTGGACCGACTCAGCCGTACGTCGTTATGTCAATGACGCAGGTCCGTTGTTGACTGAACTCAATGTGTTAACTCGATGCGACTGTACAACGCGCAATGAACGTAAAGCGGCACGACTGGCCCGTCGCATGGATGAGCTTGAAGAGCGCATCACCGAACTCGCGACCAAAGAAGAACTCAAAGCGATTCGCCCCGAACTTGATGGTGTTGAGGTCATGACGCAACTTGATGTTCCGGCTGGACCGATTGTTGGTCGTGCCCTGAAATTCTTGCTAGAGATTCGTCTTGAAGAGGGATTGATTGGCGAAGACGAAATTCGGCGCCGGCTTGATTCATGGTGGGCAACACAACCGCAGTCGAGTTAGTTCACGACTGAACATTCACCGAGTAACCTTCAGACAATGTCGACATCTCGCGAATCCTTCGGAACAGGATCCCTGCGGGGTGTGTCGTCGCTTCGATCGGGGTTGGTTGATCACCGCATGGCGCGCCGCCATCTGATTAATGAATATCATCGCGGTCGTTTGGGTCGAGAAGAAGTTTGTGACGCTCACCCAGAACTGATGCGAGCGGCTCGCGGAATAGGCAAGCAGACCGAAACGAAATGTCCGATCTGTGCAGTGAGCAATGTGGTTTTGGTGACCTACCTTTTTGGCCCGCGCCTTCAGGCTCACGGCAAGGTCATTACCGACAACAAAGAACTTGCTGAATTCCATCGTCGCCC
>JBIKOO010000018.1:0-29708 GCA_044358015.1 Ilumatobacteraceae bacterium
GTGAGGTTCTGCTTTTACCCCGATACACTGCCCGAGTCAGTACATACCCTGCCCCAAGCAGGGGCCCCGATGTCGGATAGGCCGGCACCGTGACCGAAGGGAGTTACACGCTTATGATGCGTGCTTACGAATTAATGATCATTATCGACGGCTCACTTGATGATGTCGTTGCCCAACAGTGGATTGCCAATGTCTCGAAGGGCATTGCTGACGCTGGTGGAACAGTTCACGGGAAAGTTGATTTCTGGGGCAAGCGCCGTTTGGCCTACCCGATCAACAAAAAAGAAGAGGGCTACTACGCCATCCTCAACGTTGTCGCTCCCGGCGGCGCACTTGACGAACTTGAGCGATCAATGCGTATCGCTGATGACGTCCTTCGGCACAAGTTGATGCGTCTCCCCGACGACGAGGCCGCTCGTCGCGGACTCGTCGCAGCTTGAGCCTTCGTCCTCGGACCTATCCACTAACTCCGCAACCACTGGAGGAAACCAATGGCTTCTAACACCATCACCGTCGTCGGCAATCTCACCCGAGATCCCGAACTTCGTTACACCCAATCAGGCAAGGCCACGGTCACCGTGGGTATTGCCGTCAATCGTCGTTATCAAGTCAACGGCGAATGGCAAGAAGCAACGACATATATGAATGTTGTTGCTTGGGATCAACTCGCCGAAAACGTTGCGGCATCGCTGACCAAAGGCACGCGTGTCTTGGTGACCGGTCGTCTCGATGTTCGCGAATACGAAGCTCGCGAAGGTGGCAAGCGCACGTCAGTAGATATTGCTGCCGACGAAATTGGACCGACCTTGCGTTGGGCCACGGTCACCGTTGAACGAACACCACCGAAAGGCGGCGGCGAAGGCGGCGGTTCAGCACCGCGTCAAGCTCCGCGTTCAGGTGGCGCACCTTCCTCAGCGCCAGCCAACGACGGTTATTACGCCGACGAAGAACCATTCTGATCAGCGACTAGTTCGCAAACTTCATTATCCATCTGTAAATCACGTATCGACTTAAGGAAAAGTTCATGGGAAATAGCACTTCAAAGAAGCCAGTTCGGGGCCGTGCTCCGAAAGACAATGGTCGCAAGATCAAAAAGAAGGCCAACGTATTGGCCGCCGAAAAAATCGAGTACATCGATTACAAGGACATCAACTTGTTGAATCGTTTCATGTCCGACCGCTCAAAGATCCGCGGTCAGCGCTTGAACGGTGCAACGGTGCAACAGCAGCGTGAAGTGGCAACCGCCATCAAGAACGCTCGCGAAATGGCCTTGTTGCCGTACACCAAGCGCGTCGCTTCAGTTGGTCGTGGTCCTCGCGGACCGCGTGGTCCTCGTGGTTCTGAAGGAGCCGTCGACCAGGTTGAAGACAAGAACATTGACGCCGTGATCGATGATGTCGATACCGGTATCGAGTTCGAAGCAGCAGACGAGACTGAAACCACTGAGGAGGGCTGATCATGAAGATCATTTTGCGTTCTGACATCAACGGCTTAGGCAAGCGCGGTGACATCGTTGAAGTCACCAAGGGCCATGGCCGCAACTACTTGTTGCCTCGCGGACTTGGCATTAATGCCTCCGACGGTGCAGTTTCTCAGGCAGCTTCAATGCGCCGTCGTCGCGACTTGCGCGATGCCGCCGATCGTGATTCTGCTCAGACCATCGCGTCAACCTTGGTTGCCAAGGTCATCGACATCAAGGCCAAGGCCGCCGGAACCGAAGGCCGTTTGTTCGGCTCGGTGACTGCAGCTGACGTCGTTGCTGCGGTGCTCGCTCAGACTGGTATCGAACTCGATCGTAAGAAGTTGTCGGTTCCCGACCACATCAAGACCGTGGGCGAATACAGCGTCACCGCCAAGTTGCACAATGATGTGCAATTCGGCATCAATATCAACGTCGTCGCTAAGTGATGATGGCGGACCTAGTCCGCAACACAACATCGAACAATTCATGATGTGAACAGGACCCGGGCCAACAGGTCCGGGTCCTGTTTCATCTCCGAACTGGGTTTATCCCCAGAAGCGTCAAGTTGTCCACAAGTAATTCACAGGGTTGTACCCCTAGCGATCAACAGGGTGCATAGGTCAAGGTAGAGGTAATGACAAATTTTTCATCGGGTAACTCAGGCGGCGGTTCAAGCTGGGGCAGTAAGAACCAGCGTGACAACGCGCCCCGACCGGTGATGAACCGCGTACCACCGCACAACCTCAGTGCAGAAGAGTCGTTGCTTGGTGCAATGTTGTTATCACGCGATGCCGTGAACACCGTGTCTGAAGCTGGCGTCCACGTTGAACACTTTTACAAACCAGGACACCAACATATTTTTGACGCAATGCGGGCTTTGTTGGCCGGTGGTGATCCCATCGACCCCGTCACCGTGGCCGATGAACTTCGTCGTATTGGCTTGCTTGAAGAAATTGGTGGCCTCGACTTTTTGCTGCAGTTGCAAAACTCAACGCCAGTCATTGGCAACGTTGGTCGCTACTCAAAGATCGTTATGGACACCGCGGCCTTACGCCGACTCATTGGTGTCGCCAGCGAAATCGCCGAGATTGCGTACACCGAACCCGATGATGTCGCCAAGGCGCTAGACGAAGCCGAGTCGCGGGTTTTTGCCGTTGCCGAAGAACGCGTGATTGACTCGACGCGACAGATCAACGGGCTGTTGAGCCTGGCAACTGAAGAACTTGAGAAGCGTTTTGAGAGCAAAGTGTCATTGACGGGTGTCCCGACCGGATTCACCGATCTCGACGAAATCATTCTTGGTCTTCAACCTGCGTCACTGGTCATTATCGGTGCTCGCCCCGCCATGGGTAAGACGGCCTTTGCGCTCAACGTTGCCAGCAATGTGGCGCAAACATCCAATTTGCCGGTGTTGGTTTTCTCACTCGAAATGAGCCACACCGAATTAACGATGCGCTTTTTGTCAAGCGAAGCCGAAGTTGATTCAAAGCGTTTACGAACGGGAAACATCAGTGAACCCGAATGGAGCAAAATCAACCTCGCTGTTGGTCGACTCGATAATCGTTTGTTGTTCCTTGACGACAACGCCAGTGTGACTGTGATGGAAATTCGCGCGAAAGCTCGGAGACTCAAAGCGAAGTACAACGGCTTAGGTCTGATCGTCATTGACTATTTGCAATTGATGAGCGGCAATAACAGTGAAAGTCGTCAACTCGAAGTGAGTGAGATCAGCCGCAACCTCAAAATTTTGGCGCGTGAACTTGAAGTGCCAGTGATTGCACTGAGTCAGCTCAGTCGTCGACTTGAAGAGCGCCAAGATAAGCGACCGCAGTTGTCAGACTTGCGTGAATCTGGTTCGCTCGAACAGGATGCCGACATCGTGATGTTCTTGCACCGACCCGAGATGTATCGCAATGAAAAAGGCGAGAGTTCAGAAAACGCTGAAAAGGGTGTCGCCGAAGTAATTATCGGTAAGCACCGTGCGGGCCCAACTGGTCTTGTGAAATTGGCCTTTTTTGGCGAGTTCACCAAGTTCCGAAATATGGCGAAAAACTTCCAGGCCGATTCGCCGTACAGCGAACACGACTAGAAATTTGCGTAGTGGTCAACCAGCCGGGATAACGAGTGCGTCACCTTCAGGCTGCCAAATCTTTGCACCGAACTGCTTTTCCATCGGCGGATTCGGATCAAGCAAAAGTTCCATTGCGTGAAGCTTTTCTTCTTCGGTGAACTCGCGCAGGTTTAAGCAGAATTCAACAGTGTTGCCTTCGGGATCACGAATGTAAATCGAGCGACAAAATTCGTGATCAACTTCAAGCACGGTATGTCCATGGGCACGCCAATTTTCGCGACGCTCTTCGAGGTGTTCGGCGTTGGGCGAATCAAAGGCGAAGTGATTGGCCCACCACGGTAAGCCCGCTGCTTTGTTGAGATTTGTTTCGAATCCTTCAAGGCTTTCTACGTGAATATTCCAGAAGGCAATCATGCCTTGTTCGCCGGCTTCGTTCTTGCCCGTTGAGTAGAAGAAGTGTTTGCTGAAACCACCTTCGGGTGTGGGGGCCGTGACGGTCTTGACTAATTCAAAACCCATGACTTTGGTGTAGAAGTCGTAATTGGCTTGGACATCGTGAATGGCCATAGCAACGTGGTGAAATCCCATAGGTTCAGTATGTCGCATTCGTGAGGTCGGCGAAAGACCTGAACTGCCAGGTGGTGCCCTCGTCAGCGAGAATCTGGCGAATCACGATCTCGAACTGGTCAAGATCGTGGCGAACGGTGCTTTCTAAAGTGGCGAAATCGATTCCGAAGTAGTCATGAGCAATGCGACTACTGGTTTCATAGTGATAGTTGATCCTTTGCAACAGATGGTTGGACATGTGGTTTGAGAGACTTTGGATCGCCGAGGTCAATTTTGAAATGCAACAACCCGCGGAGTTTTTCGGTCAGGCCGCTGAGGTCAAAAAGAGTCGCACCTTTTTCAAAGTCGACCAGAATGTCAATGTCGCTATCGGGACGGGCTTCGCCACGGGCCACGCTGCCGAAGATGCGGACGTTGCTGGCGTGATAGTGGGCAACGAGGTCAAGGATTTGCTGTCGATGTTTGACGAGGGCCCGTGTCTGTGCCGAATCGGGGAGTGTGGGGTGTCGGTAGGTATTTGTCGGGACACGAATGATGAAGTCAAGGCCAGCAGCCTCAATCAGCATGAGAAAGGTTTCTGCCCCAGGCTCGCGGCGTCCTCGCTCGTAAGCACTGATGACCGATTGGGTGACTCCAGATCGGGTGGACAGTTGGGCTTGGGTGAGGCCCCCGAGTTGGCGAGCGTCTCGAAGCACGTGGGCGAAGTTCATACGCTAAATATAGCGGATACGCTATATTCAACAACATCGATTGAACAGATTCTTTGCGGACACGTGCTGGCACAATAGAGACATGTTCTTCGGAGATGCCAAAACATTGATGGGTTGGCTGGTCTTGGCCCTGGGCGGTGCACTGTTCGCCGGCAATATTTTGGCCATCGTCAAACCGCCGCCAGCCCCCAAAGACGGCGACCTTCCTCGAGCGCCGCTGAGCCGCAGCATCTTCATGGGTGGACTCGGTCTCGTTGCCGCCATCTGGGCGCTCGCCACACTTTTGTCGTAAGGACCCATCATGAGTGAGCAACGACTTCAACAACAACTGAACTTCTTGATGGAGATCGATCAGCTCAAACAAGTTGAACGGCAAACAGCAATCACCGGTGGTTCACGACGAGAGAACACCGCCGAGCATTCGTGGCATTTGGCGATGTATGCACTGGTGTTACAAGAGTGGAGCAATGTTGATGTCGACATCGCACATGTGTTGGCGCTGTGCTTGGTACACGACATTGTTGAAATTGACGCAGGCGATACTTTTGCGTACGACACAACTGGTTATGCCGACAAAGATGAGCGCGAACAAAAAGCAGCAGATCGACTTTTTGGTTTGTTACCTGACGATCAGCGCGATCGACTTCGTTCGTTGTGGAACGAATACGAAGCTCAAGAAACTCCCGAGAGCCAATTCGCTAATGCGGTTGATCGCATGCAGCCAGCAATGCTGAATCATCACGCCGGCGACGAATCACCATGGAAGCGTCACGGAGTGAGTTATCCGCAGGCTGTTAAACGTTTGTCGCCAATCGGTGATGGATCATCGGCTTTGTGGAGTCATACAAAAATGTTGATTAAACAAGCGCGCGATCGTGGCCAACTGACCGAAGGTTAACTAGATAGCGTCAACACCTTCAATCGCAATGATTGCTCCACCAACAATGGTGAGCAACATTGGACTACCAGTAACGATGGCCGACAAATCGGTATTCGGAATTTGCAACTCGGCAGTATTGCTTTGTGCCAATTCAAAATACTTGGCCACAGATATTGCTGAATTCGCTTGACCTGAAGTTGAAAGTGAAACAAAGAGAACTGAATCAAGATAAGCGGGGTAGAGGTGTAGACCTTCATTTCCTGGTATGAGGTCATTAGGCGAATCTCGAATATCAAAAATGAACCCTTGTTCATTCTCATCAAGTGCATTCACGAGGTAGCCGACGTATATTCCGTCCGCAAGATCACCAGCGATGTATTCACCTTCGAGGGCTGCGGAACCAACAGTAGAAAACTCCTCAGGTAGTTGCGGAGGTTCAACACCAGTCCAGTCATCAATGACTTGGTCAACTTCCAGATCACCAAGAGTGTCGCTATGAACAGTGACCGGATTGCCAAGATTGCTCGGATCACTAGCCGAGGGAACAGTGGCGATTGCATCAGTGTTGATGGGTGCTGTACTGAGGTCAAAGCCGGGAGCGATTGTGGTGTTGTCAAGAGCGATAGGCGTGGTGTTTGAACTGGGACCTTGATCAACTTGGGCGACCAGCAGAACACCAGTGACGACAAACGCCAAGATTAAGAAAATCGCCGGACCTCGCGCTCTGTTGTGCGCTGATTTCTGAGCCTTCTTCTTACGGCGCTTCTTGGCTCTTGATCGTGAGTTTGCCACGGTTCAATTGTGACAGATTTAGAGTTTGCGCAGGCGCACTTCAGAGACTCTGTGGTCTTCGCCCTTGCGCAGAATCAACGAGGCGCGATCTCGGGTGGGCTCGATGTTTTCCTTGAGGTTGAGTCCGTTGATGCCCTTCCAAATGGTGCGGGCAGTAGCGATCGCATCCTCACGAGATAATTGAGCGAAGTGCTGGAAGAAACTATTCGGGTCCTGGAAGACTGAATCACACAGACTTAAGAAGCGATTGACATACCAGTTCTCGATGTCGGCTTCGAGGGCATCAATGTAAATTGAGAAGTCGAAGTAGTCGCTCACGAATTCGGTGGCTTCGTTACCCGGAGCACCCACTTGCAAAACGTTCAGACCTTCAAGAATCAAGATGTCGGGCTGACGAACAGTGACGCTTTCACCTTCAACGATGTCGTACACAACGTGGCTGTAGACGGGGGCATCGAGTGTTTCTTGACCACTCTTGAGATCACGCAAAAATTTCAACAACGCGCGAGTGTCGTAACTTTCGGGGAAACCTTTACGGTTCATAATGCCGCGCTCTTCAAGAACATGGTTTGGGTGAAGGAATCCGTCGGTTGTAATGAGGTCGACTTTGGGGTGATCTGGCCAGCGCGCGAGTAGTGCTTGCAAAATACGCGCGAAGGTGCTCTTGCCAACGGCAACCGATCCGGCGACACCAATGACGTACGGAACCTTTGGTGAGAGAGTTCCTAAGAATGTTGCGCTGACCTTGTGCAGATTCTGTGTTGCTGAAACGTAGAGGTTCAGCAAACGGGTGAGCGGCAAATACACTGCGGCTACTTCGTCAAGATCGATGCGTTCATTAATCCCGCGCAGATCATCAAGATCGGCTTCCCGAAGGGTCATCGGAGTCGCCGCACGAAGGTCGGCCCACTGCTGTCGATCAAAATTGACGTAGCGTTCGCCCACGGGTCAACACGCTACGGGCTTGATGAGGTGTTTAACGACTTGGGCTGGAGTATGTCTAGGACGGTTTGTGAGGCGAGACTGCTTTGTCGCCACCAGTGAGCACTTCGCAACCAGTGTCGGTGACCAAGATGGTGTGTTCGAACTGTGCGGTGCGTTTGCCGTCGGCAGTGACTGCGGTCCAATCGTCGTCCCACATATGGAACTGATAGGTGCCAAGCGTGATCATGGGCTCGATGGTGAAGACCATGCCGGGCTTCATGAGCATGTTGTTGCGCGAATCGAAGTAGTGCAAAACTTGAATATCGGTGTGGAACTGTTCACCAATTCCGTGACCGATGAAAGCGCGCACAACGCCCATGCGATGAATCTTGGCGTGATCTTCAATTGCTTTACCGATATCGCTGAGTGGGCGATCGGGCTTCACGGCTTCAATACCGAGCCACAAACATTCTTCGGTGACTTTGACAAGTTTGCGATCAATCTCGCTGACGTTGCCGACAAGAAATGTTGCGTTGGTGTCGCCGTGAACTCCGTTGACATAACACGTGACATCAAGATTGATGATGTCGCCGTCTTCAATCACTGTGTCGTCAGGGATTCCGTGACAGATCACTTCGTTGAGTGATGTGCATACGCTCTTGGGATAGCGGTGATAGTTGAGTGGACTCGGATACGCGCCGCGTTCGACGGTGAGATCGTGCACGAAGATGTCAATGTCGTTCGTAGTCATGCCAGGCTGAACGTATTCGCCGGCAAGACGCAAGATGTCGGTGGCCATATCGCACGCGTAACGCATCCGCTCGATGATGTCGGGAGTCTTCACGCGCGGTTCGTTCCAGCGCGGCACTTCACCGGTGTCGGCGTACGGAGGCTTGACGATGTTTGCGGGGACGGTGCGCATGGGGGAGATGATGCCGGGAGTAATGCGACCTTCAAGTCCCTTGTGGCAACGCTTGTACTTACGGCCTGAACCACACCAACAGTCGTCGTTGGATTGGGGGAGAACCGCCGGAGCCTTGGCCCGCGTCCGAGGGGTTGACTCTGAACCGTTCATCGCCCACCACTCTACCTACCCCCTATTTTCTCCCACTCTGTACAACTAGTTCCGACAGGTGGAACCAGTTGTACAGAGTGGTGACTTGGTTCCACTTTTTACCCACTTTGGAAGATGGCTACCGCCTAGCGGCAAGCAGGTTCCAAAGTGGCGAGTTATTGCCGGGGAGGGGGATGGGCCAAATGACCTATTCATCGTCAAGCCACCGTGGAGCAGATTTCTACGCACACATCAATGGTCAGTCGGTCCATCGAAATTGTGAAAGCGGAGGAAGCAGTGAGTCAAGGAGTCATCAGCCAACCAGGCAGCGCTTATCGGCAACGCCTTTCCGGAATGAGCACATCGCTCACGGCCGGTCTTCAACGTAAAGGGGTCCGCATTCCCGAATTCGCCATCGGACTCTTGATCGTGTGCGTCTGCATCATCGGCGCTTTTATGTGGCAGAACTCGGGTGCAGAGGGAACCCAGGTTTTGGTTACTTCACGAACGCTCAAGCGAGGTCACGAAATTCAGGCCACCGACTTGAGCACCATCACACTCACCTCGAGCGACGACATCGCCCTTCTTTCAACCGGCGCAACTACTGACATCATCGGCATGCGCCTCACCACCGACGTTATTGCCGGTAGTCCCCTCGCCCCATCGCAACTCATCACGGTTGAACCACTCGCATCAACCGAAGGTCTCGCTGGCATTACCGTCACGAAATCTCAGGCTCCAGCCAACCTCGCAGCGGGAGACAACGTTCAAGTCATTGCCGTTGATTCGCAGTCAGACGGATCAAATCTCACCACTCCAATATCAACCAACGTTCAAGTCTGGGAGATCTCCGAACCCGATGAACTCAGTGGCGACCGCTCAGTAACTCTTCGCGTTGCGATCACATCGGCCAGCGAACTCATCGGACATGACGAACTTCATCTCGTGAAAGTCGTGAACTGACATGAGCATCATCGTCACCGGAACAACTGGGGGGCTCACCGATCTCGGAACTATCTCGTTACATCTCGCCACACTGTGGCCACGACCCGTCACCGTGATTGAAGCCGACCCCGATGGTGGTCGACTCGCAGCTCGCCACAACTGGGATCTCCGTCCAGGACTTGCTGAACTTGCCGCTCACTTACGCACACCTGCAACATCAACACTTGATCCTCAAACATTGCGTCGCACCTATCGCAACGATGTGAGTGTGGTTGTTGCGCCACCATCGGCCGAACAAGTCATTGCAGCTCTGTCAATCATTGCGCCCCATACTCGAACGATTGACCAAGTTATTGGAACAGACGTCATTATCAATGTTGGACGCGTGCGACCAAATACCCCGGCATCCGACATCATGCGGGCAGCAGATACTCGACTACTCATTAGTCGAACCGATCTTGACGATGTTGTTGCATTGGTGCATCGTCAACCTTTGCTGAAAGAACTCGGTGAATGGAAAGTTCTCGCTGCCGGTGGTCGTTACAAGATTGACGAACTCGCGAAAGCAATTGAGTGGCCAGTGATCGCTGATCTTTTGCCCTCAGATCGTCGCAGCAGCGCAGCACTCAAAATGACAATTGCGCAGTTGGCAACGGCACAACACCCAATTGATCTGATTGATCGTGCGGTCGCCTGATGAACGCAGTTGATACCTCCTCAGCACTACAAGACCTCACCGCGCAAATCACGACCGCACTGATTGACCTACGCCAACAGCGACGAAGTACCGGAAATGACCTCACACCTCAAGAAGAAATAGAAACAGCGCGTGAAACAGCTCGACGTTTCTTTGACCAGAGGGTTACTCAGTCACTTCTAACCGGAAGCGACACACCTTCGTTTGATGACGAAACATCAATTACCAAAAGCGCTATTGATGCTGTTCTGGGTTTTGGCCCACTACAACGACTTCTGGATGACCCCGCGATCACCGATATTCATGTTCGTGGAACCGCACCAGTATGGGTGAAGCACACTGACGGCTCGCGACAAGAAATTGACCCAATCGTCTCGACCGATGACGAACTCATTCGCCTTGTTCGCAATGTTGCTTCACGATCACGAAACGGCGAACGCCGTTTTGATGCGGCGTCGGCCGAATGCAATTTGTGTCTTGACGACGGCAGTCGACTCTTTGCGGTCATGGACATCTCACAGCAGCCGTCTCTCGTTATTCGCAAACACCAGTTTCACCTGTCGTCCCTTGAAGAGTTAACACGTGGTGGCCTGATGACTTCTAACGTTCGCAACTTTCTGAGCGCTGCTGTTCTTGCCAAGCGAAACATCATTGTGGCTGGCGGTACCGGAAGCGGAAAGACCACATTGCTCCGTGCGCTGATGAACGAAATTCCCTACCACGAACGCATCATCACGATCGAAGACGCTTTTGAGTTGGGTCTGGCGCGTTTCGCTCAACTTCACCCCGATCATGATGCACTCCAATCACGTACCGCCAACATTGAAGGTCAAGGAGCTATTCACCTTGCCGACCTCACGCGTATGGCCTTACGTATGGATCCCGATCGGGTCGTCGTGGGCGAAGTACGCGGCGCTGAAGCCTTCCCGATGTTGATGGCAATGAGCCAAGGTAATAACGGCTCGATGTGCACATTGCATGCCGACTCCACTCGCTCAGCATTCTCAAAACTGGCCGCCTATGTGTCAATGGCCAACACCGGATTACCCATTGATGTGGTGAATCTGTTGTTGGCGAATGCACTTCATCTAGTCGTTCATATCGAACTAGTCAATGGCCAACGCCGTATCAGCAGCATTCGCGAAGTAGTGGATAGTGATGGTCCACGCATTGTCTCTAATGAACTCTTTGTTGCCAATGGATCAGGCCTTGCTGAAGCCGCTTACCCCATGACTTCCGAACTGCGCGACTTGTTGGCATCGCATGGTTACGACGATGCCGTCAACGCCCCATTACAAACAGCGGGTGCATGGCGATGAGCCTGGTGATTCGTCTTCTTCTTGGTTTAGGTCTGGCTACGGGCACGCTGCTTGTCCTAGCCGGTATGCGCGGGGTTGTGGTGATGTCATCGGGTCCAGGCTCACCACGACCTTCGCGTCGCAACATCGATGACACGAATCTGGTTGAAGCACTTGCTATTTGGACCGAACAATTGCGAGACACGATTGCTGGAGCTCGCGGACTTGAGCAAGCCCTCACGGTTACCGCGACAACAGCACCGTTAGCAATTCGGCCAGCGGTTCAACAACTATCGGCACAGTTGGGCTTCACCAATTTGCCAGATGCAGTTCGCAACTTTGCATCTGAAGTAGATCACCCCCTCGCTGACTTTGTGGCCGCTGCACTGATTACGGCATCAGAGAATCAAGTGCGCGATATGGGATCTCTGTTGAGCCACCTGGCCGACTGTTGTCGAGACGATGTTCGTATGCGTACACGAATTTGGGTGGCGCGGGCTCGTATTCGAAGCGCCGTGCGCATTATCGGAGTAGTCGTGCTTGTATTTGTGGTTGGTTTGGTCGCTTTCAATCCGACGTATCTCGCACCGTATACGACTCCGTCGGGAATGGTTGCACTTGCCGTTGTGACCGCAATGTTCGCGGCTTCGTTAGTTCTTCTGCAGCGACTTGGTCAATTCAGCGCACCGACGCGATTCATTGCTCGCCGAACAGATGGAGCATCATCATGATTATTTGGAGCGTTGGTGTCGGCATAGGCATCGTTCTGTTACGTCAGTCGCTTCGTCGCCCAGCTTTGGCGAACGTGTTGCCAAAATACGACCACGGGCTCAACATAAATCAATCGCCGTGCGAAATTCTTCGCCAGATCATCGAACAGAGATTCGCGGTGTCGTCAACCGACTTGGCGGTCTGTCAAAGCTCGGTGGCACGAATCACCACCGAACGTTTGACGTATGCGTCAATGTGCACAGCGATTCCCTTAGTGATGTACGTCGCGACCACCGTTGCTGGGTCAGCAATGCCACTGCCGATTCTGCTGATGGCGTCAGCTGCACTCGCGGTCACCGGGTTCATGTTGCCCATTTTGCAATTGCGTTCACGAGCCAAAGTAAAACGTCGCGAGATTCGTACATCTCTGTCTGCCTACCTTGATCTCGTGTCAATCATGTTGGCTGGTGGTGCTGGCATTGAATCGGCTTTGGTTGCGGCGTCGCGGATTGGCGATGGTCCAACTTTTCGCCTCATTGCCGACTCTCTTGATGTGGCGCGAGCGACGAGACGCTCACCCTGGGAGATTCTGGCGAATGAAGGTGAACGAATCGGAATTGAAGAACTGCCCGAGTTGGCAGCAACCGTGAAGCTCGGCGGCGAACAAGGTGCGCGCATGACTGCATCGCTCGTGGCCAAAGCATCATCGATGCGTGCCAAGCAACTCGCCGAAGTTGAGGCTGAGGCCAACGCAGCAACTGAACGTATGGGCTTACCGATGGTGCTCTTATTCATCGGCTTTTTGGTTCTACTGGGCTATCCAGCTATGCAAATGATCAGCGCCGGCTTCGGCTCGTAACACATCTCAACAACAAACAAGGAGAAAGAAAAATGGAACACTTCAAGCAACTATGGCAGTACTACAACGTTCGGTTGCAGGCTTCGCGCGAAAACGATCGTGATCGTGGCGAAGTTAGCGCAACGACAGTTGTGCTCGCTGCATCTCTCATCGCACTTGCTATCTCAGTTGGCGTGATTGTCTCGAGCAAGGTTCGTGACAAAGCCAATGGTTTGAACCTGGGCTGATGTGTCGAGACAACAGCAAGACCGAGGTGAGGTTTCAGCTCAGGTTGTACTCGTGACACCAGTGATCATTTTGTTACTGGTAATAGCGATACAGGCGGGTTTGTATTTCCATACCTCAAGCATCGCTGGTGCTGCCGCTGCCGAAGGGGCAGCGGCAGCATCGGTGGTGCGTGCCTCAAGAGAAGTGACTGCATGGCGTGGTCAACAGGCTGCTCAGAATTTGGTGATTGAAGCTGGTGGACGCACAACCTCAGCCGCAGTCGTCGCTGTCAATACTGAGACAGTTGCGATCACCGTGGTAGTCAGAGTCCCTCGCATTATTCCGTTCTTTCCTAGCTCGGTACGACGAACTGTCATCGAACCACGTGAACGTTTCACCACCGAGTTGGCGCGATGAGACGAGACCGTGGAAGTGTCGCAACAGAAATGGTTCTGCTCACTCCATTACTGATCATCATGTTGATGTTCGTGGTGCATGCCGGACGTGCTGGTCAGGGAGTCAACCAACTCAAACATGCGGCTGATCAAGGGGCCCGAGCGGCATCACTTGTTGCTCGTCCTCGTATGAGTTCGGTTGCACAACAAGCAGTGATTCAAGATTTATCAACAAGTGGCCTGTCGTGCGTTAATCCGAGGGTTACTACAAACTACGAGCGTTCGTCGTTGTCATCTTCGGTCACCGTCACGGTGAATTGCCAGACTTCGAATCAAGGTCTGTTATTACTTGGTGCTCGCACAGTGAGTATGTCTGCACGGTCCACTGAAGTTATTGATCGTTATCGAGCAGGTGGTTGATGTGAACGAAGAACGCGATCGCGGTGTCGTGACGGCTTTTGTTCTGGGCTTGGCGATGTGCTTCATGGTGACAGCAGGTATGGCTGTTGACGGCGGCCGCATTGTTGCTGCACGTGTTGAGGCCGCAGATCATGCAGAAAATGCGGCGCGAGTTGGGGCTCAACAAGTGACGTTACTTCGGCTGGGCTGGCGCCTGCTCGACCCAGTCAAAGCCAAACGTGCGGCCGAAGAGTATTTGAGGGTGCGTGGTATTTCTGGTCAAGTGACCGTGGGACTGCGAACCGTCACGGTGACGGTGACGTTGACTCAGCAAACGACATTGTTGCGAATGGTCGGAATCGGTAGTCGCAGAGTTTTAGCGTCTCGAACCGCAGAACTAGTTGAGTCATGAGGACCAGCGAATCTCGTATCGTCATCGTCGCGGCGACTATTGCAATTCTCTGTTTGATCTACATCGTCGTATCAGTTGCGGTCGCGGCAGTTCAGATTGCCCGCAGTGGAATTGTCAGCCCCATGCACCGCCGGTCATGGCAGACAAGATTGGCGAAGTATCTCCTACTCGTTACACCTATTGCATCAATTGCGATGTCGCTGAATCAGCGACAAGTTTCGGCCCAAGCGGTGCAGCAACACATTGTGCAAGATGATGTGTGTCTCGCTCCTCAAATATTTGACTCAAATAACTCAACGCGAACTGTTGGCTTTATCTCGACTGCGGTTGGCGCGGGACTGCTTCTTCGATTGCGAACCAAACGTCGACAGGCCGAGCGTAGTGATGAGCAAGTTGAGCATCAGGCACTTGAGGTTGAATCGCAACTGGCTGCGAGAAATGACGACTTGGCTGTCGCTCGAATTGATTTAGCGTTACGTTCGTTGCGGCCAAATCAGATCAAAGACTTGCGAATGGTGATGACATCAACGCATTCAATCAAGTGTGAGTTTGCCAGCGCTGTTCAAGCCGATGCTCCATGGACTCAGTTATCTGGTCGAGTGGTTGAACTATCTCAATCGGTTGATCTAGAAACGTTGGTCCTTTTTGCTCATAACAATGAAACAGTTCCACTGCTCTTCCCAGTGGGCATCACTAACGGGGGCGAAGTGTGGATCAACCTTGATGTTGTGCAGACATTTGGTGTTGAAGCCGAATGTGAGGACATGGACAAAGTGTGGACTGGTCTTGTGCAATCACTTTCGTTGTCTCCGTTTGCCCACGACGTGTCGGTAGTAAGTGAAGAGTCAGTTGTGTTACCGGGTCGTCGCTTGGTGATCGCCCGCGAAGATTCTGAAGAGTTGGCAAAAGCTTTGTCTACCGAGGAATCTGCCGCGGTTCTATTGCTTGACGATGCGCCTGAATATCGCGAATGCCCAGTGTTGTACCGCGGTCCGATTAGTGAAGGCAAAAGTGGGTTGCGATATATCGATAGTTCTTGGATTCTGTGTCCAAGTGGGGTGAGCGTGACTCCAGTTGGTTGCACCGCCGACGAAATTGATCTCATCAGATCGTTGATCGGTGAAGGTGATGAAATTGAGACGTGGCCGATTGAAAGGTGGATCGACACGACCCAACATTCGGCCATTGAGAAGGCGATTCCGCAGTACACATTCCTAGCGTCGGTTCTGGGGCGACCCGAAGTGCGACATCTGTGTGGCAAGCGTGTTGAGTTTGAAAAGAGCAAAAGTGAAGAGCTGGTGATGTGGTTGGCCATGCACCCGTCGCAGCAACGGCGTTCGTCGGCCCGCACCGATATGTGGCATGCCCCCATCAAAGATGCGACATTTTCGAACATCACTTCTGACGTGCGGCGGAGCCTGACCGTTGCCGAACTTCCACCCGAGGGTCAGCAGTGGCTGGGGGTGACCCTCACCGACGAACTGCCACTGCACGTCGGCATCGTGAGTGATGTTGAAGTGTTGCGAGCCTGCGTGAACCATGCTCGCCGGTGGCCCGAAGATGGTGGACTCGAGGTTCTTCGGCATGGACTGGGGTTGGTTCGCGGGGTGCCGTTTGAATCGTCACTATATATATGGGGTGATTCGACGGGCCTGACGTCTGAAGCGGCGGTCTTGGCGGTTCGGGCTGCTCAAATGTTGGCCGAGATGTGCGCCGAGACCGGAGACATTGATGGGGTGTATTGGGCAACTGGCAAGGGGTTGCTCGCCGTGCCAGGTCACGAAGATTTGGTGGCCCAACGAATGCGACTTCATGCCGAACGTCAGGATCAGTCGGCCTTGCGCACCGAATGGCAGGGATATTGCCGAGCCTTAGCCAACGACGAGTGGGGTGATGCTTCGCCGAGTCGAATGATGGTTGAACTCTGGCGCGAGTTAAGCGGCGATGCCACTCGTCAATGGGATACAAAGGGTTACAATGCCCTACATGTCTGAAACATCGTCGTCAGTTCAGAGAAGTTTTCGATTGTCGGCCTCAACGAGCCGACTGCTTGATCACCGGGTGGGGGAATCTGGTGAATCACGAAATGCGATGGTTGATCGACTTTTGAATGAGTCGCTTCGAATTGAAAAGCACCCATTCGTTCGATTCATCACCGGAGCCTCGGGGCGGCGTGAGGCCCACATTATTGGAACTCGTTGGAAGGTTCGACAGATCATTGTCAGTCTTAAAGGCGAGAAGGGTCAGATCGCTGCAGTTGTGAATGGTTTTGATCTCACCGAACCTCAAGTTCGTGCGGCGGTTTCGTACTATGCCGATTTCACCGACGAGGTTGACGCAGACATTGAACGCGACTTTGCTGATGCCGATCAACAAAAGGTTCGTTGGGAACGCGAACAGTCGGTCATTGGCTGATTCGTTACCAGTGAGAATTTTTCTTGATCATCACTATCCGAAGGTCTTAGTTCACGCTTTGCGGGAGTCCGGCAATGATGCGGTGAGTGCGTTTGAAGTTGGAATGCAGTTGGCAAGTGATGAAGAGATACTTGAATACTGTCGCGTGGAAAAGAGAGTTGTGTTGACGAACAACCATTCCGACTTCGCGCAGATCGCCCGTAACTGGTCAATCGCTCATCGAAACCATTGCGGAATTATCTACACGTCCGACAATTCGTTACCTCGAACGGTTACCAACGCAAATCAAATCGCCCAACGAATCAAAATGCTGATTGCGACGATTCCACCCAGGTCTGATTTGCAAGATCAACAACGCTGGCTGTGAACTAGTCCTATAAGTCGTCTTCAATTGATAGTTGGCCGGCTTCGAGTTCGGGAATGCCCTGATTCTTGCGAAGTTTTTCTATTTCGCGGACAGGAACATTCAGTTTCTTGAATCGTGTGCCGCCTGTGGAGATCGAATCAATTTCATTTTGTAGTTTGCCAAATGATTTACTCACCTGGTCGACGGCACCGGTGTATTCATCAAATTGCTTCGCGAATTGATTCACTCGTTGCATGATGGTTGCCGCAGTTTGCTCGGTGTGGAAACTGTCTGCTGCTTGTCGGATAACAACCAAGAACGCATACAAAGTGAGTGGTGAACACAAAACCACTTTGCGATCTAAGGCATCATCAATCAGACTTGGGCTCGCTTCGTGTACAAAACCACTGATGCTTTCGTTGGGCACAAACATCAACACATAATCGATGGTGTTGTCATTTGACTTGTCGACGTAATCGCGTTTCGCAAGAGTATCAACGTGTCCTTTAACTGCGGCCAAGAAAGCCAGCTTGGCTTGGGCCTTCAGCGCATCACTTTCGGCGTTGATGTATTCGGCGTACTTATCTAATGGAAACTTGACGTCCATATACAAAACACGATCGGGAGGCATCTTGAAGGTGTAGTCGGGCTTTCCGCCTCCGTTGATGATTTCTTGCTTCTCGTAGTTAATGCCTTCAATGAATCCGGCTTTGCGCAACATGTCTTCGGCAAGACGCTCACCCCACTGCCCACGCGCTTGCGAACTAGAAAGAACATCGTTCAAATTTTCAGTTCGCTTGGACAATACGGATACTGCTTGTTCCATGTTTCCGTATTGCGTTGCGCTGCTTTCTCTCAAGGTGTTGAGGGCATCATCAATTTTCTTTAATTGACCGGCGACTTCACTTTTGACACCCAACATTGTTGAGTTGATGACGTCGGCGCGCGCACCTAATTGATCGTTGCTGGCCTTGGTGATGAGATCAGTGGCCATACGAATGGACTCTTCACGGTCATGGCGAGCCTGGCTTGAAATCTGAAGTAATGCTGCGTTCAAAGCTTCGGCAACTGTGTTCGAGAGATCGGCCTTGAGTGCGGTGGGGTCAATTTGTGGCGCTGTTGGAACGACAGGTGCAGGTTCGGAGACCTGGGGTCGCAGACCACCTTGAATTGATTTGCCGACAACAATGACGGCAACGAGCACGGCTAGCAAAACGACGATTAAAACGATTTCCATATTCAGATACTTTCATGTGGGTGTTGTACGGAGGGGATTACTAGATCAATTGCGAGTGGGTTGAGTTCGGGCGTTTCAGTAGCGCGCATGCCGTCGAGGGTTTTGGTCAATTCGCGATGATCTTTCAACAGATATTCAACGCAACCCACAAAGGCTTGATGTGCCACGGGCATTCCCCACAGATGAAGGGCTCGGCCACACTTATATAGCCGCACGCCGTAATGATCGGCACGGGCCGAGTCGATGATTTGGCCAGTTGAGAGGTCATAGCCCAGCCCGATGGCCAGCAATTGGGCGTTCTCAAGAACCGCACCCAAGAACTCGGAATTTTGGCGTAATTCGCCAATGGCTGGGGTGACGTTGAACCGGTCGCCGTGTCCTGAATCGGCATCAATTGGGAAGGCCCACCAGTCGAAGTGTTCGCCCGAACCCCAAAAGTTGCGCCACTTACTTTGGGTAATCCAGTCTTTGAACAGACTGGTCTGCAAGGTGGTCTGGCGGATGAGTTGTGTGGTTCCAATAAATGCCATGGGGTACTCCGTTCGTCGGCGTTAGATGACAAACGATGAGAGGTAAAGAAAATGTGCGTCCTGGACCCCTTTTATCGGTCTCCCGATTATCCGCCGAACTCGATTGGGTCCCCGCAGAATAAACGTTTGACTCAGCCGCGGCTCCACACAATGGGACAGTCGTCATTATGCAACTCGGCACCCTCGACAACATTGCGATGGTGGGCCTTAGCGGGCGAACCTGGTCGAGTGAAGTACACGGCATCGTCTCCGCAATAGCGCAAACTTATGGCACGTCGTGAACGGCTAGACGTATTTGGCCCAGCTCCATGAATTGTGCGGGCGTGGTGAATTGTGACGTCACCTGGCTCGGTATCAAATGTCACTATTTGACATTTGTTGTCACGAGCCATCGCTTCAACATCGGGCATGGCCGATCCCTCAGTACCAGGAATCACCATTGAAGAAACAAACAGATTGGGTTGATATAGATCGGGCCAAAGATGTGAACCCACCACAAATCGCACTGATCCAGAATCAAGAGTCACAGAATCAAGTGGGCACCACATCGTGCAGACCTTGTCGCCTACACAATGGAAATAACCCAAGTCTTGGTGCCAAGCTGTGCGCTCAATGGTTCCGGGCTCTTTGTAGAGCACGCTGTCTTCCCACAAATGGACGCGACTTGACCGCATGATTTGTCCGGCAATCGAAGGCAGTATCGAATGACATGAGAAATCCCGGAAACTCTGATGCTCGAGCCAATGATCAACACCAGCAAAAAATCTCCCTCGGCCAGTTGACGGCACTTCACCCCGTTGCACATCTTGCCCACTTGCCGCAATTGCATCGCCCATAGCAGAAAGATCGGCAACGCCTGATGTGCCAACAAGCTGCGCTACGGGTTCTTCCATGTCGTGTAGCAACTGTGGGTCAAGTATCTTGCGCAGGCACACAATGCCGTCGCGCCAAAAGGTTTCAATTTCTTCGGCTGTTACTTCTCGAAGTGCTTCTTTCATATTCTCAACCTTTCGCTGAAAAACCACCATCGACGACAAGAGTATGTCCAGTGATAAAGCGGCTGGCATCTGAGGCCAGAAACAGAACTGCTGGTGCGATTTCGTCGGGTTGCCCAACTCGCCCCAGAGGAGTGCGATCAATATGAGGTTTTGTCATTGCATCAAAACCCAGCATCGGTGCAGTCATATTTGAAGCAACCAAGCCTGGCGCTACTGCGTTCACGCGGATGTTGTTTGGGGCGTAATGAACCGCCAAAGTTTTTGTCATTTGTACGACAGCGGCTTTGGCTGCGCCGTATCCAGGAACAAACTCAACAGCAAAGAAAGAAGCGAGTGATGCCAAATTGATCACCGATGCACCACCAGGCAAAACAGACTGACTGAGCAATGGCTTGAGTAATTGTGTCAGTCGAAAAGCGGCCGAGATATTGATCTGTAAAGTTTCCTCAAAAACGTCAGGATTGTATTCGTCGCCGCCGTTAGGCATCACCTGGCCCGCGTTGTTGACCAAGACATCTAATTTTTGTATTGACTGCGCAAGATAGGCGATCTCTTGCTTGTTGCTCATATTGCATTGGCAATAAGTGAATTGGCTTAAATCATTGTCGTAGTCGGCTGCAGCTTGACGCGTACCAGTGATGGTGACGTAGGCACCAGCACCAGCAAAAGCATTGGCGATTGCTAATCCGATTCCGTTAGATCCGCCGGTCACTAAGACACTGGCACCGGTGAAATGAAAAGTCGTGCTGTTCACCAGACTTTCTCCCATCGCTTTGTTTCTGCACTACGAATGATCGCGTTAGCCGCAGCAACTTCGCCCAGTGAATATCTGGCATCAGCAGCAAGTGGTGTGCCATCCAAAATTGCTGCCTCAAAATCTTTCCAGACGCCTTGGTAACTGTCCATGTAATTTCCGTTTCCGACAACGGTGCCTTGCCAGTCTTTACCATCGAAGAGGCGAACCTCACCGAGTGCCGAAATCACAATCTCGCCTTTGGTGCCAGTGAATTGAAAATGCGGCTGTAGACCGACCGCTCCGGTAGCCAAGATGACATCGAAACTTGCGACGACTCCTGATTGGAATCGGCACAGTGACCGAACCATTGATTCGCCTTCCATCTTCTGCCAGAGACGGCCAGTGACACCAACAACTTCGTCAATTTCACCCAAGATCATGCGTAACGGACGCATCCAATGCGATCCGGTATCAAGCGCAACGCCTCCACCAGCCGCAGCTTGTTGAAATCTCCACGAGTCATCAGATGGATAAAACTCTTTCGTGATACCGAAGTTGTGCCATGAACGAGCAGTCACAATTTCTCCGATCGCTCCGTCGGCAATCAGTTGTTGGGCCATGACAACTTCGGGCCAGTACTGTGCATTCTCGGTCAACATGAAAACGCGATCACTATGTCGAGCAGCGGTGGCCAAAATTCGCTCACATGCCTCGAGGGTCGGGGCCATTGGCTTTTCTAAAGCCACATGCACGCCCGCCTCAAGTGCTTGAGTGACTAACTCTTCGTGTAAATGATGAGGAACCATAATTGCCAGAGCATCAACGCCAATGGCCAGTGCTTCCTCAATTGATGCACATGGTTGCCCACCAGTGAGGTCGGCCAACTTCTGCGCATTTGTTTGCGACACATCAATACATGCAGTCACTTGAGTGCGCGAAGCATGTTGTAGAGCCTGAGCGTGCCACTGCGCGATTGCCCCACAACCCACGAGTCCGAGCCGAAGATTACTCACGATCCACAGATTACTATGGGTGCTGGTACGGCTCGACAAGCAGGGAACAATGTCTGAGAAGATTCGCATTTCTGACCTCGGTGATCCACAGTTAAGTGACCTACAAAAGATGGCTCGCGACTATGGCGAAAGTCTTTCATTAGATATGTCGTCGGCGAGCATTTTGGAAGACGCGAGCCTTCGCACCGGTTTGGATGATTTCGGTTCAATGGACTTTGTTGGCCGTTTAGAGATGTGGCTCAGTGAAGTTGCCCAAGACCCAGATCGCCTCGGTATCGGAAACCTCTCGTTGCGAAATAGTTGCGTGCGGTATGGGGCTAATCGTCTATTGACCCAAGATCTTCTACGCCGTCACCCCGAAATCCATGACATCAAGATTGAGCGACCCATCATTATTATTGGATTGCCACGAACCGGCACTACCCACTTACTCAATGTGTTGTCGGCCGATGAGCGACTACGTTCAATGCCGCTGTGGGAGAGTTATGAACCAATCCCAATGAGTAATCAGGCAGCACATTCCGATGGCATTGACCCCCGCTATACCCGCTGTGCCAAAGAGTGGGAGCAAATCCAGATGGTGACACCGCACGTTGCATTGATGCATCCGATGGACCCCGACCATGTACACGAAGAGATTGAATTGATGTTGCCAGATTTCTCCTCGTACAACCTGGAGTGGGTGGCACGATGTCCACAGTGGCGTGATTACTACTTATCGCAAGATCAAACTCCGCATTACGAATACATGCACACAATGCTGAAAGTCATGACGTTCTTACGACCGAGAAACCGTTGGATTTTGAAGTCTCCGCAACACTTTGAACAAATCGGGCCACTGATGAAAACGTTCCCTGATGCAACAATTGTGATGACTCATCGAGATCCGGTGTCGGTCATCCAATCGGCGGCAACGATGATGACATATGCGGCTCGCATGGCCTACCGCACGATTGATCCAGGATGGTATATCGATTATTGGACCGACCGAATCGAGAAGCTCTTGACAGCGGCAGTCCGAGATCTGCATCTCATTCCAGCCGGTCAACGCTTTGATGTGCGCTTTGATGAGTTCATGTCTGATGATCAAGAAATGATTGACCGAGTCTTTGACTTTGCGGGACATTCGTTAGATGAGCATGCATCACAACAGATTGCAGAAAGACTGAAAGCTCGTTCGCGAGAGGGTCAAGCAACTGTTGTCTATGACGTGCGCGCCGATTTCAATCGTGAACCCAAAGATATTCGAGAGCGTTTTCAGAGTTACATTGAGACATTTAATGTTGCAACCGAGGTGAAGTGACGTGACAACGAGCGATATTGAGCAGCAAGTCAACTTTTTGATTGACACCCGTCCGGGCAAAGAATTGCTCGAACATCACTATGAAGATGTTGCATACGAAGTTGCTCCAAACATCTATCGCTCCAGTGGATCGACTGCTGCGTACATGATTGTCCATAAAGCTGGACGGATCATCGTAAACACGGGAATGGGCTACGAAGCCGTGCATCATAAAGCGGTCTTTGATGCGATTTGTGCCGGCCCGACGACCCATATTTTGACAACCCAAGCGCATGTCGACCATGTAGGTGGAGTCGGACTGTTTCGTGAACCAGAAACTGTCTACATAGCGCAAGCCAACAACCCAGCTTGCCAACGAGATGACGCGCGTATTGCAAACCTTCGTTACCAGACTGCCCAGATCTGGTTTGATGTCTCCGGTGCTGCCGCCCAGCGAATCGCTCAAAAACATCCTGGTGTTCCGATGCGACAAGATAAGCCAACACCAGATGTGTTGTTTGAAGATCGCTACGAGTTCAGTGTTGGCAATTTAGAAGTGCAATTGATTGCTGCAACGGGTGAAACCATTGATTCAATGATTGTCTTTTTGCCGCAGAGCCAAACGGCGATTATTTCTAATCTTTTGGGACCATTGTTTCCACACTTTCCTAACCTCAATACATTGCGCGGTGATCGCTATCGTTTTGTCGAGCCCTATTTAGAGACAGTGCAAAAATTACGAGATCTGCAAGTGCACGTGATTATTCCCGGTCGACACCTTCCGATTCAGGGTGCCGAGTTAATTGACGCTTGTTTGGCACGTCTGCATGGAGCAGTTGATTATGTGCACCGCGAAACATTGGCGGGAATGAATGCAGGAATTGATGTGCATACTTTGATGAATGACATCGTTCTGCCCCCCGAACTGCGCGTAGGCCAGGGCTACGGAAAAGTGGCCTGGGGTGTTCGAACAATTTGGGAAACCTATATGGGTTGGTTTCATTTACAGTCATCAACCGAGTTGTATGCCGCACAACCCATAGAGGCGATGGGTGAATTGGTGCTGTTGATTGGGGTAGATGTGGCCTGTGATCGAGCCGAGAGTTTGGTATCGACTGATCAACCAGTTTTGGCAGTACACATCGCCGAGGCCATTTTGTTGTTAGAGCCCAATCATGAGAGGGCGGCAGCAGTGATGGTCGCGGCTCACCAGGCTTTATTGGCGCAAGGCGGAGACGTTAGTTTTTGGGAGTCGGGCTGGTTACGTCACCAAATAATCAAGTGGAGTAGGTAGCGATCAGCGCCTAGAAATTGTCAGTACGTTTCGGGACTTTTCCCGTCAGGCCTAAAGCTTTCATCGGTGTAGTTCCCTGAGCCACTGTGATGCGTCGATACGAATGAATTTCCTCATAGGTGGAATTCAGTGGTTGCTCACATGAGATAGTGGATGGGGAAGTGCCACGACTTCGGTGCGTCGATTGCGATGATTCGCCGGTTATCAAAGTTCATACGCTTGTGGCCGAATTTGACTGCCAAGAGTGCGTTGGGTCCCCATAGAAGTTCTACGAGAGTTTGAACACCGTCAATGGTGCAACTGGGTACCTCAGTTTCGAGCGGTTTACCGTTGTCATCGATAAGTACCTCAACATCGTAGACCGGGATTTCGGTGGGGAGGTCGAATGACATGTGGGTTCCGTCGTCGGTATCAATGGAATCCAGAACTTCGCCGATGAAGTCTGCGTAGAGGAATGCTTCGTCGATTGCTTCTTGTTCGGTGGTTGCTTCTAAGACCTTGCGGGAGGATTCATTCCAAAAGAGGTCAAGAGTGGTGGCGGTGTAGGTGGTCATGTCGGTTCTCCTGTGTTGTTGGACAAGAGAAGTAACGACTGGTGTGGGTGAAAATGTGCGACTAGGTCTTGAACAGTGTCTACTTAGACGGCAATGAGTTCGGCGGCTGTGGGGAGTAATTGCACTCCTGCTGCCAATAGCGCATTTTCAGTCGCATCCATAAGTGGCTCGTTCGGCACGAAAATGATCAAACCATCTCGCCCTCGAGTGAGCAATACCCTGTACGCGTTGCGAAGCAGTGCTTTGGGGTCGTCTTGTTTGTAGCGCCTATTGATGGGGGTCAGATTCCAGTTCTCTGATTGCATGCGATAGTCGCTTCCCCAACAGAGAATAGGCAGGTCTAATTCAAGACCCTGACAGCTAAATTCTGTGACTGGCTGGATAAGGGCATTCGACGACTTTGGATCGCTTGTCGGAGCGTTGTACCACTTAGCAATATTCATATTGCTCGTAGCTTGATAGCCATTATCAATCCCGTGCTTCAACAAGTTTTTTGCGTGGCTGGATGCAAGTAATCCCGAGCGATGATTTGGTTCTTCATCAAACCGTCGCCTCGCATATCGCTTGGCTTCCTCAATATCACGAGTCAAGTACAACGGATATTGAGCATGTCTGATCTTCAGTGCTTGGCGATGGGCAAGAGAAAGACTTCCTTCGAGAAGTAGATGCACCCACTGATGCAAATCTTCAGCCCGCTTTGATCTCAGAGAGACATTGAGGTCAAGTTCTTCATGAGTACTGACCGACAATCCTTGGAATTGGTCTTTGAGTTTGGGAGGACAATGGATAGACCAAGTTTTTGTGTTACTGGAATTACTCACAGCATCACGCCACTGTTGAATACCTGCTTCTTCGCCTGAGTGAATCTCTTGGCCCTCTCCAATGAGCCCCACCATCGTCGCCCAGTCTTCAATTCGTTCGCCAACAGAAATCAAAAGTTCTGGCTCAGATTTAGCGACGTTCTTTTTCTCTTTCATGTAACGGGCATCCCAGGCACGTTGAGCCTCATCAAACACAATGATGTGTTCTTCGGGTGTAGACAGACGCTGGTTGAGTGCATACGTCTTTATAAAGGCATGTAGATCGCGAACAAATACCCGCGAACTTAAAGCATCTTGTAAAACTTGAACAAGTGGCCCGTTACCTGAGAGAAACGTTGCGCGTCCGTGGGTTGAGGTTCGTTCATGTACTAACCGCAATCCAACCAATGTTTTTCCCGAACCCGGAACTCCGGTGACGAACGCAAGTGAACGTGAACTTTCGTCTGATGTCTTGTCAACAATCCGGCCAAGCAATTCGACTGTTTCAGGGATGCCTGCTGCGATGGCTGTGTGGATGTGAGGCAACGGCTCATCACGAAAGATACGACGTGCAGCTTCGACCAAAGTTGGGAGTGGCCTGTAAGGCGAGTTGAGCCAGGCATCGAGATCAACCGTGCCTTCTTGGTGAGCGGAGAAGAGATATTGATGTAGGGATGAACCTCCGACGATGGGCGTTTCATCTACCAATTTGGCGAATGTTTGACTGGCTCCGGTGAGTACCAAAATTCCGAAATGGGCGAGGTCGGCCGATCCTGCGTGGTAGTCGCATAGGTCTCGCACGTACCCCATTGTTTGGTCAATGTCACCTTGATTGATCATTGGAGCTGATTTGAATTCGATAACGACAAACGCCGCGCCGGTAAAGACGATGACGTCTGGGCGCCTGCCACCTTCCATGGGTAACTCGTATTCAAAAACGAGTGACCATGTGCTGACTTCTGAAGCGGCTGCGTTGAGACACGATTTGAGAGCAGCAGTCATGACCTTGTGCTCATCAACCCAAGCAACTCGTTGACTATTTGAGGAATTGAAGTTCCAGAGTCGAAGGTGATGGTCCTCTAGAGACTGAAGCCAGGACTCCTGTGGTGTTGACAGAAAGTCGGAAATAGTTCCGGCCCACCCCCATGTATCTGACATCTCAAGATCATGGCAGCTTTAGCCCGGCTCGTCGAGTAATTGCACTAACGGTGTAAGCCGGCAGATGCAAGAAGAGGTGTATTGGCCGGCACAAAAAGCGGCGCCGGCTGGGTGGGTTCGTGACCCCCCACTCAGCCGACACTCTCGCCTTGAGTACTTGCCACTGTCGAGGGGATCGTGTTGGTCAAGTACTTCTTTGGGGATCGAAGTGAAAGTGTCGCCTCTCGCTTCGCTTCCTTCAAAATACGCCTTGCAAACCACTCGCTCGTAGGGACCAAGGTCCCGACATAACTCGCAATAGTCAATTGCTAGAAATCGTCTTGGCGTTTGGCGACTTTGCCGGTGAGGCCTAAAGCCTTCATCGCTTCGCGAACCGTGTTGACTCGCACCAACTTGATGTTGGCATCAACCTCTGGTGACTTTGCCGGCACAATTGCCGTTGCGAAACCCAGTCGTGCAGCTTCGGCTAGTCGACGCGATGCGTGCGGAACCTGTCGCACTTCTCCGCCTAGACCAACTTCACCAAACGCAACTACATCAGGTCTAATTGGTTGATCACTTAACGCCGACAACACTGCCAAGCACAAACCAAGGTCGCTACCTGGTTCAGAAATCTTCACACCACCAACAACCGATGCGTACACATCGTTCTTGCCAACGGGTTGCATGAGTCGCTGGCCAATCACTGCCAACAACATGCTTAAGCGATTGTTGTCAAGACCTTGCGCGCTACGTCGTGGTGGTGTTTCGCCCTTGACTTCATTGGTGAGTACTTGCAGTTCAACCATCAATGGTCGTTGACCTTCGAGTGTTGGCACCACAACGCTTCCGGCGATTCCGGTCTGGCGGTCGGCTAGGAACAACGCACTCGGGTCGGGCACGCCTTGCAAACCTTTTTCGACCATTTCGAACAAACCGAGTTCAGTGGTTGGTCCGAAGCGATGCTTCGATGCACGCAACAATCGCAACGCGTGATGACGGTCGCCTTCAAACTGCAACACCGTGTCGACAACATGTTCAAGAACACGCGGACCAGCCAGACCACCATCTTTGGTCACGTGACCAACCAAGATGATGGGCAGGTTGCGACGTTTTGCTTCCATCACTAACTTGTGCGCACAACCACGCACTTGCACAACGCTGCCGGGTGACGACCCAAGTTCGGGATCAATCATGGTTTGAATACTGTCAATAATCACCAGCTCGGGTTGCAGTTCGTCCATGGTTTTGATGACGTGCGGCAAAACAGTTTCGGCAAGCAACCACAGATCGGGACGCACAGCATCTAGACGTTCGGCGCGCATACGAACTTGTTGCGCACTTTCTTCGGCCGATACATACAACGTGCGGCCCGGCCATGCGGCAAGTGCTTGCAACAACAATGTGCTCTTGCCGATACCTGGTTCGCCACCGAGCAAGGTGACCGAGCCGGGCACTAAGCCCCCACCTAATACGCGATCGAGTTCGCCGATGCCGGTGCTGCGCGGTGATCCGTGTGCGGTGTCGACTTCGCCGATGAGTTGTGCAGTTCCGGCTGGCACCAACGACATGCCGGCTGCGAGCGATGCGATGCTGTTGGTATTGGGATCTTCAACATCTTCAACCAAACTGTTCCATGCACCACACGCAGTGCACTTGCCAGTCCATTTCGGATATGAAGCTCCGCAATCGGAACAGTTATAGACGAGTCGCAGGCGGGCCATGACTAAAACCTACGCGTCGGGTGTGGCGCGATTATTTGCGCGTGAAGTTGATCGAGCGGTGCGGCGACGTCGGGCAAAGATGACGAGCAAAATCAACAAGCCGATGATGATGAGCCAGAGTCCGAGGATGTAGCCAAAGATGGTCGCGAGAATTTGCCAGAAGCCGCCATCAACTTTTGATTCGGCGGTTCCAATGACGACTGCAACTGCGGTGCCATCGTTGGGTGCAGTCCAAATGACTCCACCATCGGCTTCGGTGCCCGTGCTCTTTTTGATGTCGCCGGGTAGTCGAGCCACAAGAGTGACGCCCACTGATTGGGTGGGATCAACGCCAAGCTTTTCGGCAGTGGCTGCCCACGGTGCTGCGCCGATGGTTGCACTGAGGGTTGGGTCGCTGAATGCTTCAATGCCTCCGACGAATTGCAGAGTCGCGTCAAGAGTTGTGCTCACGGTACGGCCGTCAATGGTGCGTTTGAGTTCGGGGTTGAGCAGTGGGCCATTGGGTCCGTTGATTTGGCGCATGGCCGTGGTTGCTTCGGCGGGGGACTCGAATGCATAACGCAAGATGACGCGCAGACCACCACTATTGATTTGGGTAGGGCCTTCAATGACCCAACCACTTGAGATGAGGTCGTCGATACGCAGGTCTTCGGCAAGACTCGGAACAAGGGTGACGGCTTCGGCATCGAGGTCGACAGTGACTGCGATATTGCCAGCGCCGGTGTCGTCGGCCGTGACGTCAATACGAACGTCGACGCGGCAGGCCGACAGGAGAAAGATAAGTGCGCCGACGAGGGGAAGCAGGCGACGAAGATGCACGAAGTAGAGGATAGTTGCTGGTGAGGCGGGGTGAGGGGTGGGGTTCGCTAAAACCAGTCGCGGTCGTTGTCTTCGTGTTCGCTTGGCTTCCAAACTAAGGCAGGCGGAATGGACTCACCCGGAATAAACCTCAACTGCTCTTCGGTCGCTGTTGCTAAATCAAAAGTCTTCAACACATACTCGGCATGATTCTTGATGATCTCATTCAGCAACTTCCGCATCTCGCGGCCATTGGCAAAACTGTGCGGCCGGGGCATCGGCAAAGCCTTGATGTAATTGCTCACCGCTACAAACGCCTCGGGGCTGAGCTCGTAATCGTTATTGGCAATCATCTCTAAGAAAATCTCTTCGAGTTCTTTGTCGTCGTAATCGTCAAAGATGACCGTGTTGTCAAAACGTGAACGAAGCCCAGGGTTTGAACGCAGCAACTTGTTCATCTC
>JBIKOO010000069.1:0-7893 GCA_044358015.1 Ilumatobacteraceae bacterium
AAATGAAAGATGCGTTTCACGTCAATTGGTGACGTCAAATTGAATCGAAGGTTCTAACACTTTGTTTCCTAGTTTGTCAGTTGCGCTCACCCACAATGTGTACACGCCCGCTGGCGAAGTTGGATCAATCTGCACAGATTGCGTCAATTCACATTTATCGCCCGCCGAGTTACAGTCACGCGTGATCTCCAATGTTGCGTAATTCGCGTAAGACTTTTCACTCGCCAGATTGTAGAAACCGGTCGGCCCTGCGACCCACATCACGGCCCCCTCAATGCCCGACTGATCAGAAAGGAACCATTTAATCACCACGGTTCCACCCGGGGAGACATTGTTTTCTACGCTGACATTCGTGTACAGAGGTGCTGACGAATCATCGCTACCACCTTCAACGACAAATGTTGTCTCAGATATGTCTGAGGTAACCCCGAGCAAGTCAGAGACCCAGATTGACACTGAGTAAACCGTCGACACAGCATTTGACGGGATCCAACAGGTGTACGACCATTCACCGTCTCGTGTCGTACCATTTTCAAGCGTCCCAGTGTCACCAAATCCACAAGAGGAGAAGATTCCGCTCGCCCAACCGACCCTCACTCCGGTCGCCGACACACGGGCAGGGGCAGCGACCCGCCACCTGAAAGTTAAAGAAGATCCAGCTTGTACAACTGCTGGAACCGTAACGTCAGTAATCCTCGGTCCTACTTGAGCAAATTCATCGGGTATCGAAGTGGTAGGAGTTGTCAATTCCGGAAAAGTAGGTGGCTCAACGATTGCGGGAAGATCGGTGGCGTCATTTACACCGTTCAGAGTCCCGGGCGTTGGCTCGAGTTCAACGTCGCCGATGTCAAAGAACACTCCGCCATTTTGGGTACCGCCATTTAGCGTGCCGTCATTTTGATCAAGCCCATTATCTCCACCGTCAATTGGCCCTCTGTCGGTTTCACCGACGTCTAATTGTTCGCTGTTTTCCAACCCGAGCGCATCGTCTTCTGCATTCGGCACCACCTCATCTTCCAACTGCACTGGAACGCGAGTTTCTACAGTGCTCTTCGAATCTTCCTTCAGGAAGAAAACTAAAGCTCCACATGAAATGGCTACAAGGCCCAACCACATACCCAATCGATTGGGCAACTTCATCATTCCGAGCGGCGAAACATCCTGTATCAATTGTTGATTCCGATATTGAGAACCTTCTCGGACGAGGAGATCCGCAACATCGCGAATCTTACGTTGCGTATCTGCATCGGATTTTTGGAACTCAGTCATTTGTCTCTCTCTTTCTCAAGATGGTTCTAAACCCACAATGGGCGAATTTGGATCAGTCACGCTTGTGCGCAATCGAGCCAAACCTCGATTTAAATGATTATTCACAGCCGTCTGATTTATCTCCAAGAGCTCGGCCACGTCGGCATAACTCCAATCGAAACCGTGTACAAGCAATACACAGACTCGCTGATTGGATGAAAGCGAAGCAAGATTGCGTAGTGAATCATCGATTTCACGATCTTCAATACCGACATCAGCAAAATGCCCTGGAAAACTGTTGCGCTTCATCCATCGCAAGTAGCGACGGGACCTTGACTGCGACACCCGGTACAGGTATCCCATTGGATTAGTCATTTCCAGTATTTTCGTCCGATGACTCCATGCATACTCCTCGACTTCTGAGCAAATGTCACTTCCGATTTCAACCCCCCATTTCGCCCAAAGCACTGGCAACAGGCGGACGCGAATTTGCTCGATTAATCCCTCAAACGAGTCGGGGAGATCATCATTTGGCATTGGCTGCATTACTTCTAAAAACCCTAAAGTGGTCCCGAAATATTCACCTGAGAGAATCTAGATGAGCCGGAAAGAGTTCATCATTCATCGCCGAATAGCAGAAGCCCCGACCAAAAGGTCGGGGCTTCTCCTGGAGCGGATGACGAGATTCGAACTCGCGACCCTCACCTTGGCAAGGTGATGCTCTACCAACTGAGCCACATCCGCGTGGTGCAGAAAGTTTACCTGCCGTTTCGCTACCAACAACCCGTCACGAAACTGGTTCAGGGGTCGACACAGAACTGCGCCGATCCCACACCGTGCCAGCCAGTCCAGCAATGACCAAAAGGGCTCCAAAGACTTGCACCAGGCCCAACTGCTGGTCGTAGATGAGCCACGCCCCCAACACCGAAACAACGGGACTTCCCAAAGTCAATAACGAGGTCGTCGTGACTGGCAAGTGCCGACTCGCCCACGAAATGAGTCCGTGACCAACCCAACCCGGCGCGACCACCATGCCCAACAAGAGAACCCAATCTCGACCTGTGAGCGTCCAAGTGTCGTCACCCATGATGAGGCACACCGGAGTAATCAAGATGCAACTGACAATTGAGACGCCAGCCAAGAAAGACCAACCGTCGATCCCTTCGTTACGACGTCTCTTCAGAATCATGAAATAAACTGTGAAACTGGTGACGTTGACCGCCGCCAAAAAATCACCGCGAAGAGAGGCTCCATCAGTGCTTGATCCAGCCAAGATCACCATGGCCAATCCGGCAAAGGCGACAAGCGCGAAGGGCAAACGTTTGAGGTCGCTCCGTTCGCCGACAAGACGATTGAGCCCAAGCAGTATCAGTGCGGGAGTCAATGCCCCAATCAATGTTGCATTGGCGATTGAAGTTGAGCGTACTGCCATGAACCCCAGCACCATTGACGCGCCGAAAAAACAGCCTGGCACGATGCATGCCTTCAATGATTTCCAAGTGACCCCATTACCCCACCAACGACTCGCGAGATACATCGCCGGAGCACCCAACCACATACGGAACATTGCAGTGGTATATCCGCCCACGCTCATGTCGCGAACCATCAGCGGGCCGATACCCCAAGCCAAAACCGCCAATAGAACAGCGGGAACCGCTATCTCGGCACGATTGTCGGCGCCGCGAGGCGAACTCACGAGTTGGGGCTGGCCGGGCGGAGATCAACCGTAAAAGTCAAAATACCGTCAACAAGACTGGGCGTAGAACCAGCGATCAAAGCAAAATCCTGGAAGTCGTGATTGGCTTGCTCAATGAAACGCTGACGTTCCTCACCAGCAACCGGAGGTAGAGGACGTTGCTTCACAGCAGCAGCTCGCCCTTTAAAACGTTCAATCATTGCGTCAAGGTCAAGATCAGCCATAACTTAAATTTAGTCTCGGCGGTCAGCCAAGAGTGAACATGGCTGGTTAAAAACCAAGCAGTGGGTCAATTGACACTGGACCCTTCACGGGCCGCTCCTTCGGAGCCTCGGCGACGACTTCATCGTCTAACTCTTGATCTTGATCAAACAGCTCATGCAGCAAAACAGAATCTTGTTCTTTCAGGCGATCAACTGGCAACGACCAATCATCTACATCTGGCCACTCATCGTCGTCCCAATCGATGTCATTCACTGATGTTGATAACAACGGGTCTTCGTTACGACTCACTACCTGATCAACTTCTTCACTGACCACTAGGTAATCAATCACTTCGTCGTCGAAGTCCAGAGATTCATTTTCTAGAATGATCGGCGACTCCAACGCTGGCAAAGACTCAACGGACGGTACCGACACCAGCGATGGACGCAATTGATCTAAGCGGTGACGCTGCTCAATGAGACCGAGTTCGGCAAACTTGCGTGAACTCATTTCAACGAGCGGTCCAAGGGCTTCTGGATCTGGCTTGGTCTTACGCCAAAACCAAATATTCAAAATACCTAAACCGATTCCGAGTCCGATTAACAGCAACGTCACGATGACGACGATGCGAGTACTGCCAGCGTCGGACACTGAGGTGGTATCTAAGCCCAGTGTTGAAGCGCGGTATACCAGAAACATCTTTCTCAGTCTGTCTGAAAAAGCGTCCGAACCCACGGCATCTGCTGCAAGATCTCACTTCTGATGGCGAGGACACCAGTACGTGGTCCGACCCGCCACCGTGGCTCGAGCCAACTCATGACCATCGTAGGGACAACCAGACCCCGGCTTTCGCAGTTCGGCCGCCAGATCACCCATGTGGCTTCCTCCCCGTTCAAGTAATTCAGGGAGAACTGACACCACCGTCATGAGCACCTTTTCAATCAACTGCGGCTTCATGGTTGCAATATCTCGTCGAGGGTCGACCCCGCTTCGACTCAAAACCTCGTCAACCAGCATGTTGCCCAATCCCGCGACAACCCCCTGATTCAGCAACACTCCCTTGATAATGCCGCGCTTTGGGAAATGCAAACGCACGGCATCACACAGGTCAAGACTGAACGCATCTGGACCTAGGTCATCGTGCACTTGACTGACTGCCACTCGCGAAAATCTACGGGGATCAGTAATTGCCAAGAATCCCTGATCAAATTCAATTCCAAAGCGAATCCAACGATCATTAGACGATGCCCCGTACACCAACTCGTCAATCGGTGATCGACCATCGACGATGATTCGACCCGCCATGCCGAAATGAAGATCAATCGACCCGGTCTCAAAATGAATCGTTAACAGTTTCCCGTGACGTGCAACTTCCCGCACCCGAGAACCAACCAAAGTCTGAATCGGTAACGCATCCTTGACGACGATCGGGTCATCGGTCTGTAACGACCGAACCCGACGACCCACGACAGACAGAGCGGCCTGCCGATACATCTCGACTTCTAGAATTTCAGGCACATTCGTAGTTTGACGGATTTCAGCACATCATGCGTTATCCACGGCTGTGCATGTCAGACTTCTGACGTGTCGTTCTTTCTAGGTGTTGTCGCTTTGGTGGTCTTTGGCTTACTTGCGTGGCTCGCGCTTCGAATTGAGCCGCATTGGTGCAGCAAAGATGGCCGCCGAATGATTGCCCGGGCTCAACGTATGCCAGAGCCCCAAAATTCACCGACCTCATGGAGCGAGGTCCGAGTCTTTATCGATGACGTTGATGTCATTTTGCGAACGCGCGGAATACGAGCGGTTGGATTGCGCGGCGAATACCGAGTGGTCGGCAAGAGTCCCTCTCCCCCGAAGAATCGAGAAATTTATATCCTTCGTGGCGAGAAAGAAGTCTTCCTACGAATACCAACTGACAGCCGTGGCATTGCAACCCTTGAAGAATTGCTTGAACGAAATCGTTAGTCGAGCGATTCAATAAATTGACGAATCGCCGGTCCAACTTGATCAAGTTCAATCAGGAAGGCGTCGTGACCATGCGGTGAATCGACTTCAACATATTCCGCGCGAACTCCATTAGCTGCCACCATGTCGCGGATTTGCAACTGCTGATACACCGGGTACAAAAAGTCACTCCAAATACCCATTGTCAAAACTGGTGAGCTGATTCGCGCTACCGCAGAATCTAGGGTGTTACGGCCTCGAGCAATGTCGTGTAGATCCATCGCTTTGCCAATAGTCATATAACTATTCGCATCAAAGCGACTGACCAACTTGTCGCCGTGATATTCGAGATAGCGCTCGACTTCGAATTTCCCATCAAGAGACTTGGAGGTTGAAGTTCCACCAGTCATCTCACGTCCGAAACGATCGGTGAAAACGTTGTCACTTCTAAATGTCACTTGCGCAACCATTCGCGCTGTTGACAAGCCTTCATGAGGACCATCGCCGGGTGCGGCTTCGTAGTAATCACCACCGCGCCATTTAGGATCGTTAATGATCGCACGCCGGCCAATGGATCCCCACGCAATCTGCTGCGCTGACGCTTGCACACACGTTGCGATCGGCACGACCGAGCGCACCCTTTCAGGAAACGTCACCGCCCATTCAAGAACTTGCATACCACCCATGGATCCACCGATCACCGAGTGCCATACCGCCACACCTAGGTGGTCCGCCAAACGAGCCTGTACGCGAACCATGTCGCGAATCGTGATCACCGGGAAACGAGAACCATACGGTCGACCATCATCAGGGTGCGCCGAGGCGGGACCTGTCGAACCTTGACATCCACCCAGCACGTTGGCGCACACCACAAACCACTGATTGGTGTCGATCGCTAGTCCCGGACCAACAGCACTCTCCCACCAACCAGGGGCAAGGTGACCATCTTCGGCACGACCAGAGGCGTGACTGTCTCCTGTCCAGGCGTGACAAAGCAGAATCGCGTTCGACGCATCGGCATTCAGTTGGCCCCATGTTTCGTAGGCCGCCACGATTCCCGACATCACTGTGCCGTTATCAAGTGCCAGTCGACGATCATCGGGATAGGCAAAGAACTGACGTTGCCCAACGGGATCGCCAACACGCCATGCGCCAGTCACCGGCAATGGTGTCCGTGATGCCATGATGAGCCCTTTCGTTCGCGTCGAAAACTAGTACTAACGCTCATCGTGGAAGTTTCGTTGCCAGCTATTGCTGACCACATCCCCTTTCAGACCCGAAGGCTTGATTGGGAGGCACCTTGGGGCTTCCGCCCAGGTTGCCGGGTCTGATTGCTCAGACCTCTCCTGATGAACATCGTCAGGTTAGCGACTTCTTTGGTCAGAGCGACGGCAATTTAGGCGCAGTTGTTCTGCTTCTCAAGGGCGATGTGTTCTGGCAATCCCACCAAATCCGTAAAGGTCTCGAACGGGGTGATCTCATCAAGATGCTCGCGAAGCGTGCCCGACTGAGCGAGCTGCCGAGCCACCCGACTCATTGCTTGAGTAGCACCCAGTAGCAGTGACAACGGTGAGACGATGAGCCGAAACCCAAGGTCGGCCAATTCTGCCGGCGTCAACAACGGTGTCTTGCCCTTCTCAACCATATTGGCGACGAGGGTGACATCGCGCAACGAGTTGGCGATCAATTCCATTTCTCCAACGCTTGCGGGCGCCTCAACAAAGATTGCGTCAACACCGGCGTCACGCGCCATTTTCGCGCGCTCAATCGCTTCATCAAGCGACACTGCCGCTCGCGCATCAGTACGCGCGGTCACAAATAAATGTTGGCGATGATCACAAGCAGCACGCAACTTTGCTAACCAATCTTCACGCTCAACAACTTGTTTACCTTCCATATGGCCGCATCTCTTTGGCCACACTTGATCTTCCAAAAACAGTCCGGCCGCACCGGCTTGCTCCCACATCTCAACAGTGCGGCGTACCGTCATTGCATCGCCGTATCCAGTATCGGCGTCAACAACCACGTTCAAATCTGGAACTGATGTACACACGCGTTGCGCAACCTCAGCCATTTCAGTTTGAGTGAGATAGCCCACATCGGGACGACCGAGCAAAGTCCCCGACACCGCAAAACCTGACACAAATGCCGTTGAAAAACCTGTTTGCTGAACGATGAGAGCCGATAGTGGATCCCACACTCCAGGCATCAATATCGACTCTTTGGCTTTCAGTCGACGTCGCAGGTCGTCGGATCGTTCGTGACCAGTCATATTGCACTTCGATTCATGTTGCAGTTCCCAATTCATCCATTGCGAAGGCCTTCAGTCGCTTGTAGTCAACCTTGCCATTAGGAGCTCGTCCGATCGTGTCAATCACGACGATATGACGCGGGGCCTTATAAGCAGCCAGAGACTTCTTCACATGTTCATTCAGTTCCGACAGTGTTGGCAAGTGGCCCGGTTCGGCCTCGACAACTCCGCAAATTGTTTCACCAAAACGAGTGTCAGGAATACCCACAGCAACGGCATCGCGCACACTATCGTGACGTTTCAAGACCTCTTCCACTTCTTCTGGGAAAACTTTCTCTCCACCAGTATTGATGCACACTGACCCGCGCCCGAGTAAAACCAGAGTTCCATCGGCCAAAATTTCAGCCCAGTCACCTGGCACCGACCATCGCGAACCCTCAAACGTCCGGAACGTCTGTGCCGATTTGGCTTCGTCTTTGTAATAACCCATGGGAATGTTTCCGCCCACTGCTACAAGACCTCGCTCGCCACTACCTGGCACAACTCGAGC
>JBIKOO010000195.1:0-7865 GCA_044358015.1 Ilumatobacteraceae bacterium
CTGCGTTCACGGCACGCAACTTGACCTGGTAGGTCGTTCCGTTCACTAACGCTGATGCTGCATCCGAACGAGTCGTGATCACAACCGGGGTCGTGGTATCGGCTGGGCTGAACGCTTTCCACGTCGTGCCATTATCAGTCGAATACTCATAGTTCGTGATTGTGGCACCACCATTTGATTCTGGCGCTGTGAAAGCAATTGATGCCTGAGCACTACCTGATGTAGCCACCAACGAAGTCGGCGCACTAGGTCGGGCGAAAGGCACCGAGAATACGTCAAGGTCAGCGTTACCGCCGTCTATTCCACGAATGTTGCTAGCGCCTGATGTAATCATGACAACGCCAAGCCCTGTCGTCGGGTCGAAGTCAAGTGCAGCCAATGAACTGTTTGCGTCAGCTGAGTCACCACCAGCATTTGACGAAATCAACTGAGTTGTTCCTTTCGCAATGTCATACAAAAACACATCGAGTCTGTTGTTATTGTCAGCCACCGAGATGAAATCATCATTTGATTCGTAGGCAATGAAACTGCAGTCACCGGTGATCCGAGGTGCTGTTGCTGATGTAGCCGCTTGCCCCGTTGTGATCTTGCTGATCAAGCTGATCACCGGACTCGCGCCTCGGTTGTCCCACAAGAAAATTCCTTCGGCAGGACCAGAGTTGCCGGCCAACAAATCAACACCTTGATTTGACTTGAAAGCGATGCAATTGCCATCAGCTGAGATCGCTGGTGCGTATTCGGTGTCAATCAGGCCCGTTGAAGGATTACCGTTCGGCTTCACACTGGCATACGCCGCCGATGTAACCGATGTTGCACCAACAGTGCTCACGACCAATCCTCCAAGCGTTCCATCCGAAGAGACAACGTCGAGAGCGTCGGTCACGAAGGTCACCTTCGTGCCGTCGGCGTTGAGCGCCGGCAAATAGCCGCCACCTTCGCCGCCGCCATCAGCGAATGCACTGACCCACACCGCAGGACTTGCCACGCTTCCAAGTGTGTTCATGTACACATCGGGACCGAAGTTGAGGTCATCAGCATTGAAGTACTCATCGGTGACGAAAGCGATCTTCGTGCAGTCGCTGCTGAACCTCGGTGAGTATGCGCCATTGCTGGTGATTATGTTTTCTTCGAGTTCAGCGTCGTACGAGATGCTCACCGAAGCGACGGTGACAGCATTCGCTGACGAGAACTCGTCAAAAATTCCATCCTCATCGGCGTCACGATCGATCACGTAAACATCGGGCGCGCCGTTGGCGTCGGCAATGTCAAATTCGTTTTCGGTTACGTAAGCCACCTTGCGACCCGTTGAACAAATCTCTGGGTCGTAGCTGTTCAAACCTGAACCGCCTTGTGCTCCGTTATCTGAAACACTCAGCCGCGTGACAGTGGTGCCGTTGGTGACGAACACGTCTGTAGCGCCGTTGGTGTCGCCTGTGACAAGGTCGCTCGACAGTGATTCAAACACGGTCCAACGAGTACCTGACGCCGTCAACGTCGTTGAGACTCCGCCGGCGTCACCGACACCTGCTTCGCCAACACCACCGTTGGGGTCACCGCCCGTTATGTCGAGCACTAGGCGGGTGGCATTACTGAGTGTGGCCGCCGAAGCGGGTGCGGAACCAACCGCACCCGCCCCAAACGAGGCCACGATTCCTACCAAAGCTAGATAACTCAAACTCTTTTTCATCAGTCCTCCTTAAGGTTGATGTTTCAACTGATGATTGGTCAGAGTGCCTTGTTGAAACGGCAGTAGGACGTGCCGAGGGCACCATTATTAGGATCCGTTGCAGCCATGGGAAGAGGCTTCAACCCGTACGTTGCAATGATCTTGCGGGCCGTGAGGTCTCCACAGATGAAGCCAGGTACGCCACCAACAGCAACATCGACGTCGGTCGAGTCGCCGTCAAAGTTGCAGTCGGTCGCAGCGGTTACTTCTGACACCACTTGGGACGGTGCAATTCCAGTTGCGTTTGTGCTACAAGCTGAAGGCTGAGCTGTCACACCAACGAAACGACGTGAGTCTTCAATACGTGGGTAAATCGAACCTGTCGTCGATGAAAGACCGACATAGTTGTACACCAAGCGAGTTCCTTCGAAACGTGATGCAGTCTCGTTGATGCTGCTGAACGACGGACGCTTAAAGTCACCAGTGTTCTTGAACTTGCCGAATACTGCACCGTTACGCTTGTCGGTTTCGAGGGACTTGGCCTGAATGACCCAACGGCTGTATCCGTAGAAGCAAATGGCATCGGGCTTGTTTGCGTCCGAGACGTTGCGGCAGTCGTGTTCTTGAACCTGCGTGAATGGGGTGAAAGTTGTTGCAGCGTTTCCGTCGGTGTTGTTTGCGACAGTGTCGCAACCGCCGAGGAAGTCAGCGTCGTTGTTCGTTGCGTGACCGATCAACGTGGTTGCAACGTCAGTGCCGGTTCCTGAGCCCAACTGCACGCGATATGCGCGAATCGGGTCGACATCGGTGGTGACGCCAGTGACATCACCCCACAACGAATATTCCGGGTAACCGGGGATTCGATCGCCAACCTGGTCGGCGGTTCCGCTGTTATTCGGATCGATCTTTGTTCCCGTGAAGCAGGTGTAGATCTTCTTCAAATCGGCCTTACTCAAACCAGTCTGAGCAACTCCGTGGTCGTTGCCGCTGAAGTAGGTCCAGTCAATCGCGTCAAGTGCGAAGGCCCAGCCTTCAAGCTTGGAGCTAGACGATCGCGACGATGAACGTGCAATATCGATACATGCCGAAGCGGCGGTACCGCCAGGCGAGGCAGCTCCGTTGTAGGTCACGCCGTTTTGGGCAGATCCTTCAACCGCGCCACGACCGGCACCCGATCCGTTCGGCGGCACGATACCGAGGTACCAGGTTTCACCGACGTCCGAGGTGTCGGTGTCGCCGTTCAAGTCAGCAGTCACCGCAGTTCCACCTTCGGGAGCTAAACCTGCAACCACAGTTCCGTCGCCTGTGTCACCATCGGTGTTTAAGTCACGCGAACCGTAACCGCCGAACACCATATTCACCTTGCAGTCGTTGTCAGCTGGCAAAACCATGCCGCCGGGCCAGGTCGAGCGAGCAGCTGCGAGCCACGCCTTATTCGCTACGGTCGCTGTTGACTCGCCAAGTTCAACATTCGGGTTAGCAGCTAACAACGGCGGAATGTTAACGGCACGGTCTTTATTCGGGTTGTAACGCGAATTCGTGTTGTGAGCAGCCGCCAAAGCGTCCATCACAAATGTCGTGGTGTCCGAACCAGCAATGCCGAGGATGTCTCCTGACGAACTATCAGCACCGGCCGATACTTGCGTGGGCAGAGCGCACACGCCAATCACAGAGGCAATCGCCACTGCTGAGCTGAGCAATTTCTTCACTTATTTCTCCTGTCGTTGAGGTGGTCAAAAATTTCGACACCTCATCTTGGAACAACAACGTGAACAACCGATATTGCCAACCTTTAATCAAGGTGAACTGTGTCTGTGCAATTGGAAACAAAAAACTTTTTGTTTACCAAGCACTCGGACTCATCAATGAAATGGCAGTCCAAACTTCGAACGTCACCCACATCGCAACCGGTGAAACCACTAACCAACTGACTCGACGCCCAACCTGATTGACAATGATCGGAAAGCCGGCAGCTAACAAAGCCGCTAACAACATCCATAACGCCAGATCCGACCACGATGATGAGTCACCGGTCAAACCCAGTTCGTCAAGTGTTGTCTGATGATCAATCGTTTGGCCGGCGGGAAAGACTGGAGAAGTGAGACTGGCCCGCACCACAAGGCGGTCAGAAGAATCAACCACCGTTGCCATGATCAGCATGTGCCCTTCGCCCTGAAATGCAGCAGTGTCACGTGCTAAACGGACAGTAGTGTCGACCACTTCGTATGTGTGTACGCCTTGTCCGGTCGTGACAATCACTTCATCGCCAACCTTGAGTTGGTCAAGATTCTTGAACTCAGCTCCATACGTTTGACTACGACCCAAAATTGCTGAAACACCAGGCTGTCCAGGCAGCGCCGAACCAATCAAGTGACCAGAAGCCTGCGCTAATTGCTCGGCTTTTGATCCCTCAACCACAACCGCACGAACATCGCGATTGGGCACTTCGACTAATCCGATCGGTGTACCGACTGCAATTGGATACGAGACGGGTGCTACGCCGTTCAAAAGATCTGCAGACAATCGTTGCTCCAACGCTGTTGCGGCACGATCATGGACCAAGGGTCCCATGAATTGATTGAACATCAACGAACCAAACGCCAATGTGAAAATCACGATTGCGAAACGGCGAACTACCGGTATCAACCGCGTTATGTTTTTTTGTAGTTGTTGGTCGTCACCTTGAGTAGCGCCAAATTCCGAACGAAGCTCTTGGTCTTTCGGCAAAACAATGGTCGTCTCAGATTTGATCTCGCTCATGACACAACTTTCTTACGCCGAATACCCAGTTTTCGCCACGGCGCAGTTCCAAGAACGAAAGCGCCAGAAAGTCCGCCCAATCCGAGCATCAACCCAGACGAACTCTGGTCACCAGAAAAATCATCCGACAGTTGAGGTTTAGGCACAGTAATTGGAGCTGGCTGGGTTGTCGTCGTTGTTGAAGTAGAAGTCGTCGTACTTGTTGTGCTCGTCGTCGGTGGCACTGTCGTAGGAGGCGGTGACGTCACTCTCGGCCGACTCGTGGTCGGAACTGTCACGGCCCTGATCGCAATCGTTGTGGTCGTTGTCGTCGTTGTGCTCGTTGTGGTCGTTGTCGTTTCGGGAACGCCAATCGCTTCCACGATTTTTAGTGTTTCGGCTTTCATCGAATCCGGAAGGGTCACGTACCCCGCTGGCAACAGGCTTTGTCCGTCACCAACTGCGTAACTCAACACCCTGCGAACATCGGCAAGCTTTTCTTCTGTATCAAAAATTTTTGGAACCATGGCGTAATCAACTTTGATCATCGGATACGCCAACGGATCTTCTGGGGTGGGGTCGGCCACCAAAGTTCCCGCAGTGCTCAATTCGGCATCGGCGATACCACGTAGAATTGATTCGTTGGTTACTTGAACGACTGATCCGTCTGGCTTGAGTAAACCAGCAACCTGAAGCCCGAATCTTTTGGCAGTTGGTAAGTCAACGATGCCGATAACTCCACGCGCACTTGTGAGTTCGGCCTGTGTTCCGGTCGGCGATACCCCGTAGAACATACGTGTCGCAATATTCTTCTGTCCTTGACGCGGTAGATAGCGCGGATCACTGTCGACGAGTTCAAAAGCATCACGCGGATACGTGTAACCAACGTATGAAGTATTGAGACGAACGCGCCAAGTATCGGTGTCAGCGAGAAACTTTTGTGCTTCAGGGTCAGCGTTCATCCAGGAAGTCAAAATCGTTGTGGCAGCGTTTCGCTCAGCCCGAACCAAAATTGGGTTAATGCCGTTTGTCGGAAAACGCACGGTGGGATTGATGTTGAGCAATTCTCGATCACGAACAAGCGTCTCAACTGAAGTGTTGGTTACTAAACGGGCAACAATTCGCGGAGATACCACCAGGTTTTCAATACGCAAACCAGTAAAGGGGTCCGTCAAGTTGTACGCAACGACGACCGCGCTTGCCGCCACCGGAGCGTATGAATACTCGCGACGTTCAGGGTAGTGAGATAGTTCTTCTTCGGTCGCTGGCAAAGCAGTGACTCCAAAGTCAATCAGCCCCGCCAAGAAGTTTTCGCGGCCAGTCGTGCTCGATGTCTCCGTGTAATCCAGAACAACTGATGATTCGCCTTGGCAAATTTGTGCTGCCCACGCATAAAAAAGACCCGCTGATGTTGCTGAACCGTCAACTCGAACATCAAAGTCGGTGATGGTTGGACAGTCCGCTTGCGACGGCGAAAATGTAATGGGAATCACGACGCGCGCTGCTGGCAAACTGCCGGGCTGAACCGGCAGTGCATCGTTTTCGTACACCAGAATGGAACAGGGGTTTGTCGCCGAGCAGGCCAACTGCGGAAGGTTGCTCGCCGGGCGAACCTCAAACTGTGCTGAGCCAGTTCCGTCAGCAGCGGTTGAGTCCAAAAGCCGGTTTCCGTTTGCTAACTCTGGGAAAGGTTCAGCCGTGAAGCAGTCTGCGAGCGAAACTGGGTTTGCTTTGCACTGCAAAATAATGACGGTGTAAATGTTTTGCTGAGTCGTTGGTCTAAACCCCGACCAGGAGATGTTGATCACTTCATTCGACAAATCAACGCCCGGAGAAACCGTGCCTGAGCGACCGCCGGTACCGGTTGCTGTGACAGAGGTTCGAGGAGCCGGCTCAGCTAACGCGGAATCAGCCGCGCTAAACGAGGCAAGACTCGCCAAAGAAAAGACCGCCAACATCAGCGCACACAGGCGGCGAAGACGATCTCCAATTCGGGGAAGTGATTTTGAAACTTCAGTCACGTCAAATTTCCCATTCACTCAAAATTGGCGCCAAAAATCTCGCCACAACGGAGATTTGATTGACACGTTTTCAATTTAGAGCGCTTGCCCCAATTCTGAAATAGAGATCAATAAAACTTGCTCTGCTGTTCAACTGTTATTCACCTCTACTTCAGACCAATGACACAAGCCGCCTGAATGCTGTCGGGGTGCCTAAGTCATCACAGGTTGACGAGACCAATCCTTCTCTTTCTGCTGAGAACATTATGGAAGTTCGTATCAATCCCGTCGTTCGCAGAAACCGAGTTGACCAGGTATACCGCTCAATCGCCGCGGTGTCAGGCTCCTTCGTTTTCCTGGTTATGGCCCTCATCGGTGGCTTCTTGCTCTACCGCGGAATTGACGCTTTACGAATTTCTGGATGGGGTTTCATTACCGAGAGTCAGTGGGCCCCCGACATGGGTGGCGCGTTTGGTATCGCCTCGCTTCTGCCCTACACCTTTTCAATCGCATTTGTCGCACTTTTCATTGCAGTCCCGGTCTCAATCGCAACTGCACTGTTCATTACCGAGTATGCACCACGACGGATTCGTCGCTTCCTGACCGCAACGATCGATCTTCTGGCGGCCGTGCCCAGTTTGATCTACGGCTTGTGGGGCTTGTTCTACCTGCAACCACGCATCATCACTTTGTCAAAGTGGCTCGCCGACAATCTAGGTTTTGTGCCGTTTTTTAAGGTGAACGAAGATTTTGGGACGTCGCTTGGCGTGTTCCCGTCTTCGACATTCGTGGCCGGTGTCATCGTGTCGCTGATGGTCATCCCGATCTGTACTTCAGTCATGCGCGAGGTCTTCGGTCAGGCACCTCCGGGTGAACGTGAAGGTGCCATGGCTCTTGGTGGAACTCGTTGGGGCGTTGTCCGCGATGTGGTACTGCCATTTGGTCAAGGCGGAATCATCGGTGGCTCAATGCTTGGACTTGGACGAGCATTAGGAGAAACAATCGCCGTGACGTTGATTATCTCGCCGTCCTTTGATGCCAAATGGTCCATCGTTGAGCAGGGATCAAACAGCATCGCCGCTCTGATCGCGCTCAAGTTCAGTGAGTCAACTGAAACCGGAATTAGCGCCCTCATGGCAGCAGGACTGGCTCTGTTCATCATCACTTTGTTGGTCAATACAGCGGCATCGAGCGTGGTTAATCGCTCACGATCTGGTTCAGCGACGGAGATTTGATTCTGATGAGCTTTGCACTTCGACGCAACAAGACAACAAACGACAAGACAAAGAGCGACTCGGCAACGAGCGACACTGGCCTCGCTGAGCCAAAGATTCGCATCCGCACGATTGAGACCATCGATGTCACGGTCATGATTGGCTCAGCAATTTCTGCTTTCGCACTCAGCCAGTTGTTGTACGAAACAATCCTCCCACTTTCTGGGGCTCTCGGTTTTCTGTTGA
>JBIKOO010000031.1:0-19769 GCA_044358015.1 Ilumatobacteraceae bacterium
GAGCAAGCGGCGAGTGTGACAATCGATGCGAAAGCGACGGTAACGCCCAAAATACGACGAGTGGTAAGTGACATTGGTTCCTCCCCAGGTAACTCATGTGACCTTAGAGCCTCGGCATCAGGCACAATGGTGTCGTGACTCAAGAAAAGATCGCGACCCCAGACCGTGAGTTGATGATTGGCGACGTCGGCCGACTTGTCAACATTGAGTCTCCGTCTCTAGATATTGAAGCCGTCACGCAGAGTGCACATGAATTGGCATCATTAATACTGCAACGTCTGGGCTCTTCGGCAACATTGATCGACTCGATCGCTGGCCCGCACGTGCACTGGAGCGGCGGCGGCGAATCAAAGGTTTTGATCGTCGGGCACCATGACACCGTTTTCCCGAAAGGCGCGCTCGCAGATCGTCCATTTACGGTTGAAGGCAACAAAGCGACTGGTCCCGGAATCTTTGATATGAAAGCCGGAATCGTGCAAGCGATTCATGGTGTTGCGGCTTTAGCCGATAAATCTGGCATCGAGATTTTGATCACCTCCGATGAAGAAGTTGGATCAGTGCACTCGCGTGATCTGATTATTGAACGTGCCAAAGCCTGTGGTGCAGTCTTGGTGTTAGAGCCAAGCGCCGATGGTGGTGCGTTGAAAACGGCGCGCAAGGGAACCGGCACATTTGAATTGCATGTTCATGGCCGTGCATCACACGCGGGTCTTGAACCAGAAAAAGGTGTCAATGCACTTGTTGAGGCTTCATCACAAGTTTTGCGAATCAATACATTTGGAAATGCCGAGGCAGGTACGACGGTGACGCCGACAGTTGCGGTAGTTGGGACAGCGGACAACGTGGTGCCAGCACTGGCGAAGATTTCAATTGACGTGCGCGTCGTTGAAGCCGCTGAACGTGAACGCGTCGAAGCACTGATGAATTCATTAAGCGTTGAACATCCTGAAGCGCGACTTGAAATCAAAGGTGGCTTTAATCGACCGCCGATGCCGCCGACCGCGTCAACGTGGTTGTTTCCGTTGGCTGTTGAGGTGGCCCGAGATTTGGGGATGCCTGAATTACAAGGTGTGGCAGTAGGCGGAGGGTCTGACGGAAACTTCACGGCTGCGGCCGGAGTGGCGACGCTCGACGGTCTTGGAGCTGTGGGCGGTGGCGCCCATGCCGATCACGAATGGGTCGATGTGAGCCAAATGCCAAGCCGAGCACTACTCATCGCCGGCCTCGTCTCCCGCCTCCAACAAAACCGCCAATAACTCACCACTTTGGAAGATAGTTGCCGCCTAGCGGCAGGCAAATTCCAAAGTGGGGAAAATGGGGCTATTCGAGTTCGAGGAGGTTGGTGCCGGCGGCCAGGGTTCCGGCCTCACGGTATATCTCCAGTTTGCTACGACTGTCCTCAATATCAAGGTTGCGCATTGTCAACTGACCGATTCGATCAAGCGGACCAAACGGTTGATCTTCAACCCGTTCCATACTCAAGCGTTCGGGCGAATAGGTCAGGTGTGGGCCAGTTGTATCAAGCACCGTGTAATCGTCGCCACGACGCAACCGCAAAGTCACTTCACCGGTAATCGCAGAACCGACCCATCGCATGATGGGCTCGCGCAACATGAGGCTCTGCGGATCAAACCAACGACCCTCGTACAGCAGTCGACCTAAACGACGTCCCATGGTGCGGTAATTCTCGATCGTTCCTTCGTTATGAATGGCCGTGACAAGACGTTCATAAGCAATGTGCAATAACGCCAAACCTGGAGCCTCGTAAATACCTCGGCTCTTGGCTTCGATGATGCGATTTTCAATTTGGTCGCTCATGCCGAGTCCGTGACGTCCACCAATACGGTTGGCTTCGTGAACAAGTTCAACCTGATCAGCAAATTCTTGTTCGTTGATTGCAACTGGCCAACCTTCGTGGAAACGAACCTTCACAGTTTCGGAAGCAATCGCAACATCTTCTCGATAGTGCGCAACGCCCATGATGGGCTCAACGATTTCCATCGAAGTTGAAAGTTCTTCAAGCAACTTCGCTTCGTGGGTTGCTCCCCAAATATTGGCGTCAGTGCTGTAGGCCTTTTCGGTACTGGCGCGGTACGGCAAATTGTTCGCCAATAAGAACTGACTCATTTCGGTACGGCCACCGAGTTCAGAAACAAAGGCTTCATCAAGCCACGGCTTGTACACGCGCAGTTTCGGATTGACCATGAGTCCGTAACGATAGAAACGCTCGATGTCATTGCCCTTGTACGTTGATCCGTCGCCCCAGATATCAACGCCATCTTCGTGCATGGCGCGAACGAGCAAAGTTCCGGTCACCGCGCGACCAAGTGGAGTGGTGTTGAAATAGGTCTTGCCGGCCGTCGTGATATGGAAGGCTCCACATTGCAAAGCCATCAAACCTTCGCGGACCAATTCGGAGCGACAATCAATGAGGCGAGCTTCTTGGGCGCCGTATTCTTTGGCTCGTCCTGGGATGCCCGAGAGGTCGGGTTCGTCGGGTTGACCGAGGTCGGCGGTGTAGCAATAGGGGATTGCGCCTTTGGCTCGCATCCAGGCCACGGCAGCCGAAGTATCCAGTCCGCCCGAGAATGCGATTCCGACTCGTTCGCCGATGGGGAGAGATGTAAGTACCTTGGCCGACATAGGGTTTGACGCTATCGGTTCAGCCCACCTGAGTCGGGTGACTATGAGGTGGCATATCGTAGGGACTGCATGAATAAGGGCATGAATAACGGCATGAATATGGATGGAGGCATCCACGAGATACCGATGCCGATGCTGCCTGGCCAGTTGTGGCTATGCGGCAAACATTTCATTGGCCCCGACCCTGAGGTCGCGGTACGGCGCGTGAATGCTGATCATGTTGTTTGTCTCGTTCAAGAACATGAACTCAGAGGGCGTTATGACGACTACATCAGGTGGCTTCGACCCAATGAGCGGGCCACTTGGTTCCCGATTCATGACTTGTCGTCACCAGTGCTATCGGATGTCTTGCCGCTGTATCAACAAGTGAAAGAACGTTTGGCTCGTGGGGAATCGATAGTTGCACATTGTGCGGCTGGAATAGGTCGCGCGGGTACCTTGGCCGTTGCGGTGTGCCAACTTGCAGGTATGCCGTTAGATGAAGCACTGACTCACGTGCGCCACCATCGACCAGGGGCCGGGCCAGAAGCGGGGAGTCAGTTAGATGTAGTGGTTGCGCTTGACAAATTGCTGAGTCGATAACGACCGGCGAAAGCGCCAACCATTAATAACAAGCCCGAGATTGCGAGTACAAAAGTCACGACTGCACTGCCGGGTGACGAGTCACGATCAAGGACGGCAAGCACCATGAGGATGCTGGTCGGCACTGCCGAAACTAGAAATACTTGGGGGCCGTGGAAGAGCGACCACAAAGCCGTGGCCATGAACGGAAAACAGGTTGCGACGACAAAAATGGTCAACATCACCGAACCCCATCGTTGATCGTCAAGCCAAATGACGGGCCGACCAATGATTTGTGACGACGCCCCAACGCAAATGAAGGCGAACATTTCCAGGAGCCAACCAAGGGCGATGATTCGGCTCCAAGCGGGCGCAAGACGGGTTTGCTGCCGAGCATCAGGAAAAAAGTTGAATTCGGGCGGGGTTGCCGATGGCGGACTGAGACGCGGAGCTTGCCAGTCGGGGGAATCGGTCACGCTCACAAAAGCCAAGTTACCTGAAGTACATGCCGCAGAGTCAGCCGATAACTTGCAGATGTGGCTACAGAAACGGCGAGTCCGCATTTCCAGAAACTTTCGTTCTTTTTTCCCATGTGGAATGAGGAGGAATACATCGGACGGACCTTGTCGGCTGCTCACGAGGCTGGTCGTTCGCTCATCAATGTTGGAGAGATCGCCGACTATGAGATTTTGATTATTGACGATGCGTCGACCGACTCAACACCCCAACTTGCCGACGAGGCTGCTGCTAATGATTCGCGGGTTCGCGTTGTGCACCATCCGAAGAACCGCAAGCTCGGTGGTTCAATCAAAACCGGATTTGCGAACGTCACTGGCGACTTAGTGCTCTACACCGATGCAGACTTGCCCTTTGACATGGTCGAATTGCAAAAGGCTTGTCGTTTGATGCGTCAGTATGAGGCCGACGTCATTAGTGCGTACCGACTAGATCGAACTGGCGAAGGCTATGTTCGAACCGTTTATTCATTTTTTTACAACGCGCTGGTTCGGATTTTCTTCGGGCTCAAAATTCGCGATGTGAACTTTGCCTTCAAAATGTGCCGTGGACGAATCTTCGAACACATCTCGCTCAAGAGCGAGGGCTCATTTATTGACGCTGAATTAGTGATTCGGGCGAACAAGCTTGGTTATCACATTGTGCAGTTTGGTGTTGACTACTTTCCACGAACCCGGGGCGTTTCCACGTTGTCTTCGCCGAGTGTCATCGTCAAGATTCTCAAAGAAATGCGTGAATTGCGTCAAGAACTTCGCGCTATTGAGCCCATCGTCACTCGGTCCTAACCCACCTTTCGTCCGTGAGAGATAACCTTCATACCCGTGTCTAGTCCCCAGCGCCCCCGACGAATGAAATCGAGTCGTATGCGTTCTTCGGCGTTGCAACAATGGACACCCGCAGTCGCGGCTGGCGCAATTTTGTCAGCAGTCGTTTTGATCGGGGTCGTCGCTGATGGGTCTTCATCAGATAACGGCGCAACAGAATCAACGACATCTATCGCGCAAGTGATCACTCCCTCATCAACGGCCCCTGTCAATAAACTGCCGTTAACTCAAACATACGGTCGTGGTGCGGCTGGTCCCGAAATCAAGTTGATTCAAGACCGATTGATTGAGTTGAACTTTGATCCAGGTATCGCCGACGGCGCATTTGGTGAACGCACTCAACAAGCAGTGTGGGCTTTTGAAAAACTTGTGATGGGTGTGCCACGTGATCAAGTGACAGGGAAGGTGACACCCGAAATGTGGAGTCGCATGCAGGACCCCTTGCAAATTTTGCCACGCCGGCCCGACTCAACCCCTGACCACACCGAGATCTACTTGCCGGAGCAGGTTCTCATTGTTTTTAACGCTGATGTTCCCGTGCTTGTCACTCACATATCTTCAGGTGACAACGAAGAATGGTGCGAGGAAGTCACGATTTCTCCAGGCGAACAAGATAACGAAAACGGGACAGAAGCGATCAAGAAAGGTGTGTGCGGTTTGTCGTGGACACCTGGTGGCGTTTACAAGTATTACCGAATGGTGGTTGGACGACGAGAGAGTCAACTCGGCGGTATGTACAACCCGGTGTACTTCAATAAGGGAATTGCAGTTCACGGTGCCCAGGAAGTTCCTGACCATCCGGCTTCTCACGGTTGCATTCGTATTCCGATGCACGTCTCTGATTATTACCAATCACTCGTAGCCAAAGGTGATCAAGTTTTTGTGTTTGATGGAGTGAAAGAGCCCGAAGCTTATGGCGCGCAAGTACCACGCTTTAACTGGAGAGATCCGAATTACACCACGACCACGACGTCAACCACTGCCGCTCCAGTGGTGACGGTGCCTCCAACGATTGCTCCGACGACGACGCCGGCAGCGGTTACAACGACAACGAGCACGACTACGACAACTGTTGTTATTCCTGCTGCTTAGTTGTTCAGTGAGTCAATGACCTTTTGAAGTTCATCAACTTCGGCCTGCTGGCCCTTAACCATTGACTTAGCCATATTGATGACATCTTGATTTGACGCATTTTCAATTGCATAGTTGGCCATCGCAATTCCGCCGTTGTGATGCTTGATCATGAGTGTGGCAAAGATGCGTGCACCTTCGTCGCCCGAAGCTGCTGCCAACGAGTCGAGTTCAGATTGGCTCGCAAGCCCATCCATTTCGTCAATAGGCATCGGGTGTCCCATCCATGTCATTGCAGTGCCAGTGTCGTTGACCTCACTGGCTGACAATGAGCGAAGCAACTGCACCATGCGTCCATTTTCTAATTGCTGTGTCAACAAGATTTCTTCGGCCAGCATGCTGAGGCGCGGGTGAGGGTCAACGGCAGAGGTGCGGTAGAAGTAGGCCATCTCGACTGCTTGATCATGGTGGTATCGCATGTCCTGCAAGAACCCGACATCAACCTTGTTTTTGTCTGGGGTAGCAGCGGCGTCGCCGAAGTAGTAGCCGATACCAATTCCGAGGACCAACATTGAAAGGCCGAGCGCGAAAAAGTTCAGGGGGTTTTGCCACCAAGGAAGAACAATGACTTCGTCGTCAAGGTTTGCGGCATCATCAACTTGCGTACTCATGTCTCAAGCGTGTCATAGATCTAAGTGCTGAGCGTCACCTTTTGTGATCTTTTTGTTCTGAGAAATATGTACCAATTTGCATTGGTGGTAGTTTTGGTTCGTGCTACTTAATGTGCAGGATGTGTCAGTTCGTTTTGGCGGCATTGTTGCGCTCGATGGACTGACCTTTGTCATAAAAGAAGGGGACATTTGCGGTTTGATCGGCCCTAATGGGGCTGGTAAGACGACGATGTTCAATGTCGTGAGCCGAATTTACGATCCCTTCAAGGGCCGAATCTTATTTGATGGTCACGATCTGTTGTCGGTGCCCGCTCATCGCATTGCTGAACTTGGTATTGCTAGAACGTTTCAGAACTTGGCTTTGTTTCCAACGATGTCATTATTGGAAAATGTCATGGTTGGAGCGCATAGTCAAGGTTCGGTTGGTTTCGTCCGAGCGATCACTCGAATCGGCGCTCAAAAAGAGAATCGTCGCATACGTGACGTGTCCTTTGACTTGTTGCGTAATTTGAATCTGGAAAAATTCGCTCACCACCCAGCAGCGGGCTTGCCTTTTGGCACATTGAAGAGACTCGAAATTGCCCGGGCTCTTGCCGCTGCTCCGCGGTTCTTGCTACTTGACGAACCTGCCGCAGGTTTAACCCATTCGGAAGTTGACGAACTTGCGGACACTATTGTGGCTATTCGCGACAAGTTCAAATTAACGGTGTTATTGGTTGAACATCACATGTCGATGGTCATGAAAATTTCTGATCAAGTAGTTGCTATGGAGTTCGGTCGCAAGATTGCTGAAGGAACTCCGAGCCAAGTTCAAAGTGACGCGAACGTGATTCGTGCCTACTTGGGTGGTGAAGTATGACCATATTGAAGACCGTTGGTTTGCGAGCAAGTTATGGACAAGTTGATGTTTTGCTGGGCATTGATATCGATGTGAACGAAGGTGAAATGGTTGTGGTGCTCGGTGCCAATGGCGCTGGTAAGACCACAACAATGCGTGCGGTGTCTGGAACAATTGCGCGCAGCGGTTCGGTTGTCTTTGATGGTCAAGAAATAGTGTCTCAAAGTGCTGAATCAATAGTTCGGCTCGGGGTCGCACATGTGCCGCAAGGACGAGGCACCTTTTCAGAACTGACGGTTGAAGAGAATCTGCGGATTGGTGCATATATTCGCAAGGATTCAATTGAAAGCGATATCGCCCGTTGGTACAAAACATTTCCTCGCCTAGAAGAGCGCCAGAATCAACGTGCCGGAAGTTTGTCCGGTGGCGAACAGCAAATGTTGGCCATCGCCCGTGCCCTCATGAGCCGTCCCCGACTTTTGTTGTGTGACGAACCAAGTCTTGGACTCGCTCCGCTTGTTACTCAGGAATTGTTTGAAGTTTTGAAGAATCTCAATGAGCAGGATGGATTGTCGGTTTTGTTGGTCGAACAAAATGCCAATTTGGCATTAAAGGTGGCGAGCAAGGTGTACCTCCTTGAAACTGGTCAAGTCGTTGCTTCGGGAAGCGCAGAAGCAATTGCCGGTGACGAGCGCATCAGGAAGGCGTACCTCGGGGGCTGATATGGAACGACTTCTGCAATACATATTTGACGGTCTGTCGTTCGGAGCGATTTATGCCCTTGTCGCTCTGGGGTTGGTGGTCGTCTTTCGTGGAACGGGACATCTCAACTTTGCACAAGGTGAAATGGCGATGTTTTGCACATTCATCATTTGGCAAATCAACGCCTGGGGAGTACCGCTCATTTTGGCGGTCATCATCGGCATGGTTTTTGGTTTTGTGCTTGGTGCCGGAACCGAGGCAACAGTGATTCGAGCAGTTGCGAAGAAATCGCCTGGTGGCGTTTTCGTAGTTTCCATTGCGATGTTTTTGGGTCTGAACTCATTGGCCACCATGATTTGGGATCGCGCCGAGGGTTACACGATGGGAAGTTTGTTCCCGAACCAACCTCTTGATTTTGTGCGTATTTTGGGAGCCGAGTGGCGTTACAAATTCATTGGTGTACTTGTTGTTGGGTTGGTACTCATGGGTCTTTTGTTCTTGCTCTTTTCCAAAACAAAATTCGGATTAGCGATGCGATCAGTTGCCAGCAATCCTGACTCTGCCCGTCTCGTCGGAGTCCCTTCAGGCGTGGTTCTCGCATCCTCATGGGGAATCGCCGCCGCGATGGGGGCACTGTCGGGAGCATTAGTTGGTGGCATCAACGGCCAACTCACACCTAGTTTGATGTTCTCGGTATTCATCTATGCGTCGGCGGCAGCCACATTGGGTGGGCTCGATAGTCCAGGCGGGGCAGTGATTGCGGGATTGTCAATCGGTGTTGGTGAGCAACTGGTCGCGGGGTACATCCCGGGTTGGATTGGGCAAGATCTGAAACTTTCGGTGGCTTTGATTTCGATCTTTGTTGTGCTGTTGGTCAAACCATCTGGCTTGTTCGGTTCGCTCAAAGTGGAACGGGTGTGATCGCAATATGTTGAAGATCAAAGAAGGTTCACTGCAACATTGGGCTATTCGTATCGTTGGATTTACGTTTTTGGCGTTCATCGTTGTGTACATTCCGACGCAGTCTGAAACTGCACGCATTGGACAATTCGCCTCGGCATTTACATTGATCATCGCCGCGATGTCGCTCAATATGGTTCTTGGGTTTACCGGGCAAATCTCGTTAGGGCATTCGGCTTTTTTTGGAATTGGCGGTTATACGGCAGCCATATTGATTCGTGATCACGGATGGAGTCCGGGCTATACGTTCTATGCGGCTGCGGTCATCGCTTTCATCGTGGGTTGCTTGATTGGGCTGCCAGTTTTGAGAATTCGTGGTGCTTATTTGGCACTCGTCACATTGGCAGTCGCAGTTTTGTTTCCTACTTTGTTGCGTTGGAAAAAACTTGAGTGGTTGACCGATGGCGCTAAGGGAATCGACAGCGTGAAGTACGACGAGCTACCCGTGTGGCCAATTCTTGGAGAATTGAAGGGCCGTGACGGTCGTGCAGTTTTCGCTTATTGGTTGGGTCTTCTGGTGCTGGTCATTGTCTACCTAGTTTGCCGTGGTCTCATTAGTAGTCGCGTCGGTCGTTCGCTCATTGCCATTCGTGACAATGAAACGGCGGCGGCAGTGATGGGTGTCAACGTCACCCGCACCAAGGTGCTCATTTTCGGAATTTCTGCATCGATGTGTGCCCTGGCCGGTGTTTTGGCAACTCTCAATTCGGGCGTGGTCACTCCTGATGGACAGTATGTGACGTTGTTGGGCTCCATTATCTTCTTGCTCATCATGGTGGTCGGTGGTGCCGGAACATTAAGTGGACCAATCATCGGAGGATTGGTGTACGTCTGGCTTGACAACACCACGCGCGGAATCGGCACCGATTCCTCTGGAGTCTTGGGCTTCATTTTCGGATGGACTGATCAATCACCGGCGACATTGATTCTGGGTCTGGCTCTCATCGTGATTATGTTGTTTGCACCAATTGGTCTCGTAGGTCTCCTGCGGAAATTGACGCGTCGAATCATGACAGTCACTCCTCGTGACATAAGTCCCACCCAATGAATATGGGACCTTTGCGCCTAACCCAGTTCGTGCGTCCTCTATAGATTGTTAAAACATCCAATGTGGGATGGATGCTTTCTGTTCATTAGAAAGCAATTCAATGGAGGAGGAAAATAATGGTTCGTAAGACTTTCCGTTTAGGTGGTCTCGTCATGGCAGGTGCGCTGGCAATTTCGGCGTGTGGTGGATCAAGCGATTCAACATCGACCGAAGCGCCCACATCAGAAGCGCCAACAAGCGAAGCACCGACGAGTGAAGCACCAGATACCGGTGCTCCCTCGACTGATGCCCCCGCAACATCGTGGGCAGTAAACACTGACGACTGCGTCGACCCCGAGGCAGCGAATGCTCCGATCACGGGAACAGTCAAGATCGGTACTGTGTTGCCATTGTCGGGAAGCGTTGCAGCAATTGCTTTCGCTCCTGTCAAGGCTGGTTTCGAGTCATACATCAAGTGGGCGAATGAGCAAAAGATGCTTGGCGACACCACAATTGAAGTGGCTTTTGAAGACGATCAGTACAACAAAGACCTCACACCAGATGCTGTGAACAAGTTGCTCGACGCCGGAGTCAATCTTTTCTCAGGAATCATTGGTACGCCCAACAACGCTGCAGTGCGTGACACCTTGAATGAAGAGTGTGTTCCACAACTGCAGGCTTTGACCGGTTCGCCCGCTTGGGGCGAGGTTGCCGATTACCCATGGACCACTGGAGCTCTCGCCCCTTACGGCATTGAAGCCAAGGTCTATGCCAGCCAAATCAAGGCTCAGTTCCCCGATGGCGCAAAAGTGGCGTTGTTCACGGTGAACAACGAATTCGGTCAGGTCTATCTTGAGGCCTTCAAGGAAGCCGCTGATGCCGCCGATAGCGGAATTGAAATTGTGGACGAGCAGACCATTGAAGCCGATAGCTCAACTCCTCCGACTGCGCAAATCAACGCCATCGCTTCGAAGGCCCCTGATGCAATCGTTGCGGTTCCGCTCGGTGCACAGTGCCCAACTTTCTTGACGGAAGTTGCCAATGCCAAAGCCGCTAACTCTGGTTGGATGCCGAACATTTTCTTGACGAACACCTGCGCATCTTCATTGATCTTGGCTGGTGCCGGAGAAGCTGCTGATGGACTGTTCACCTCAAACAACTTGGTTGACGTGAATGATCCGGCAATTGCATCGAAGCCAGCAGTTGCTGAGTACATCGCATTCATGACGGCTGAGGGCAACAAAGATATCGTCACCACCGCAAGTGCAGGCTGGCACGTTGCTGAAGTAACTGTGGCAATTTTGAAGCAGGCATCAGAATCAGCAGAAGGTTTGACCCGTGCGTCAATTATGAATGCCGCTCGTAACTACAGTTTGGTTCCTTCACTTGCTCGCGAGGGAGTGGTCTTGACCATGAACGGCGACGTTGATGTTTTCCAGGCAGAGTCTTTGCAAGTTGTGCAGTACGAATTTGCGACTGGAACGTTTAGCGACGTTGGCGTATTGATCGCCGATTACGAAAGCTGAGCAACTCTCAAGTTGTTGAATAAATGCCCGCCCGCAAGGGCGGGCATTTTATTTATTTAACGACTTTTCCTTCAACGACCGTGAGTTCGCGATCTCCGGTTATTTCAATAATGAATTCCCAACTGTTGTCATCGTTGTCGGTGGCGATGCATGCATATTGCGTGCCGACTTGAATCGACTGAGGTTGGTCGCATAGAGCGTACTTGTAGCGATAGCCAGCGCTCTTGGCGAGGTCCTCGCTTTCAAGGAACTTTTCTCCTTCAGATTTGTAGTTCTTCGGAGAGGTTGAACAAGCAGCCAACATGGCAAGACACATGCACGCGGTGAAAGAAACGCGAATTTTTTGGTGACGAGTGATGTTCATGAGTTTCATTTTCGTTAAAGCCTGACAGGTAATGAGAGTAGTCGCTTACTTCAATCCAGAAGTTTGACGGGCTCGTTGGATTGAGTCAATAGTGACAATCACCAAGGCAATCCAAACCAGACCAAAACCAACAAATCGGCTTGGAGAAAGCTCTTCGTGGTATACGAGCCAACCTAGTAAGAAGTTGATAGTCGGAACTGAATATTGCATCGGACCTAAGACCGTTAATGGCAATTTGAGAGCGGCAGCAGCAAATAGGAGCAACGGAACCGCGGTCACGACTCCGGACAGCAAAACCAAAATGATGTTCCAGAAGTCTGCTGATTGAATCACCGAATCGTCTTTTTGTGAGAACCAAACGATGAGTGCAAATGCTGGGATGATGAGGAAGATTGTTTCGGACATCAAACTCTCAAGTGGCTGCAAAGGCACCTGTCGTTTGAGTAAGCCGTACACGGCCCATGAAGCCGCCATGGCCAAAGCGAGATACGGCACCCGGCCGTAACTGATCGTGAGCACCACAACTGCGGCCAGACCGAGAAGTGCGCTTGCAAGTTGGATCGGACGAATTTTCTCGTGGAGCACCTTGACGCCAATCAGCATCGTGCCGAGCGGGGCAATGAAATAGCCAAGGGCCGCTTCGATGACTTTGCCGTCGTGGATGACGATGACATAAGTCGTCCAGTTAATGGCTAACAGCAACGAGGCGCTGGCCACCCGAGTCCAAAGGTGCTCAGTTGAAAGCTTGTGGAACAATGTTGTCAATCGGCCCTTGGCGGCAATGATCACAAGCAGCAAGACAACTGAGGTGACGATGCGGTAGCCAATGAGCTCAAGTGGAGCGAAGGCTTTGAGTGCTTTCCAGTAGACCGTGATGAAACCCCACAGCAAATACGCCGAGATACCGGCAATGACTCCAGTTCGATCAGGTATCGGCTGAGACTGAGAGTTCGTTGCGGGGGAGGGATTCACTCCGATATGTGACTCACGTGCTTCAGAACTCACCCGTTCTTCATATCATCTGCTGAGCCGTCTACTAGCGTTGAACATGTGGAAGCACTTGAGTCATTGCCAGAATGGTCACAGGTCTTGTCGGGCGTGCCTCTTCGTTCTCTGCGGGAAGAGTTCGCATCTGATCCGGCTCGCACGTCAGCGATGACTCTTCATGCTGGTGACCTATTTGTCGATTATTCAAAGCAGCGTGTTGATGAAGGCGCTTTGGCTGATTTGCTGAATCTCGCGAAAGTCCGCGACGTGACCACATCATTTCAACGAATGAAGAATGGTGAGCGAGTCAACTTCACTGAGGGTCGGGCAGTTGGCCATATGGCTTTGCGAATTCCAAAAGACGGAACATTTCTGATCGACGGCGTCAATGTCGTGCCAGCAGTGCATTCTGTTCTCGATCGCATGGCTGATCTGGCCCGTGGAATCCGATCTGGTGAAATCGTTGGAAGTACCGGAAAACGAATCTGCCATATCGTCAATATCGGAATTGGTGGCAGCGACCTCGGGCCGGCCATGGTGTATGAAGCCCTACGCGCCAATCGCCACGAGGCCATTTCGTGCCATTTCGTTTCTAATGTCGACCCGGCTGATTTAGCGGCAAACCTCCAGGGACTAAATCCCGAAGAGACGATGTTTGTTGTCGCATCAAAGACTTTTACAACCGTCGAAACATTGGCGAATGCTCGGGTGGCTCGCGAGTGGCTAGTGCAAGCACTCGGCCACGATGCAGTCGGAAAACACTTTGTGGCGCTCAGCACTAATTCTGATGCGGTTCGTGCATTCGGAATTGATACGACGAACATGTTTGAGTTTTGGGATTGGGTGGGCGGACGCTTTTCGGTTGCATCGGCAATTGGACTTTCGGTGATGATCGCGGTTGGACCAGAGATCTTTGAAGAGTTCCTCAATGGCATGCACTTAATGGATATTCACGCCGCTGAGGCGGTCGGACGCGAGAATGCCCCGCTGATATTGGCTCTGCTCAACATCTGGAATACGGCAGTGTTCTCGACAAAAAGTCGAGCGGTCATCCCGTATTCGTTTGACCTTCGACGCTTTCCGGCTTACTTACAGCAACTCATCATGGAGTCAAATGGCAAGTCCATACGAAGTGACGGGTCGCGGGTTCCTTACTCGACCTCTCCTGTGATGTGGGGCGAACCCGGAACTAATGGCCAGCACGCATTTATGCAGTTGTTACATCAAGGGACCGATGTTGTGCCCGTTGATTTCATCGGTTTCGCACGTTCATCGGCTGATGACGCCTCGCGAAACGAATTACTTTTCACAAATATGGTGGCTCAGAGCCAAGCATTGGCCTTTGGTCGTACGGCGGACGAACTGCCTGAAAGTTCGGTTCGACTGCACCGCACCTTTGAGGGCAATCGGCCGAGCACAACGATTGTCGCGCCTGAATTGTCGGCTTCGGTACTCGGTCAACTCATCGCCCTTTACGAGCACGCCACATTCTTTGAAGGAGTGATTTGGGATATCAATAGTTTTGATCAATGGGGAGTCGAACTCGGAAAAGAACTTGCCCAAACGCTCGGATCGAAGCTGGAGAACTTTTCGGCGCTTGACCACCCAGATCTTGACTCGTCAACCCACACTCTCTTGTCATGGTTCGTGCAACAGCAAAAGAAGTCAAACTGACCTTACGTCAGGCCTGAATCATGTCGATCCTGAAGTATGCGAGCGAAGTAAAGGTCTAGGTCACTGTGCATCAACTTGAACGAGTCACGAATTTGCTGGCGTTGCTGTTGTCAACTCGGCGTCATCTCACCTTCGACGAAATTCGTAACGAACTCAAAGGTCAGTATCCCGAGAATCTGGTGGCGGCGCGAGCGGCCTTCGAACGTGATAAAGCAATTCTCCGCGATGAGGGAATTCCCATTAGTTCAGAGGTCCAAGGCGGGGATAAAGCCGGCATCACGGGATACCTCATTGAACGAGATGCTTACGAATTGGGAGATTTACAACTGACTGGCCACGAGGCTGCGGCATTGCGGATCGCGGTTTCGGCTTTGCGGATGGGGCAGTCATGGGGCGAAGAGGCTTTATGGAAAGTGGATATGGATTCTGGATTTGCGCCGTCGCAAACTCCGGCCGTTCAAGCGACGTTGCCAGTGGATCAAAAATTGCCCACCCTTCATGAAGCAATGAGTCGACAAATAGTGGTGTCGTTTACGTATAACGGCAAACCCCGCGAACTTGAACCCTTTGGATTACTGGCGCGATCGGGCTGGTGGTACCTCGTCGGCAACGATCGATCAGTTGACGCAATGCGTACCTTCCGAGTTGATCGAATTTCGAGTGACGTCATGTTGCGTGAAAGTGAGACTTTTGTTCGCCCACATGATTTTGATGTGCGACATTCGTTTCCTGCTGATCTCAAAGAACTGCCCGATGCAATTGATGTCGGGGGAGATGTTGCCAAAGTTCTCATTGATGCAACTGATGTCAATGCCGTGATTGGTCACTATGGAGTTGACTCACTGATTGAACGCCATCTCGATGGGTCAGGCACTTTTGCGATTCCATGTGCAAATGTCCAAGCCTTCGAGCATTGGCTATTGGGTTTTCTTGATCGTGCTGAAGTACTTGAACCACCGCAATTACGACAGCGCGTCGTTGATTGGCTGAACGCACTAGCAATCGGACCAGACTCATGATCCGCCGTGGACCACGTCCGGTCAACGTTCGGTTGCGCCGACTCTTGGTGATGTTGCCGTGGTTGATGGAACGTCAAACTGTTTCCACCCAAGAAATGGCGGATCACTTCGGGATGTCAGTTGCCGACCTTGTGGCAGATTTGACTTTGGCATCCATGTGCGGGGTGTCGCAGGATCCGCGCGATCTCATTGATTTATGGGTTGATGATGACGAAGTTCATTTCGGCATTCCGAAGTATTTTGAACGACCCTTGCGTTTAACTGTGCCGGAAGCTTTTTCTTTGATTGCGTCCGCCACCGCCGCTCAGCAACTACCTGGTGTTGACGCGACAGGAGCGCTTTCGCGGGCGATAGCCAAAGTTGCCGAAGCTATTGACCTTGATATCGATAATTCTTTTGTGGTTGAACTGGAAACCCCAGAATCGGTTGAGGCGTTAAGCCACGCAATTCAACAATCAGTTGTTATTGAATTTGAGTATTGGTCAGTTGCCACAGGCGAATCGGCAAAACGTCAGGTTGCACCTCTCGAAGTTTTTCTTGATCAGGATCATTGGTATTTACGGGCTCACGATTTAGATGCCCAGGCTGAGCGAACCTTCCGTCTTGATCGGCTTGATCAGTTACTGGTGACGAGTCAGACTCACGATTTAGTAACGACACCTCGCGGGCAATGGTTTGCTGGTTCAGACGAGCAACGCAAAGTTTTGTTGCAAGTTGACCCAGCGTGGTTGTGGGTCCTCGAGCAATATCCAGGGGTATCAATTGGGGTGGCCCCGAGTGGTCAAGTAGTACAACATGCCGATTGGGTGACGGTGGAAGTTGTGGTGAACACCGAGCGTTGGATGCAACGCTTGTTGGTTCGATTAGGCGCTCATGCCACGGTCGTCATGCCGACTGATTGGCAACAACTCGGCCGTGATACTGCACGCCTAATTCTGCAACGTTACAAACGCACGAACGGCTGAAGTTCTTCGAGATTCTGAATTTTGTGGGCGTTCAGTAAATGTGGCAGCAACTCGGCGGTGGCGCGAGCGTCGTATTCGGCGTGGTGAGCATGGTTGAGGGTGACGCCATATTTCTCGCACAGCGTTGACAGTTTGTGGGTTTGTTGCCGCTGAGGATCAAGTTTGCGTGACAAGTTAAGGGTGCAGACGACGCCGGTCCATTCAAGATCGATGTTGTGTAGAAGAGCCGCGGCACGTAGGAACTTGGTGTCAAAGTCGGCGTTATGCGCCACGACGATGTGGCCTTTGGTCTGTTGGGCAAAAGAACGCATGGCTTTTTCGGTGGACGGCGCAAAAATCAATTTCCGTCGAGAAATGCCGTGCACATGTTGCGGGCCGAGATCTCGGTTCCACCATTGCGGCGGGCGAACGTAGGTTGACCAGACTGATGTAGGCGTCACGGAGGTGGTGGCAGGATCAGTCCAGTCTTGAACGACAACCGCAATCTGCAAGATCTGGTCGCGGTCAAATTTCAGACCGGTGGTCTCAATATCAACGATGGCGAACTTCGGAGTTTCTACATCGCGACCATTAAGGGTTTTGTTTGTTAATTCCACTGACCCCACCTTAGATGCGGGGTCAATCAGAGATTGTTACAGCTCCGACTGAATAACGGTGCTGATCACTCAACTGACAGAGCGCATACCCCGAGCGCGAATGCCGATGGGAGCAGCCACAGTAAATCCGTTGAGGTGACGTTCTTCTTCTGATTCGCCTCCCCAAAATCCATATTCGCGATTGTCTCGAGCGAAAACTTGACACTGGTCGTTCACTGGGCAGGTGCGGCAGAGCAAACGAGCCTGGGCCTCACGACGGACTCGGGCTTGCGGGCGCTCGGCCTTAGGGGCGAAAAACAGTTTGGTGCGACCTTTGCAGACCGCGTCATCCATCCAGTTCGCCGACGGCTGAACATTGATTTCGAAGGCTTCCAGAGCTGACATGTCACGCTGCCTTTACAAATTGATGGTGTTGGGGGGTACCGGTGGCGAAGCTTGTGACTTCGCCACCGGTATCAGTGAGGCGACGAGATCGTGAGGGGGCAGGACCTCGTCGTACGCATTTAACACTAAAACCGAAAATGGCCAGAGTCAAGCCTTTTTTCAAGTTGGACGAAAGTCACACCTCGAACCGACGGTCGGGGAAATGAGGTCTACAGCAGCTCGGCGGCCAACGAGGCCACTTCGCTGCGTTCACACGATGTCAATGTGATGTGGCCAAAACATTTCTGGCCACGAAATGCCCCGATTAAAACGGCGAGAGCATTGTTGGATTCGCCAAGGTAGGGCGCATCAATTTGACTGGTGTCGCCCGTAAAGATGACTTTGGTTCCTTCGCCGATGCGCGTGAGAATTGTTTTGAGCGTGGTGGGTTCAAGGTTCTGCGCCTCGTCAACGACCACGATCTGGCGATGTAACGAACGTCCGCGTAAGAACGTGACCGACTCAAGAGACAATTGGTTGCGCGCAATGAGTTCATCAATCATTGTCCGAGCTTCGCGATTTGAACGCTGATCGGTCAACGCGACGATCGCATCATGGATAGCTGACATCCATGGATCGAGTTTTTCGTCAAGACCGCCAGGCAAGAAGCCAACGTCGGCGCGACCTACCGGAACTAAGGGTCGATACACCGCCAACTTCTCGTAGCGCCGCTGTTCAACGACCTGGTCGAGGCCAGCCGCAATCGCAAGTACCGTCTTTCCAGTACCAGCGCGACCATCGAGGGCAATCACGCTGACTTCTGGGTCAAGCAACAGTTCGAGTGCAAACCTTTGCTCTTTTGAACGAGATCGAAGCCCCCATGCCTCTGGTGATGCTTGGGGAATCAACATGAGCGCATCATCGACGCAACGAGCCATCGCCGACTGCGAACCCGCTCGAAGGATGGCAAAAGAGTTTTCAGCGAGTGATCCGGCCGGTGCGACTTCGGCCACATCAATCGACCGACCGTCGTAGAGGTCATCAACAAGTTCGCTTGGTGAGTCGACCGTGATCCAGCCAAGTGGACGCGACGACGATTGCCGACCGACCAGATGATGTTCATGGGCAGTTAGTCCTAAATGGGCGGCCTTCAGTCTCAGCGCAGCATCGTTTGACACCATGACTGTCGGAGCGTGGTTGGCCTGACCGAGCGCTGCACCGATGATGCGATTGTCAGCCTTATTGGCATCAAGTCCGTGTTCATTGAGGAGGTGTTTTTGAATACCGTTGATTTCAATGTGGACGGTGGCGTCGTTGCATCCTTCGCCATCACTTGGATGTATCCGAACGGGATGAGCGAGAGACCCGCCAGCCTTCATGCGGATCTCTTCAAGACCGCGCAATGCGGCGCGAGCGGCGCGACCGACATCGTCGGGTCGACTTTTGAGACCGTCCAATTCTTCAATGACTGTAAGGGGAATGACGATATCGCAATCGGGAAACGCCAATAAACAATTGGTATCTGCAATCAAAACCGAGGTATCTAAAACGACTCGGGTGGGAGGTGGCGAAGGTTTCTCGTGCTGGGGGGACACTGCAGGAGATGATTCCAGGAGCTGGTCATCGCCCGAGTCGTTTGTGAGTTCATTGGCCCTCAGCAGTTTCGTCACCGAATCTCCTTTTAGTTGGCTTGCTCGCTATGTCTTGCTGACAACATTGTGGTGCAAACCAAGACCCCCATATTGGATTTCCGAGCAAACTTTTTGTGAACGTTGGGTGCGGTTGATGGGTACTGAAGCCGAGACAAGATCAACTTGCTGCCGAGCAGTTAGGTATCCACCACAGCGTTGGGCCTGCGTGGCAAACTGTCTTTGCTCGTCGGCGAATGGGCTTGTGTCACGACCGTTCACGACGCATTTTTATCGGTTCGATTTCGTCACTCGCATGATGTCCGGCGCGCTTGTTGCATTTGCAATTAAATCAATACTTGTAATAGCTCTCCATTGCTTATCAAATATGGAGAGTTCCACCCGAGAACTGAGAAGGATAAATCCGAATGACCAAGGCAGAGTTGATCGACGCAGTGGCAAAAGTTGCCGACGTGAGCAAGGCGGACGCCGAGCGCACGCTGGGTGCATTTTTTGACCAGCTGGTGGATGCAACCAAAACAGGCGACAAAGTGGCATGGCCGGGCTTCGGCTCATTCACCACAAAAGTTCGTGCCGCCCGTACGGTTCGTAATCCGCAGACAGGTGCTTCGATGGAGTCTCCTGCGTCACGTCAAATGAAATTCACGGCGAGCTCAACGCTCAAAGCGATTCTTAATCCAAACAAGTAAGCAATAACTAACAGAAAGGGATATTCCCATGGCAGCAAAGAAGAAGGCTCCGGCCAAAAAAGTAGCAGCAAAGAAGGCTCCCGCCCGTAAGAAGGCAGCAGCAAAGAAGGCTCCCGCCAAGAAG
>JBIKOO010000114.1:0-4465 GCA_044358015.1 Ilumatobacteraceae bacterium
CAAGCTTTACGGGTGCACAGAGCTCCGACGGCGCGTCTGAAGCATGTGGCTCATATCGGAGTCGGAGCTCGGGCGTTCAGTCTGATGATTAATCGACTACCCGAAGATCCATCGTCGATCCGAGTTGAACTGATTTCGCCCGAGGGTGAACAGTGGGCTTGGGGTGACGAATCATCTGATCAACGGGTGATGGGGGACGCTATTGACTTCTGTCTCGTTGTGACTCAACGTCGAGCGCTCTCGCATTCGCAACTGACAGTGGTAGGTGAATCTGCAACGACGTGGATGGGCGTGGCTCAGGCTTTTGCTGGAGCCCCAACGAAAAAGAAATAGACGGGGGTTTGTCAGATATCGGAGATCTTCTTAAAGATCTCCGCGGCTGGGCGATCAATACGTTGCCCAAGGACAATCATTCGTTGACGCATTCGCTCAGAAAAATTGTCGAGGGCAGTCTGATCAATCGCCTTCATTGTGCTTTCAAACTGCGATTCGTGGGCCAAGAGAGCGGCGATTTTTTGCTCAACAAAACCACCGATGTCTTCCCCGTGGTCGGGCTCATCGGCCTCCCAGAGTAATAAGTGTTGCGGCCGGTGGTGGGCTATTGCGTGTTCCTTGAAGAAGTGTGGATCTCGCGATGCAACCACGGCGTCGCAGGTGAGAAATCCAGCGTGGCGGTGATCGGGATGTAAGCGGTATCGCTTCCACGGGTCATGGCCGAGCACGACTTGAGGTTTGAGACGCCGGATATGTCGAGCTATCTCGCTACGGAGTTCTCGAGTATCTGCAAGGTCTCCGTCAACTTGCTGAAGAAAAATCACTTCGCCTTGTGAACCCAAACGACGAGCGGCTTCGCGTTGTTCGACCTCGCGCTGAGCAATCAGTTTTGGGATGTCAGCATTGACGTTCCAGGTGCCTTTAGAACCATCAGTGAGTACGAGGTGATTGATGGAACAGCCAGCTTTGGCCCACTTGGCCAAGGTTCCACCACAACCGAACTCAATATCGTCAGGATGTGCACCGATTGCTAAGGCCACCAGCGGAACTTCTAGATCAACACTTGCGATCTTCGTCAACGCAGCAGGTACAGGTTGGCCAGGTTCGTTGTTCTGAGTCATGTTCGGATCCAATCGGGAAGAAGCGTGGGCAAAACATCAGCGATCACTGGATGTTGGAGATCTTCGGATGTATCAATGTCGAAACCCAGATACATGCTTTCAAAGATGTCAACCTGACAGTTCAAACGGTGTGCTTCATGTTGATGATTCATAAATGAGTTTTCGCCATACGCAAACTGCCACTTCCCAATCAGCGACTGAGAGAGGGCGAGCACGTTGGTCCCGTCGCGGTGCCGATCGGGATTGATGAGCACTCGGCCACTGCCGTTGAAGTCGTTGTTGAGGCCGTCGTTGAAGTCGTCGTCAAGAGCAGATTGCAGCACTGCGATGACCCGATCTAGTTCGTTCGGAAGTGGAAGGTCGGCGTGCACAATCATGAGCATGTCGGCGGGATAGTTCTCAACAATGTGGGGAGTTGCCTCGTGCAGAGAAGCGTTGAGACCTCGAGACTCAACCCGAATCGGAATGGCACCGCAAGTCCGCGCCCAGGTTTCAACTTCATCATCGTCGCATACGACAAACTTGAGACACGGAACATCACGGCGCAAAACGCCGGTTGCACAGTTTTGTGCCAAAGTGCGGCGTTGAACTGGCGACAGGCTGGCACTGAGGCGACTTTTGGCATCGTCAAATCCGCGAACTGGAACTACGAGTGCGACATGCCGTGATACATCAGAATGGGCCGTCGAATGAGACACGACGTGAGCCTACGACTTTGGGTGAACGCTGAGACGACTCGCTCGAGGTCTGCGCCGTATACGCTCGGCTTATGGTCCTTGCGGTGAACCACCAGTCAATACGGGTTGCTGTTATTGGGGCAGGTTCATGGGGGACGACCGTTGCAAGTCTGGCGGCAGAGAATACTCCAACTGTTTTGTGGGCTAGAAGAACTGAACTTGCCGACGTCATGACACGCACCCGAATCAACCCGGATTATCTCGGCGAATTCTCACTGCCCGAATCTTTGCAATTCACAGCCGATATGTCTCACGCGGTTGGAGACGCCGATGTTGTCGTGATGGCGGTTCCATCGCACGGGTTTCGTGAAGTCGTCGCCGAGGTGGCGCGTTTCATTCGACCGTGGGTCCCCGTTGTGAGTTTGTCAAAAGGACTCGAGCGCAGTTCGCTAAAGCGGATGAGTGAAGTTGTTGCCGACGAGATTCCAGGGCATCCCGTTGCCGTTCTGACGGGGCCGAATTTGGCGAAAGAGATCATGCAGGGCCAACCGGCGGCGGCTGTTGTCTCGATCAACGACAAAGTGATTGCTGATGAACTTCAGAAGATTTTTTCCCGTCCAACACTTCGGGTGTACACCAACCCCGACATTGTCGGTTGTGAAGTGGCGGGAGTCGTGAAGAATGTGATCGCCATTGCTTCAGGAATGGCGGCAGGAATGGGCTTTGGTGACAACACCCGGGCGACGCTCATTACTCGAGGCCTTGCTGAAATGACGCGTCTTGGCATGGCGATGGGTAGCGATGGCTATACGTTTGCGGGACTTGCCGGAATGGGCGACCTCATCGCCACCTGTGCTTCAACTCAAAGTCGCAACAATACGGTGGGGCGGCGCCTCGGCGAAGGTGAATCAATTACCGACATTTTGCAATCGATGACAATGGTCGCCGAAGGGGTCAAGAGTTCGCCGGCTGTGCTTGACTTGGCACGGCGTTATTCCGTCGAAATGCCAATCACCGAACAGGTGGTGGCGGTGTGCCATGAAGGACGAAGTGCAGCTGAAGCAGTTGCGCAACTCATGCAACGACGACGGAGAAGCGAAATTGGCTGACACATTTTCACAAGAAGTATCCGTGAGCGGTCGAACTGTCGGAATACTCGGACAACCCTGGCGCGCCACGGTGACGACTGCAGGTGATGTTTATCCGTGGGATGAGGTCGAAGCGATTCGCTGGTATGTCGCGGCCGATGATCGTTGGCATATTCCATCTGACGAAGTGGCAGTTCGGCAAAGGTCTATCGAAGGCGCTCCAGTTTTAGAAACTCGGTTACGCATCCCGGGCGGAGATGTCATTCAGCGAATTTGGGTTGCGTCGGGCCGTCAAGGCAGTTCGGCATTGATGCTGGAATTCGAAAATGATTCTCCGATGGCAATCGCGATTGCTATCGATCGGCAGAATCTCTTGGTCTCGCGGCCAGTAGCAGTTCGATCGGCGTCGGGGGAATGGCCCGCTCCAGGTCTTGACATTCCTCGTGAGCCGACGGTCATTCCTGTCGGTCACCGCACCTCAGTGCGCGCTGCACTGATAACTGCTGGAACCGCGACGGGGCTACAGGTTGCTGACTTTGCCGACTGGTCGGCGGTGGTCCGTGGTTGGGTTGCGTTGAGCGAGCAAGCATCAAATTTTAAGATCGCCGATCTTCGTGACGGTTTGCGTGTCGACGAATTGATTGTTGCCGAACGCACCGAAATTGCTTTGAATCCAACCGAGCGCAGTGATGAGCCTCAAGAGGCAGTCCGTTGGTTGCAGGAACAGCGTGAACTGAAGCGCATGAAATTGCATGAAGAATTCAATGAAAGCGATTTAGTTGAATTGGCTGGAGCGATTGAAGTGATCTCTCGGGCCGTTAAGCGCGGTCGGTTGTCAACTGCTCTCGCGCTCAAAGGTATGAATTCGGCAAGGTATTTGCTGGGCACTGAGCAAGAGCGAGCAGTTGAAGACTTGCGCAAACTGGTTGCCAAGATGGTCGGAACGAAGAAGGCCACCTTGATGAGTATGTTGTCCCACGACGTGGCTGACTCTTCGTCTGATTCTGCAGAAGCCATGGTCGTGAGCGAACTGGAAAGTGAGTTTGCGGTCATGACAGATGACGATTGCATCACTTTGTTGCCGAACGGAATGAAGCCGGAGCGGCTTGGAGTCCAATTCGAAGCTCATGGTCTAGCCCTCGGAGCCGAGTTTCGCGTGTCGTTCGCAGTTCGTTGGCATGGGCCGAACGCTGCGGTGATTTGGGAAATTGAAGGTCCACGGGAAATCACGTTGCGATCGGGTGTCGACCTTTCGTGGGTGTCTTCGCACCTCACGGGTGAGGCTCTCTGGCGAGTAGACAATGTCCCAGAAACTGCCTTGGCAACATCAGACGGTGTGTCGTTCTCGTAGTGATTTTCGGACCACTATGTGCGATGTATTAGTTGCGCTTCCACCAGCAACAGGCGGTGCCACGTTATTTGCTAAGAACTCTGATCGGCCTCCGCATGAACGACAAATTCTTGAGTGGATTGAGGCGCGATCGGAGAAGTCAACTCGTGCAACCTACGTTGAAATCAAGGGCCACGAGACCCTGACTCAACGTTGCATCATCTCGCGACCTGAATGGGGTTGGGGTGCCGAGCA
>JBIKOO010000093.1:0-5554 GCA_044358015.1 Ilumatobacteraceae bacterium
CTTGAGATTCAGTGATGAGTTTGCTCAAAGTTTCGTTTGCTCGTCCTGAATCAATTGATTCAGCAGCCATGGCAACTCCTTCTTCAAGTGAGCTCGCAACATCGGCAACAACCAAACCGGCGCCAGCGTTCAGCACGACAATATTGCGATGAGCACCTTGTTCGCCTGCCATCACTCGACGCACGACATCAGCATTGAATGCAGGCGTGCCACCAACTAACTCTTCTGAAATAGCTGGAGCCAATCCCAAAGACACAGGGTCGACAGAGAACGTTCGCACTTGTCCGCCCCGAAGTTCAAGAACTGTTGATGGACCAGTTGTCGTCAGTTCATCGAGTCCACCACCATGAACAACCCATGATGACTTCGAACCATGGAGTCGTAATGAGGCCAACATTCGTTCAGCAACCATGGGGTTGGCGACACCAATCAACTGACGCTTCACGCGACCTGGGTTAGCCATCGGTCCGAGCAAATTGAAAACAGTGGGCACGCCAATTTCTCGTCGCGATGGTGCCGCGAACCTAAAGGCGGGGTGATAGCGCGCGGCTAGGCAAAATCCCATACCAGCGCGTTCGACACATTGCTTCACACCTTCTGGCGATAATTCAACAGCCACGCCTAATGCCTCAAGCACGTCGGCTGTTCCACATTGTGACGAAGCAGCACGAGCGCCGTGCTTACACACCGGCACACCTGCACCCGCAACAACGATGGCTGACATCGTGCTGACATTGATCGAATGACTGCGATCGCCACCGGTGCCAACGATGTCAATTGCTCGTTCGCGAGTCGCATCGTCAAGTGGCACCAAAGTCGCCGCCTCAAGAACCGCATCGAGCAAACCTGAAAGCTCTTCAGGTGTCTCACCTTTGGCGCGAAGCGCGACAACGAATCCGATGAGCTGTGCTGGCGTCGCTGAACCCGCCAAGATGTTGGTCATCGCTGCACGAGCGTGCGCTGCATCAAGGTCGCGACGATCAAGCAACGACGAAATCAGTTCAGGCCAACCACCAATTGATTCAAGGGCAATTGATTCAAGGGCAATTGATTCAAGGGCAATTGATTCAATCGTGATCTCAGAAGTCTGGGGTGCCTCGGCCATGCGCTTGAGGCTAGCGAGATGTACTTGTGAGTACGACGGTCACGCAATGCGGCGGCGTTGGCGAATGAGACGTCGACGTTCACGTTCGGTGGTTCCGCCCCAAACACCGACCTTCTCTCGGCTTGCTAAGGCATGTTCGAGACACGAGATACGAACATCGCATCCGTGACAGATCATTTTCGCAACATCGGCCTGCTCTTCGGTGTCTGGAAAGAACAGTTCAGGATCAAGACCCCGACACGCTCCCAGCGACCGCCATATGACTTCCATTGGATTCCCCTAGTGACATCGATCCGATACCAGCAACGACTTCTCTTCAGGCGAGACAATAGAAGCCCTTTGCCCGTTTGTGAATAGGTGAAACCAAATGGCCCTGTGACCTGCACTAATCAGGCCAAATAGTGGGTCAGGAACGCAGATCAGTGAGGAACTCGCCCAGGTTCGCCGCCGAAAGCGAGATCTCTTCGAGGTAATCGGGGTGGGTGCACGCCAGCACTGCACCGCCCTCGGCTAGTCCTGCAATCTCATCGTTGGTGAATGCGAACTGCAAGTAATGAACTGCTGCCGTGACATAGTCACGCGTCAGTTGACTCTCGTGTTGAGCTTCGGTGACTGCGGCGACTTCTCGCCCATCGGCCAACCGGAACACGATTGAACTTTCAATTCCGACCAACTTTGGCAACCACTCTTGCATTTGTTCTTCACTCGTCAATTCAATGAACAACGTGGCGCACAATTGGCCCGGCTCAGGAATCATCGGGTTATAGATATCAATCTCACCTTGAATCTCTTCGTCAGTTGAGAGTCGTTCAACTCGTGACATTTCTTGAATCTGATAACGAATCGTGTCACGGTTTTCGAACATCACCGACACGATGGTGCCAAGAGACAAACGACGGCGTTCTTTCAGGGAAATCACGTGTGCTTTAAATTCGGCACGCTCGCGTTCATAAGCACGCACGTCGGCGATATCTGACAATGAAAGTTTGCGGGGGGTCAAAGTATTCATCTGATTCTCCAATTTCTGAATTACTTGGGGGGTTGTTCTTCAGGAATTCCGTAGGCGCGTGCCACCAATTGGATGGGGTGCAACGACACTCGTCCGGTTTGTTCGTTAATTGCTCCGTTGGCCAAGTGACAATCGCCAGTGACGACATCGCCGTCAGCCTTGATGATTTCGGCTCCAAGCTTTTGACCAATCGGAATTGAGAGTTCGGCATTCTCGGCACGAAGGCCCCACATGCCGTCAATACCTGAGCACTGTTGCACAAGTTTGATCTTTGCGCCGGTGAGCTTCATCAGGTCACGGCTCTTCAATCCAATGTTCTGAGCTCGCAAGTGACACGGAGTGTGGTACGTAATGGTCTCGGGAACATCGCCAGTGAATTCAGTGTCAAGCGCAGTGCCTTCGGCCTTATGCAACTTCATCAAGTACTCGCTGGCGTCATAGGTATTGGCAGCAACCAGTTCGGCATCAGGCCCACCGACATAGTCGAGATAGTCCTTTTTCAAAACGTAACCACAAGTCGGCTGCGGCACGACAATGTCGTTGCCTTTGCGGACAGTGTTTGCCAACGCCTTGACATTCTTCTCGGCAATCTTGGTGAAGTTATCGATATCTCCACTGTGCAAGAACGGCGCACCACAACACTGAGTTGTGTCAGCCAACGAACATTCAATGCCGTTGCGCTCGTACACCTTGATCAGGTCATGACCGACTTCGGGTGCCTGATACTCAACAAGACAAGTTGGGAATAAGGCAACGCGTCCTTGACGCTTGCCGATCTTCAATTTGGGGCGACGATTAAACCAAGTGGTGAATCGTTGCTTAGCGAACGGTGGCAGCACTCGTTCGCTGGAAACACCTGAGGTCACTTCAATCGCTTTGCGAACCAATGAACCCGGCTTTGCACCCATCATCTTGTTCATCAAAGGCGCGGTCTTCGTCGCGACTTTTCCGAGCAGGTCAGTGCGACCCATCACGTTCGTCGTGACCTTGTCACGTAAAGAAACTTGGTCATTTTTGTGTCGCATCGCGTCGGCGCGCAACATCAAACGCGGGAAATCTAATTCCCATTCACTTTGTCCAGGAATGTACGGACAGTTGACGTAACACAATTTGCATTGGAAACATTCATCAATGACTTGGTCTTGCTGCGCTGGTGTTAAACGACCAGCATCTTGATCTTCGTGTTGATCAACGAAATCGAAAAGTGTGGGAAACGATGTGCAGTACTTGAAACACAAACGACACCCATGACATAGGTCGTACACCCGAGTGAGTTCATCGCGTACATCCTTTTCATCGAGATACTTCGGATGTTTCGGATCGTAGGTAATCGTCATGTTGAAATCTCATTCGGTAGAAAATCTGCAAAAGAACAGTGTAAAGATTTTGTTGGGGTGCCCGGCTTGCGCCGAGCACCCCAACAACTACATGAAGTGAAACTCAGAGTGCGTCGAGGCCCTGCTGGAAACGACCAGCGTGGCTCTTCTCGGCACGAGCCAAGGTTTCAAACCAATCGGCGATTTCGGCAAAGCCTTCGTCGCGAGCGGTCTTTGCGAAGCCTGGGTACATCTGGGTGTATTCGTAGGTCTCGCCGGCGATGGACGCCTTGAAGTTGGCTTCGGTTTCGCCGATGGGCTCACCTGAAGCGGGATCGCCAACTTCAGCCAAGTAATCGAGGTGACCGTGGGCATGTCCGGTTTCGCCTTCAGCGACCGAACGGAACAATGCGGCTGCATCGGGGTAGCCCTCGATGTCGGCCTTCTGTGCGAACCACAAGTAACGGCGGTTGGCCTGGCTCTCGCCGGCGAACGCCTCCTTGAGGTTTTCGTGAGTCTTGGTGCCGTGGAGGCTCATGACTATCTCTCTTTCATGGGTTGTGGGTTGTTACTTGCTGAACTTCTTGATCGTGAGAAGCCACGCTCAAGAAACCTTTCCTCACTTCAGGCGCAACTCGCGCATGAACCGTGGAACAAAATTGAGGTTGAATCGACGGAGAATCCATCGAGTCCTTCAATGTGCAGGGCTTGTGACCCAGCCACATAGACATCGCGAACATTGCTACATCCTTGGCAGATGACGTGGTGATGTTCATCAACATTCGGGTCAAAACGTACGGCGCCCGCGCCAACATCAATGAGACGTAACTCGCCCATCGATGCCAGATCAGTCAAAGTTTGGTACACAGTGCGCAACGAGATGCCAGGCATCTGGGCACTGGCTTCGGAATACAGAGCTTCAGCGGTGGGGTGCATGGTGTTGCCATGCATGAGGCGGAAAAGCAACTGCCGCTGCGGCGTGACCTTCAGGCCAGTCGCACGAAAAGCTTCGGTGAGCTCGGTGGGTGATTTCACACTGCGAAACTTAGTGACATCTCCTGCTAATTAGCAATTCATGCAAATTAGCAATGGGTGAAATCTGTCTCACAATGCTCGTTACGGCTTCAGCAGGTACTCTCGCCATGTGCCCACCGTTCCAGCGTCAAACGCCATGACCCCCGACCATTTCGATCGATCGGTCATGCGCCAACGTCTGGCCAACGAGCAGTTTGATGTTGTGATTGTCGGTGGGGGTATCACCGGTCTCGGGGTGGCCCTTGATGCTGCATCGCGTGGTCTACGTACGGCCCTGATTGAGCGGTACGACTTCGCGTCGGGCACGTCATCTAAAAGCTCAAAGCTCGTGCACGGTGGACTGCGGTATTTGCAACAAGGTGAAGTTCGTTTGGTCTATGAAGCGCTCTACGAACGGCAACGCTTAATTCGCAATGCACCGCATCTTGTGTCGCTCCTCCCCTTCTTACTTCCGATTCTCACCAAAGACGGATTGGTATCACGAAAAATTGCGCGTGCTTTAGGTTCGGCCTTGTGGATGTACGACATCACCGGCGGCGCGCGTATTGGCAAGATTCATCGTCGCCTACGTAAACAAAAAGCGCTCGCTCATATGCCGACCATGCCCAGCCAACGTTTGGCGTCGGCTTATATCTATTACGACGCTCAGGCAGACGATGCACGGCTGTGTGTCACCATGGCGCGTTCAGCCGCAGATCATGGAGCAGTCGTCATCAACCAATGCGCAGTCACGAGCATTTTGCGTTCCGAATCGGGACACGCGAATGGCGTCACGGTGCAATGTGATGATGAAAGTTTTGACGTACGCGCGAGAGTGGTGATCAACGCAGCCGGTGTGTGGACTGATGCCGTTCGTACGCTTGAAGAAGGTATTGATCCCGACACCATCCGACCAGCCAAAGGCGTTCATGTCACGGTTCCGTGGGACAAAGTTCGTAATGACATTGCTGTCATCATCCCGGTCCCGAAAGACAAACGAAGTCTGTTCGTTGTGCCGTGGGGTCCAAAACCCGATGGCACGTTTACGCACACCTATGTCGGCACGACAGATACCGATTATCAAGGTCCTATTGATGATCCACAATGCAC
>JBIKOO010000070.1:0-7785 GCA_044358015.1 Ilumatobacteraceae bacterium
ATTTAAAGATATTTTTGAACTAAGCATTTTGTTCTACGGTTCGTTCAACAGCATCCCAAGTAGACATACAATGAACGGAATGCCCAACATGAACGCCACAACACCATCAAAGATTGCAGTCGTTACAGGTTCAGCTGACGGGATTGGTGCCGGCATCGTGCGCAGACTTGTTGAAGATGGCCACATCGTTGTTGCAGCCGACATCAATGAAGAATTGGGCAACACGTCAATTCAAAATCTTGGTGACTGCGTCTCTTTCAAAAGAACTGACGTCACAAACGAAAGCGACATCGTCGCGCTCATCGCACACGCCCAAGCCACACACGGTTCGGTTGACATTTTGGTCAACAATGCCTGGGGTGGCGGCGACATGGGCCGCGTTGAAAACAAAACCAACGAACTTTTACAACACGGACTCACGATGTCGATGTACGCAGCCTTTTGGGCGATGCGCGAATCTTTCCCCAACATGCTGCGCAATGGTTGGGGTCGCGTGATCAATATGTGTTCACTTAACGGAGTCAACGCTCATATCGGTACGCTCGAGTACAACGTGGGTAAAGAATCTTTGCGAACTCTCACTCGTACAGCCGCTCGCGAATGGGCCGACACCGGAATTGTCGTCAATGCCGTTTGCCCTGCTGCCAAGAGTGCCGCCTTCCGTCGGGTGATGGGCCAACATCCCGAACTCGAAACTTCAGCCGATGCCGCGAATCCCATGGGACGCATCGGCGACCCTTATCTAGATATCGCTCCAGTTGTCTCGTTCCTTGCGAGCAACGATTGTCGATACATGACCGGGAATACTTTGTTTGTCGACGGAGGCAGCCATATCAATGGTTCATCGTGGGCACCAGACTTAGGCCCACGATGAGTATGCCCCGTTACGGCACGCCCAATATCGCCTATGTCAGTACCTGGTTTTCAGATCCCATTGACAAACCAATGTGGGCCCTCAACCTGATGAAGTATCGCCGCATCGCTGACTACCAAGACGGTCGCGACTTGCATATCAGCGGAGCCGACGCCGACATGTTGTACAACCCAACTGGCCCGTTGGCCGAAGTTGGTGGACGAGTCATGTTGGCCACCGATGTACTGCATCAAATCTCAGGAGACGAGATCACTTGGGACCGAGTTGCTGTCGCGTACTACCCCAAGCGCATGGCCATGATGGAAATGCAACAACTCCCCAGCTTCATTGATCTTCACGCCCACAAAGACGCGGCGATGGAATTCACGATTGTGATGGCCTCAATGCCGACCGACAATTGCCCGCAACCAGCCGACTGGTCACAGTTGACCGAGAGTGACCTTTTGCTCGTTCAGGTGAGTAATGAAAACAACACGCGTGACCTGGCGTCGTTGGTGACAAGTCGTCGCATCGGCGAATACGAAGTTGAAGGTGTCATCGTTGGCGACGAACGATCATGGAGCCGCGCCACATGGGACATCATTTCGCGAAACGACGTCGACAATCTTGTAACGGCGAGCACGAGTCTTGCCAACCCCTCGCTATACGCCATGATTCTTGAACCGCTTCTCGACATGATGCCCTGATCGAAAGAGTTCACCATGAAATTCGCTCTCGCCTTTGCCAACACTGGCCCATTCAGCAATCCCGACAAAGCAATCGCCATGGCTCAGGCCGCTGAGGCGGCAGGTTTTGAGTCGCTATGGACGGTCGAACATGTCATCGTTCCTTCGCAATATGACTCGCAATATCCATATGACGCTTCTGGCAAAATGCCAGGAGGCGAAGAATCACCAATCCCCGACCCGCTCATCTGGTTGTCATTTGTTGCTGCAGCCACAAAGACCATCAATTTGGCAACCGGAATTTTGATCTTGCCGCAACGCAATCCCGTAGTACTTGCCAAAGAAATCGCCACCCTTGACCATCTGTCAAAGGGTCGAATGCTGCTCGGCATCGGTGTGGGTTGGCTTGAGGAAGAATTTGATGCACTCGGGGTCCCGTTTGCCGACCGCGGAAAACGCAACGATGACTATGTTGCCGCAATGCGCGCGTTATGGACCCAGGAAAAGGCCACCCATCATGGCGAATTCTCAAACTTTGATGAATGCATCATGCGTCCACAACCAGCAAACGGAACAATTCCCATTCATATAGGTGGACATACCGACATTGCAGCTCGACGCGCTGGTCGCCTCGGAGATGGATTCTTCCCTGGCAAGGGATCGCATGAACAGTTAGCGCGTTCATTTGACATCGTTCGTGATACCGCCCGACAGTGCGGACGTGACCCTGAAGCAATTGAAATGACAACAGGAGGAAACGGCGCCATCGGCCCGAACGCCATCAACGAAGTGAAGGCTCTTACCGACATTGGGGTTGCGCGAGTAATCGTGCCGTCCTTCTTGTTCTACCGCGACACCGCTGACTCTCTTGCTCGATACGGCGATGAGGTCATCAGCAAAATCAACCAATAAATCAACGCGTAAATAGCCACCGACACCCTTGTCTACTGTTCTTTACGAATAGGGTCGTACTGCCATGTGGAAAATGCTGAAGACCAATGCCGATATGCGCCGTGTCTTCATGGCGCAAGTGATTTCATATCTTGGTGATTGGTTCAGTTTTGTTGCCATCATCGGACTTGTTGATGATCTCACGGGCTCACAGTTTTTGATTTCGTTAGTTGTTGTGGCGTTTTCGCTACCCTCATTTCTTGCCTCACCAATCGCGGGCTCAATGGTTGATCGATTTGACCGGCGACGGATTTTGGTTGTCGTTTCCGTCGTTCAATCTGTTGCCGCACTCGGGCTTCTCCTCGTTGGCAAGGACACAATTTGGCTGGCTTTTCTCGCGCAAAGCACTGTTTCGGCTCTCGCTGCTGTCGTCGGCCCGGCCACCGAAGCCTCGATTCCTAACATCGCTCGCAACAAAGAAGAACTGGCCTTTGCGAATTCTCTACTGGGCTCAACATGGGGCGTCATGCTCGCGGTTGGGGCTGCGGTTGGTGGAGTATTCGCCGCAGTCTTTGGTCGCGATGCGGCATTCATCGCCAACGGAATTTCGTTTGCTCTAGCGGCAATTCTTTTTTCTCGCATCAAAACCCCCATGCAAAAAGATCGAGCTCAGCAAATGCAGCGTCAGCGCATTCGACCAATCGCCGACATGCGCGAAGCAATCACCCACTCGCGCCAAGACCCTGTACTGATGGCTCTCATCTTTTCTAAGACGACATTTGCCATTGGTGCCGGAGTTGTCAGCCAACTTGCCGTTTTGGCTTCAGATGTATTCAATGGCGGCGATGCATCCCGCGGACTTTTAATTGGCATTCGGGGTGTGGGTACAGGACTCGGCCCGCTCATCGCCATGCGCTACACCCACGGCCAGTTGAGCAAGGTGCTCACGATCTGCGGCTTCGCCAGCCTTGCTTTCAGTGGTTTCTATTTCATTGGTGCTTGGATGCCCACTCTTTGGTTGACCGCCATCTTTGTGATGTTGGCGCACTTAGGTGGTGGCGCTCAATGGACTCTCAGCAGTTACGGCTTACAGCTTCGATCGCCCGACCATATTCGTGGACGAATTTTGGCCGGCGATTTTGCTCTCGTCACTTTGATGTTGTCGCTCACGAGCGCGCTTGCAGGGCTCGTCTCTGAATTCTTTGGAGTACGCCAAGCCATCTCGGGGTTCGCTTTTGCTGCGGCAATTGCGAGTGTGATTTACATTCGTGCTACAAAGCGCTTGCGCACGCAACTGCAGATTCAGCTAGACGCTGAGCTCTGAAGTCGTTGGCCAGGTTTGTGGCCATCTGATTCATGACGTAAGCAAAACCGATTTCTTTTTCGGGAAGAGCAAATGCCACTGACCCACCAGCACCTGGATGACCAAATGAACCTGGGCCACCGAACAATGAGAATGGCCCATGAACCATAAAGCCCATGCCGAATGTGGTTGGCATGATCAAACAGGCATCTGGTTCGTTCTCGGGAGTCACAAGAGTGCGCACTTTTTCAACCGTTGACGGCTTGAGCAAACGCACACCATCGACTTCACTGATGAGCGATGAATAGATTCGCGCCAGAGTTCGAGCATTGCTGATGCCGTTCGCCGCTGGAATTTCAGCGGCATGAACATCTCGGCGATTAAAGGCTCCGTCAATCCCGAATGCGCCATTCAGGCTGAGGGCTTGACCGCCCGGCGAATTCGGTCCCATGAACTGTTCCATCATTGCCTTAACGGCTGGATCCATATCTTCAGGAACAGAATTCAGTCCACCAATCATTGGCGATACTCGTGACTCTTGCGATTCGGGCAGGCCAATCCATAGTTCGCCACCAACCTTGCTCACAATTTCTTCTTGCACAAACGTGCCAAGGCTTCGATGAGACGGATCGACGCGACGGACTAGTTCGCCAGCCAGCCACCCGTAGGTCAAAGCGTGATATCCGTGCTTTGTCCCGATGTCCCAACGCGGAGCAGTCGCAGCAAGTCGAGCGGTGATCGTTGACCAATCAAGTGCTTCAGCCAACGTGATATCGCCATCAACCGTATAAAGACCACATTGATGAGAGAGCAATTGCGCAACCGTCGCATCGGCTTTTCCGTGCTGGGCGAACTCTGGCCAGTAGGTGCTGACTTTTTCGTCATACGACAAAAGGCCACGCTCAACACACATCGCTACAGCAATGGCAGTGATTCCCTTGGTGGTCGAAAACACCAGTTGCAAAGTGTCTTCAGCGTAAGGCTGAGTACGATCGCCATCAAACGAACCGCCCCATAAGTCAACCACTTTGTTGCCTCGGTGATACACCGAGACACCAGCACCGACTTCCTCGGAATTCTCTAAGTTGTTCACGAATGCTTCGCGAACCGCTTCCCAACCTTGAGCTACAACACCGCCAACATTCGTCATCAGCTGATCATTTCTTTCAAAGTCTCAATGTTCTGAATCGCGTTCGGGCCAACTGGGTTAACGGACAACATCGTCACGCCAGCTTCTTTAAACGATGCAATGCGCTCCTTGATGAAACTCTTTGATCCGACGAGGTTTGAGTTCGCCAACATTTCACCAGGAACGGCCGCTGCCGCTTCTTCCTTCTTGCCCGATAGATACAGGTCCTGAATTTCAATTGCTTCTTTTTCGTATCCGTACTTCTTGCAAATGGTGTTGTAGAAGTTCTTGTCACGAGCACCCATACCACCGATGTACAAAGCGGCATTCGGACGACTGAAGTCAAGAATCTTGCTTTGTGCTTCTCCGGTCAATGACTCGTCAATGGCCAACATTCCACCAGCAGTGATTTGCAACTGTCCGAGTGATGGGTCGCGCTTGGCAATGCCCTTCTTCAAATCATCGCCCCATACATTTTGGTACTTGTCGGGGTCAAAGAAAATTGGCATCCAACCGTCAGCAACTTCAGCAGTTGCCGAAACACTGAGACCCATGAGACTGGCCCACCAGATCGGAATGTCTTTACGAATTTCAGCGCCGGGCTTAATGATCTTGAGTGCTTTACCCAATCCAGTTCCGAGACCTGCGGGCAACGGGGCCTGAACGGTCTGACCTTCAATATGAAATGGTTCTTCACGAGCCCAGATGTGGCGACACGCCTGAATGTATTCCTTAATGCGCAACATCGGCTTTTCGTATGGCATGCCGTGGAATCCTTCAACCACTTGCGGGCCGCTTGCACCAAGTCCGAGAATGAATCGACCATTAGAGACGTAGTCACAACCAGCAGCTGTCATCGCCATCAACGCTGGTGTACGACTGAATACGTTCAAGATTCCCGTACCAATTTCGACCTTGTTGGTCTTGGCAGCCAGGTAACCGACTTGGCTGATGGCATCGGCGCTGTAGGCCTCAGCGATCCACACGGCATCAAGGCCGGCTTTTTCGTATTCAACAACTTTGTCAACCGCGGCATGAAATCCACCGGCGTAATTAAGCATCATGGACAGTTTCATATTTTCCCCTTGTTGTATGAGATGTACTTCAGAACAATTCGCCCACAGGCGTGTCCTCAACCTTACGAGTGCGACGGGGCGCCCGACGAACTTTCGGTGACCCCAAAGTTGAGATTCCCTGACCGAAAGCCTTCAAGATCGAGCGTGACGTACTGATAGCCAGCGGCTTTCACTGCCCCGATAATGGCAACTCTTTGGGCGAGCGCTTGTTCAAGTTCGGTTTCAACCACTTCAATACGAGCCGTCTCACCGTAATGGCGTACTCGAACCTGCCGAAAGCCCAAACCATGCAGGGCCGCTTCGGCACGATCAACCCGACTCAAGATTTCGACGCTCACCGGCGTTCCGTATGGGACCCGACTCGCCAAACAGGCTGCTGCTGGTTTATCCCACGTTCGCAGTCCCATTGCATGCGACACCAACCGAACATCATCTTTGGTGAAACCTGCTTGCACCAGTGGAAACACTGCGCCGCGCTCGATCGCCGCACGTTGACCTGGTCGATGATCGGCCAAATCGTCAACATTGACACCGAGAATGACCGTGGCTCCCTCGCGTTCTGCGATTGGCCCAACCACGTCCATCAATTCGGCCTTGCAGTGATAACAGCGGTCGATGTCGTTGGCTCGGTAAGCGGCGCGTTCCATTTCAGCGGTGTTGACGGGCGTCCAACGCAAATTCCATTCAGTCGCCAACTGACGACAGTCCACTTCCTCGTCACCAGCCAAACTAGGCGATACCGCCGTAACAGCATGGGCGTGACTTGCCCCAAGAACCTCGTGGGCAATGGCAGCCACGAAGGCCGAGTCGGCACCTCCACTAAAGGCCGTGACAACCTGACCAAGGTCAACCATGATCGCGACGAGTTGAGCCAACTTGGCCTGCAACTCATCAGGAAGATTCAGGGTTTCGAAGTGTGTCACCCCTCTATCGTGCCATGCCGAGGTGCCCAATTGCTCGCCCTTCGCTCTCTCATTCATCATCTCAAGCAGGCAGACTCTAGGAATCATGAGTGTCACGCCCGAAAGATTTCCCGTACCTGATGCCAGCGAGGCATATGTCATCCTCGCAGGAGGACTCCGGCTACGAACGCTCCATCGTGGTCCCGAAAATGCTGACAGTCCAGTTTTCCTCCTTATTCATGGCTTGGCTTCAAATGCCCGAATGTGGGATGGGGTCGGAATCGCTCTAGCAAAAAACGGACATCGCAGTATCGCTGTTGACCTTCGTGGTCATGGTCGCAGCGACAAGCCCGACGGTGGATACGACTTTGACACCGTGAGCCGTGACCTATGTGAACTACTCGATGCTCTGGCAATTGACAAAGCAATATTTGTCGGTCAGTCCTGGGGAGGCAACATTGTCGTGCATACCGCTCAGCATCATCCCGATCGCGTCATTGCCGCAGTTCCCGTCGACGGTGGCTTTATTCAACTCGGCGATTCATTCCCCGAATGGGAAGTTTGTGCCGAACGCATGCAGCCGCCGCGACTGGCGGGCATGCGCGGTAGTCGACTGGAAAGCGCAATCCGAGCCACTAACACTGATTGGCCCGAATCAGGAATCATTGGCTCGCTGTCAAATTTCGAATTTCACGAAGACGGCACAATCAGCCCATGGCTTTCGTTTGACCGACACATGTTGATTCTAAAAGAGTTGTGGAAACACCGACCGTCAGAAATGTTCGCCCATATCGAACGACCAGTTTTGTTCATGCCGGCCGACTCAGGCGATGTTGGATGGACGAGCAACAAAGAAACTGCGATCAACGCTGCACTCGCAAAACTTAAGAGTGGTCGTGCCCATTGGTTTCGCCCAGCACATCATGATCTACACGCCCAGCATCC
>JBIKOO010000008.1:0-68501 GCA_044358015.1 Ilumatobacteraceae bacterium
CAACGGTGCGATGTTTGCCATGGTCGTTAATCGTCAGGCCCACCCGTGCTTGCCACTCGTCATTCCAAAGGGGCGGTTGACCCGAGAGCAACATGAAGGATGCATCATGCACGTTGGCGTAATGAAACAGACAAAAAGCGATGGGAACCACGCCTTCGCGCTCGAAGTGATTGACGTGTTCCAAGTCCATTGAATCGATGGCATCGTCATACAGGCTGAAGAGGGCCTTCATTCGGCGTTGTAGCGAGTCAAGTACGAGCTGGTTTGACATTGATCCTCCGAGGTACGAACTTGTCTTACCGTAGCACCCAATCTTATGTTGTGTCATTCTCAATGCCATTTGATCGTCGTGAAGTTGCTAGTTTAAGAGAATGCGCTACGGAAAAATTGACTTTGATTACGCCCTCGACCTTGCTGGCCGCACACCTGAGAACGACGGTCCGATCTACATGGTGAACTTCATGAAGTACCGCGATGTTGCTGGATATGAAGGCGTGAAGGGAGCCGAGAAGTCGGCCAAGCCTGGAATCTCCGGGGTTGAAGCCGACAATTTGTACAACCCTTCAGATGTTCTCGCCAAGATAGGAGCGCAACCTGTTTTCTTTGGTGAAGTTGTTGCGCAGGGAACTGAAGGCGAGTGGGATCGTATGGCCATCGTGAAGTACGCCAGTCGAGTCTCGTTTATGGAAATGCAGAACCGTCCAGACTTCAAAGAGAAGCATGTGCATAAAGAAGCCGGCATGTTGTACACGATTGTGATGGGCACATTGCCTCGTGGCGAGCATCAGGCGATTGATCGCTCGATGTATTGCACATTTGAATTGACCGCTGCACCGCAACAGGGTGAAGCATCAAACCTTCAGGCGCGCCTCGCAGTTGAAGGAACCATCGTCGGTGATGGACGGAAGTGGGATGACCTCACAATGACTTGGTCTGATGACATTCCGGTTGTTGCACCCCGAGAAGCTGGTGGCGAAGTGATGACAGTTGTGACGAAGATTCAGATCGACCGTATGGGTAAGTCGTTCCTCGCCTAAAACTGTCGACGACTATTTGGCGGTGAAGGTCACCGGTACTTCGTTGAGTCCCAAAACAAAGTTTCCACGTCGCCACGGCAGAGGTTCGTCGGTCGCCAGTTGCATAAAGTCGAATCGTCGCAGAATCTCTTCAAAGAGAACGCGTAACTCGAGGCGAGCAAGAGGAGCGCCAAGGCAATGATGCCGACCGTATGCGCCGAAAGCCACGTGATCGTTCGGCGTACGGGTGATATCAAACTTGAATGGATCGCTAAAGACTTTTTCGTCGCGGTTGGCCGATGGGTACAACAAAAGAATTCGATCGCCCTTGTGGATCGTGAAGCCATTGACAACAACATCTTGGGTGGCGGTGCGATTCATGTTGCGGACGGGTGTGGCCCAACGCAACATCTCTTCAATCGCATTCGGCAAAAGTGAGAGATCATTTTTTAACATCTCTAACTGATCTTGATTCTGTAGCAACGCAGCAATTCCAGCCGAGATCACATGCCGCGTTGTCTCATCGCCACCAACAAGAACCAGCATGGTCTCGAACATGATGTCGAGGTCAGAGAGTCTTTCGCCTTCCCATTCGGCGTTAGTGATCAGACTGACTAAATCATCGCCGTCTCCACCTCGACGTTCGTTCACCTTGGCCATGATGTATTCATTCCAGGCAACAACAGCGTGTTCTACTTCGGAGCGAATCTCTTCACCACCAGTCGCAAAGAGATCTGACCAGTGAAGAAGCTTTTCGTAGTCTGATTCGGGAAGACCCATCAGTTCGCCGATCATCAACATCGGCAACGGGGTGGCGATATCGGCTACGAAATCACATGAACCTTTGTCAATCACCGAATCAATGAGCTCGTTAACTTTGGTGCGCAAGAAAGGTTCGTGATCGGAGACTCGGCGTGGTGTGAATCCGTTGCCAACCAAGCGTCGTCGCTTGGTGTGTTCGGGAGCATCAAAGTTGATCATTGACGGCACAGAACTTTCGGGCCGTGAACCCTGGCCAGAGCAGAAGGTATGCCATTCTCGACTCATCATGGAAACGAGTTCGTGGCTCGCTGCTCCCCAAATCCCGGTTGCGTCATCCCAATACAAGGGCGCCTCGGAGCGCATCCATGTGGTCAACTCATCAAAATTGGCGTAAAAGTCAGGCGACAGCAATCTGATGTCGTCGCGGGTTGGGTGACCAGCAGGTCCGCGTCCTCCACCGAGGATGACGGTGAAGTCGAGATCGGGATCGAGGGGGAAATCCGGTTCGTTTGTGCCCATCGCTAGAAACTAGCGAGTCGGGCGACCGCCAACGATGCTGGCGCGTTCCATGATGCGGATCTCGGGCCAGTAATCGCTACTTGCATAATGCTGGCAAGCCCTGTTATCCCAAAAGGCAATGGAATCTGGTTCCCAATGGAAGCGGCATTGATATTCAACGTTGTCGCTCTCGCCCCACAGTTCGGTCAGCCAACGATCGTTTTCAGCCTCATCAACACCGATGATGCGGCTGAGAAAAACGGGATTGCAATAGAGGTACTTGCGGCCAGTCACAGAGTGGGTCGGAGCTAATGGGTGAACAACGATGGGGTACTTGGCGCGCATTGCCTCCATTTGATCGGGGGCAACTTGTTTACCGAATGACTGCACGAAGTCGTGTTCGGCGTCATGTGTGTCAACAAACTCTCGTTGCTCGTCGGTGAGTCCCTCATACGCGGCATACATGTCGCAGAACAAAGTGTCACCACCAGATTCAGGTACTTGTATGGCATGAAGTACTGCTCCAAGACTTGGGCATTCTCTCCACGTCACGTCTTGGTGCCAGGTGTTTTCGTAGCCCTTGACATCGAATGATTTTTCAAAGCGAACGAGTTCGGGTTGGCCAGTATTTGAAGGAATGAATGGGTGAATTTCTAGTTCGCCGAATCGGGCGGCGAAACTGACATGTTGCTGAGATGTCACCGGTTGATTGCGAAAGAAGATGACCTTGTATTCATGGAGGGCCTGCCGAATGTCATCGATGACCTCTTGGGGGAGATTGGTCGTGAGATCTACTCCGCTGATTTCGGCACCGATGGTTGCACCTAGGCGTTTGATCTCGAAGTGGTTCCAGGTCAACTGGGCGAGTCGAGCCCGTTCGTTCGCGAGATGGAGAATTGGCCCGACCCGCTTACCGCGAAGGGTTTGGCGATCTTTGGTGATGTAGGCGCTCGGGTCTTTGCTCGCGATGATGTCGGAATGTGCAGTCGTCGAAGTCATAAGTCCCCCTTGGATTTTGGTTTCTGACGGGTCGTCAGAAACTCTACCTGAAAAGGGTCCTGTGGATTGCAGGCTTAGGTCCCTGCTATTTCGGCAAGACCAATGAGGCACAATAGAAGCAGTTCAGTCATCAAGGGGGCAGTTATGTCAGATCGTCAGCCAGCCAATGTCGAAGAAGCCGGATACGCCTTCGTCATCCCAGATTCGTACGCTGATGAAGACTTCTTCTATCGAGCCTGCGCCATGTTGCGGGAGCAGGACCCAGTCCATTGGGTGAACGGCGATGGGCTTGGCTTTAACTCGTTTTGGGCAATCACTCGATCTGCGGACATCTTTGACATCGAGGCTCGCAACAAGATTTTCCTGAATGAGCCACGTCCGGTTTTGAGTGATTTGGAATCAGACCGTCGTCGTGCAGAGGAAGGTGACATGCTGCGTACCTTGATCCATGTTGATGATCCAGAGCACCGTGACTTGCGCGGAGTGACATCGGAGTGGTTCTTGCCGAAGAACCTGACCAAGTTAGAAGGCATGCTCGATATGTACGCGAATCGCTACGTCGACAAGATGTATTCATTGGGTGGTCAATGCGACTTTGCGAAAGACATCGCGATGATGTTCCCGCTTAATGTGATTTTGTCAATTTTGGGATTACCCGAAAGCGATTACGGTCGCATGTTGAAGTTCACTCAGGAATTGTTCGGCTCGCAAGACGAAGACATGCAACGAGGTTCAGACCCGATTGATCTGGTCGCTGTTGTTCAAGACTTCTTTGTCTATTTCACCAAACTGACTGAAGAACGTCGCGCCAACCCCACCGACGACATGGCTTCGGTTGTTGCGAACGCTCGAATTAACGGTGAAGAACTCTCGATGATCCAGACGATCTCGTATTACGTGATTACGGCGACGGCGGGTCACGACACGACCGCATCAGCGATTGCGGGTGGGATGCACGCTCTGATCGAGAATCCCGATCAACTCGCACGATTGAAAAATGATCTGAGTCTGTTGAACACAGCCGCTGATGAAATCATCCGCTGGGTCACACCAGTGAAGCACTTCATGCGAACAGCGACAGAAGATTTTCCTCTGGGCGGCAAAGTGATTAAGGCTGGCGACTCGGTGTTGCTGTCTTACCCGTCGGGCAACCGCGACACTGACGCGTTTACTGATCCCGACAAGTTTGATATTGGTCGCTCGCCGAACAAGCATTTATCTTTCGGTTTTGGTGTGCACTATTGCTTAGGTGCGATGTTGGCCCGAATGGAAATCAAAGCGTTCTTGAAGGCATTGTTGCCACGACTCGAAAGCGTCGAACTGGACGGCGAACCAAAGTGGATGAAGACAATTTTCGTCGGTGGCCTGAAGACTCTGCCCATCAAGTACACAATGACGGCGTAGTTATCTGATAGTTGGTTTGACCAGGCGGCCGGGTAACGAGTCAAGGGCGGGTTGCAGTAGTTCGCCGTCGCGCTGTACTTCGACACCATTTACGAACAAGTGATGCATGCCTGTTGGTTGATCGGCAGTTAAGCGTTCACCATTGGCGGGAAAATCAACAACTCGACGAACCGGTCCAGGAGCAACGGTGTCAGCATCAAAGACTACGATGTCGGCGATGGCGCCGATTCGTAAGACGCCACGATCGGTGAAGCCAAACAGATCTGCCTGAACCTGGGTGAGTTTATGCACAGCGTTTTCTAACGTCAGCACCTTCTTGTCACGCACCCAAGATCCGAGCAAGTCGGTTGACAAAACAGCGTCACATAGTTGACCCACGTGGGCGCCGGCATCAGACAAACCAAGTGTGCAACCTTCGGTGTTCAACAACATCGCGACACCTTCGGCATCGTCGTTGGCCAACATCGCTTTCACGCGCAGTTTTAGATCTGGTTCAAGTAATGCAAGCTCAAGCAACAGATCAAACGGATCGGAGCGTGTTTCGTTGGCTATATCAGCGAGTCGGCGCCCAACTAGATCTGGTGACGATGGCGCATCCATGATTTCGTAACTGTCCCAACGAGGAATGAGACCTTGCTTGTTCTCCCAACCGACACGCACGCGGTTGCGCCATTCATGGCTCGCAAATGCTTCACGGCGTTCGTCAATTGACTTCGGCATCAATTCAGCAAAGATAGGACTGGTATTCAATGTGAAGGGCTCAACCATTGTCATCGAGAAAGACAGCGGGCGGCATGACACTTGTGGCCAAACATCAACACCTTGTCGTAAACCTTCTTTGTGTACTTCAACGGCGGCGAGATGTGTTCCCTGGGCTGTCGTCAGCAACGCGGTGTACGTAATTGGTGCACCAACCTTGGGCTGCAGCACGTAACAGTCGGCGAAGCTTAAGTTCTCGCCACCATTGACTCCAATCACACCACGACCAGAGTCACCAACTGCTTTGCACAATGCTTCGATTTCTTCAGCAGCAGCCCAGCGGCTCGGAATTGGCTGTCCATCTGCGCCGCGGTGAGTGACAGCAAAACTTGTTGCGAATCCCGCGGCACCAGACTCCATGGCCTCAGAAACCAGATCGGCCATTCGCGAGATTTCATCTGCTGTGGCGGCTCGGCCAACTGATTGATCACCCATCACAAAAATGCGAAGTGGTGTGTGGCCGACATAGGCGGCAAAGTTCAGCAACGTGCCGTGCTGTTCAATTGATGCAAGGTATTCAGGGAAAGATTCAAAGTCCCACGGGATTCCAGCATTGAGGGTCGCTGGATCCATATCTTCAACTTTTTCCATCGTGTTCGCAATCAACGCACGATCTTGCGACCTTGTGGGAGCAATTGAAAAGCCGCAGTTTCCAGCGACCACTGTGGTGACGCCGTGATAGCACGACGGGGTAAGCGCGGGGTCCCAAAACGCTTGTGCGTCGTAATGGGTATGGATATCAATGAACCCGGGGGCCACAACGCGACTGGTTGCATCAATGACGACGTCACCTTGCAAGTTGGATCCGATTTCAATGACGCGATCGCCTTCAATGAGAACATCGGCGAGATACCCCGGACTACCCGTTCCGTCGACAACTAAACCGTTCTTGATGACTGTTGTTTTCCCCATGAACACAGTGTTTCACATGGACTTCAGGCATCGCCTGTTCAGTGATCAGTCTTTGGAGTCGATTGAAACGGCGAGTTCGTACTGATCGCTCACCGAGCTATCAAGACCAACCGGAGTTGCATCGTCGCCAAACCAGAAGCGCAATTGAGCGGTCACGGCGTGCTTGATGATGGGGAACCCAAGTTCAACTGGCTCGGCGGGTGGAATGCAGCCATCTTGACCCAAGGTCTTCAACTGTGGCTGAGCGTCGAGCAAGGGTCCGAGACCGGATGCGAGAGCGACACCAATAATGCCCGACCCGTTTCCGAAGGTGCAGAAATCGTCAAAGCCGTTGTGGCCGACTCCGTCAATGATCCACAGACGACTCGGTCCTGGCACAGCCTCGAATGAAGGGCGAGTTGATTCTTCGGCGGAGATGATTGCGTCAAGTGCGCCAGCGATAAAGAACGATGGCTTGTTCACGAATGTTGGGGGAGCAATGGTCGTCGCATCTGATGAGCCCATTCCAAGAACCCCTGATGCCATTGAGATGTAACCGTCAACACGGTCGTCATTAGCGGCGCTCACAATTGTTCCGCCGCCAGCAGAGTGACCAAGGGCGATAACGCGAGAAACATCAACATGACCCTGAAGTAGCGAAGCAGGATCGTCGTTTCCAGACGTCACCAAATCGAGTGTTCCCAATAGCTCGGCGGTTGCTGACTCGCGGTCGCCGACCGGAGCACTCAGAACGTGGAAAAGGTCGCGTGACCAATGGTCGGGAGCGGCAACGACCATTCCCCAACTTGCAAGATGAGCCGTGAGGAATGTGCTCTGCAGACGCATGCCGCTGTAGCCGTGACTAAACAACACGACGGGGAACTGTCCATCTGCAACGACAGCGTCGCGTCCAGCGGTGTAGTCATAGCGAGCTGGCACTTCAGCGGTCAGAAGAGCTTTAATGGCTGGAGGTACGAAGTCTCGGGTGTCGTAGAACTCGGCTCCGGTGGTTCCTTCAACTGCGGGATACCAAACTTCAACTTTGTTGCCCGCGGCTAGCTCGAGTGTGGTGACTCCGACGGGGTACGGGCCGGTCTCGGTGTACATCATCGCTTCAACGGCAGGGTCAAGGGTCGTGGTTGGTGCTTCGGTCGCCGGAGTCTCGGTAGTGGGAGCCTCGGTGGTTGATGACTCGGTCGTTGGAGCGACAGATGCTGTTGATGCTGAGTCTCCTCCGCCACATGCAGATAGGGCAATAGCGGCGAAGAGGGAGGTCAGAAGGAGTGGATGACGGGATGACATGGCTGAGAGTCTCGCATGGGGAGGAACGCATAACGAAGTTTTGGACTGTTCACTCGGACAGGGCGGGAATGCTCGATCGCAGGTAGGCTTGCTATTCCGATTTGGTCCGCCAGATCGGTTGGCGACGTGGCCGAGTGGTTTAGGCAAGGGCCTGCAAAGCCCTCTACCTGGGTTCGATTCCCAGCGTCGCCTCTCTTTTGGCAATCTTTGAGAGCACACCGATAGTGGGTCATGGAGTTGTCTTGGAGTGTGTTCGGCGGCAACGCACTTGACGGTTCACACAATGAGCGGTCAGATCACTGCTGAACAGTGACTTCGGACCCCTTCTCGGAGAAAAGACGTGTGACTGACACCATATATGACCCTCTTTTACTCCAAATTGTTTGTAACTAAAGTTACTAAATTCTGCTGGCTTGATGTGAGGTCAAAAATGTTTCGTACCCAAGTGTTGAACCGGTTGTTCGTAGCGTTGTGTTTGGTCTTCGCATCGTTAGCCAGTAGTGCGAATTCAGTATCAGCCAATGGGGGGACTCCATTGACAGTCACATATGACACCGGTGGTGGCAGCAGTATTTCGGCGACGTCGACGACAGTTGGTGGCACGGTGGCTGATCCAGGTACGCCGAATCGTGCTGGTTACACATTCACTGGTTGGTATAAAAGTGCTAGGGGCGGCTCGCGTGTCACATATCCACACACACACGGCCGAACGAGTAATTTCACGTTGTATGCGCGGTGGAATGCCAACAGATTGACTGTCACGTACGATTCAGGTGGTGGCAGCAGTGTTGCTTCTAGTTTCACGAGAACTGGTGCCGGTTGGTCTCCAATTTGGTATCCGAGTCAACCGACTCGTACTGGTTACACATTTACAGGTTGGTATACGGCGGCTTCTGGTGGCACCGAGGTCGGGTACGGGCACCTGCATGGAAAAACCAGTGACTTTACCCTGTATGCGCGCTGGACTGCCAACACATTGGCCGTTACTTACAACGCTGGTGGCGGAAGCAATATCACTGGCACGTCGACGACGACTGGCGGCAGTGTTGCGGATCCGGGTGCACCGACTCGTGCTGGTTACACATTTGATGCTTGGTACAGCGACTCTGTTCCGACGGCGATTGTTACTGGCGGTAGTCACACGTGTGCGTTGCTTGCTGACGGCACGGTGACCTGTTGGGGCAACAACAACTTCGGGCAGGCCACTGTGCCTTCAAGTGTCACGTCTGCGACAGCGGTTGAAGCTGGTGGTGGTCACGCGTGTGCGTTGCTTGCTGACGGCACGGTGACCTGTTGGGGCAACAACAACTTCGGGCAGGCCACTGTGCCCTCTGGTGTCACGTCTGCAACGGCGATTTCTGCTGGTGGAGAGTATTCGTGTGCGTTGTTGACTGGTGGCACTGTGACATGTTGGGGTCGTAACAACTTCGGGCAGGCCACTGTGCCTTCGAGTGTCACGTCTGCAACGGCGATTTCTGCTGGTAGCGAGTATTCGTGTGCGTTGTTGAATGGTGGCACGGTGACATGTTGGGGTAGGAACAACTTCGGGCAGGCCACGGTGCCTTCAAGTGTCACGTCGGCGACGGCGATTTCTGCTGGCCGCTTTCATTCATGTGCGTTGTTGACTGGTGGCACTGTGACATGTTGGGGTCGTAACAACTTTGCGCAGGCCACGGTGCCTTCGAGTAAGACATCTGCGACGGCGATTTCCGCTGGTGAAAGTCACACGTGTGCGGTGCTTGCTGACGGCACGGTGACTTGTTGGGGCCACAACGTCTTCGGGCAGGCCACTGTGCCTTCCGGTGTCACGTCTGCGACGGCGATTTCTGCTGGTGGTAATCACACGTGTGCGTTGTTGACGGGTGGCACTGTGACATGTTGGGGTCGTAACAACTTTGCGCAGAGGAACGTGCCTTCCAACCTGACTACAGCGATCAGTTCGTGGCCGTACACGCATGGTGAAACGAGTGCTTTCACTTTGTATGCGCAGTGGACCGCCAACACCCTGACAGTCACTTACGACACAGATGGTGGAAGCAGTATCACTGGCACGTCGACGACGACTGGCGGCAGTGTTGCCGATCCGGGTGCGCCGACTCGTGCCGGTTACACATTTGACGGTTGGTACAGCGACTCTGTTCCGACGGCTGTTTCTGTTGATGGTGTTCATTCGTGTGCGTTGCTTGATGTTGGCACTGTGACATGTTGGGGTTGGAACAGTTACGGGCAGATTTCTGTGCCTTCGAGTGTCACGTCTGCGACCGCGATTTCTGCTGGTGGTAGCCACACGTGTGCGGTGCTTGCTGACGGCACGGTGACATGTTGGGGCGACAACTACTTCGGGCAGGCCACGGTGCCTTCCGGTGTCACGTCTGCGACGGCGATTTCTGCTGGTGGTTATCATTCGTGTGCGGTGCTTGCTGATGGCACGGTGACATGTTGGGGTCGTAACAACTTCGGGCAGGCCACGGTGCCTTCCGGTGTCACGTCTGCGACGGCGATTTCTGCTGGTAGCGAGTATTCGTGTGCGTTGCTGTCTGATGGCACGGTGACCTGTTGGGGTAGTAACAACTTCGGGCAGGCCACGGTGCCATCTGGTGTCACGTCTGCGACGGCGATTTCTGCTGGCGACTCGCATTCGTGTGCGTTGCTTGCTGACGGCACGGTGACCTGTTGGGGTAGGACAGATAACGGGCGGGCCACTGTGCCTTCGAGTGTCACGTCTGCGACGGCAATTTCTGCCGGTGGTACTCACACCTGTGCGTTGCTTGCTGACGGCACTGTGACATGTTGGGGCCACAACTTCTTCGGGCAGACCTCGGTGCCTTCGAGTGTCACGTCTGCGATTGCGATTTCTGCTGGTGCTAATCACACGTGTGCGGTGCTTGCTGACGGCACTGTGACATGTTGGGGTTTGAACAATGGAGGGCAGACCGCCGTGCCTACGCGGTTGACCCCAGCGATCAGTTCGTGGCCGTACACGCATGGTGAAACGAGTGCTTTCACTTTGTATGCGCAGTGGACCGCCAACACCCTGACAGTCACTTACGACACAGATGGTGGAAGCAGTATCACTGGCACGTCGACGACGACTGGTGGCAGCGTTAGCGATCCGGGTGTGCCGACACGTGCTGGCTACACATTTGATGCTTGGTACAGCGACTCTGTTCCGACGGCTGTTTCTGTTACTGGTGGTCATTCGTGTGCGTTGCTTGCTGACAGCACTGTGACATGTTGGGGTGCCAACGGTTCTGGGCAGACTTCTGTGCCTTCGAGTGTCACGACTGCGACGGCGATTGACGCCGGTTACTCGCATTCGTGTGCGTTGCTCGCTGATGGCACGGTGACATGTTGGGGCGACAACGGTGATGGGCAGACGTCTGTGCCTTCAAGTGTCACGACTGCGACGGCGATTTCTGCCGGTCATTATCACACGTGTGCGTTGCTTGCTGACGGCACGGTGACATGTTGGGGGGCCAACGGTTCTGGGCAGACTTCTGTGCCTTCGAGTGTCACGACTGCGACGGCGATTTCTACTGGTTTCGATCATTCGTGTGCGTTGCTCGCTGATGGCACGGTGACATGTTGGGGCAACAACGATGATGGGCGGGCCACTGTGCCTTCGAGTGTCACGTCTGCGACGGCGATTTCCGCCGGTGATTATCACACGTGTGCGTTGTTGGCTGACGGCACGGTGACATGTTGGGGTTGGAACGGTTCTGGGCAGACTGATGTGCCTTCGAGTGTCACGTCTGCGACGGCGATTTCTGCCGGTGGTAGTCTCACGTGTGCATTGCTTGCTGATGGGACGGTGACATGTTGGGGTAACAACGATTTTGGGCAGATTGATGTGCCTACAGGTGTCACGTCTGCGACGGCAATTTCTGCAGGTGGTAGTCACACGTGTGCGTTGCTTGCTGGCGGCACGGTGACATGTTGGGGTCGCAGCAGCGAAGGGCAGACTTCTGCGCCTTCCAGCCTGACCACAGCGATCAGTTCGTGGCCGTACACGCATGGTGAAACGAGTGCTTTCACTTTGTATGCGCAGTGGACTGCCAACACATTGACAGTCACTTACGACACAGATGGTGGAAGCAGTATCACTGCCACGTCGACGACGACTGGCGGCAGTGTTAGCGATCCGGGTGTGCCGACACGTGCTGGCTACACATTTGACGGTTGGTACAGCGACTCTGTTCCGACGGCTGTTTCTGCCGGTCATTATCACACGTGTGCGTTGCTTGCTGACGGCACGGTGACATGTTGGGGTTCCACCCAAGACGGGCAGATTTCTGTGCCTTCGAGTGTCACGACTGCGACTGCGATTTCTACTGGTTTCTATCATTCGTGTGCGTTGCTTGCTGACGGCACGGTGACATGTTGGGGTGCCAACGATGATGGGCGGGCCACTGTGCCTTCGAGTGTCACGTCTGCGACGGCGATTTCCGCCGGTGATTTTCACACGTGTGCGTTGTTGGCTGACGGCACGGTGACATGTTGGGGTTGGAACGGTTCTGGGCAGACTGATGTGCCTTCGAGTGTCACGTCTGCGACGGCGATTGACGCTGGTGGTAGTCTCACGTGTGCATTGCTTGCTGATGGGACGGTGACATGTTGGGGTTACAGCGACCTCGGGCAGACCACCGTGCCTTCAAGTGTCACGTCTGCGACGGCGATTTCCGCCGGTGAATATCATTCGTGTGCGTTGCTTGCTGATGGCACGGTGACATGTTGGGGTTACAACGGCGAGGGGCAGATTGATGTGCCTACAGGTGTCACGTCTGCGACTGCGATTTCTGCGGGTGAACGTCATTCGTGTGCGTTGCTTGCTGACGGCACGGTGACATGTTGGGGTGCCAACGATGATGGGCGGGCCACTGTGCCTTCGAGTGTCACGTCTGCGACGGCGATTTCTGCTGGTGGTAATCACACGTGTGCGGTGCTCGCAAACGGCTCCGTGACATGTTGGGGTGACGGCAGTTCTGGGCAGACCGCCGTGCCTTCCAGCCTGATCACAGCGATCAGCTCGTGGCCGTATGCGCATGGTGAAACGAGCAGTTTCACTTTGTATGCGCGGTGGAGTGAATCCATAGGTTGAATCGTAGGAAGGCTTTTTGTTGTTCGATCGGACTGGTCGGGCCTATGTTTGATCGCTATCAAAATACATCTGAGTTTTGTACAGTGGTCGGTCGGGGTTGCGTGTTTTCCCTGCTCATGTGGAGGACAGCCTTGAAAAAAGATTCTCATCATTAAAGATTTTCGTCCTGGCGGTTGTGGCAGCAGGTTTGACAGCCACTTCGTCTGTTGGAGCTATTTCGGCGAATAAAAGTTATGAACAGGCTGAAATCTCGACAAATAGTTGCCTCCAGGAGTCAGCCATATTCGCTGGTCGAGTTTCTTGGAGTATTGATGGCCTCGGAATTACTGGGTTTGCTGGCGGGTCAGAGGGGCAGATTCAGGTCCTGAAGCCGTCCGGCGCAACAGTGAAAGCTACCTATTTTATGGGGCGACAGCGTTTAATGGGGATGTGAGTGGTTGGGATACGGGTCTGGTGACGAGCATGGAGGGTATGTTCGCTAACGCGTCGTCGTTTAATGGTGATGTGAGCGGTTGGGATACCCGTCTGGTTTTCACCATGCGCGGCATGTTTGCTGGGGCGTCGTCATTTGATCAGAGTCTCGGAGACTGGGACATAAGCATGGTGGGCGACATGGAAAACATGTTGAACGGTTCGGCATTGTCGGTCAATAATTATGATGCGACCTTGATTGGTTGGGCCGACATCCAGCAGGCCAAGCAATCGAACGTGGCTTTGGGTGCTGTCGGGTTGTATTTCAGCAACGATGGTTCTTCAGCACGCTCTGAGCTGCGATGTGGTAGCGGGTGGCAGATTATTGATGAAGGAAATCAAAGTGTTGCCCCAGGTTCGTTGAGAGCTGTCAGTCAACTTGTCACAATCGTGTGCTGATTGCCTAGAGATCATCAGAGGTTATACAGAAAGAACTTAACGGTTTGGAGTCCCAAGAACTAGATGTTTCGTGCGATGTATTGTCCACTTACAATCGCTTCTTAGGTCATCATTGAGCGGTCAAGTCGGGGCACATAATGCGTAGATGGTGTGGCCTTTACTGATGTCCAGTTGTGTCCATAACGACGCAAATGGTTTCCTACGCAGGGCATTTGTACGACGTGTCGTACCTCCCTGCGTAGCCTCTAGTGGTGAGTTTCGTGTCATTGCAGAATCATCGTTTGACATGGGATTACTGTCCGACGACTGTCCGTCAGTGTTCGCCGGGATATGCCCAATTACACCGAAATTGGTATCCACATGGTGTCCATCGGTGTCCAGTGTCTGTCATGCGATGACGAATGTAAAACCTGTCCGATGGTGTCGGCGGCATGACTGTCGGCAGTCGGTAGGAATTGAGAATACACGTCGTTAGTGGTTGATGCCTTCAAATGACCTACACGGCCCGAATCAACATGAATTGGTGTTCCAGCCGACAACGCAAGTCCGACATAGGCATGTCGTCCGTCGTGTAGTCAAGTCTTAGGTATCTTTGGCGCCTTCGACATGTTTTGGAACGTAAGAAGTAGCGAACGTTGTGCTGACCTCAGTGATTGGTGATGCGATATCGCGCGTCACCAGTCGCTGAGTTTTAACGGAAATTGCGCCGGCGCGTGACTAGCACTGTTCCGGTGATTATCGCGAAGATCCCAGCGATGATCCATCCGTCCGACTGTGAGCCCGTCTCTGGCAATTCTGGAGACGGCACAACCGTGCTCACTGTTGCGATTGTGGTGGTCGCTGCTGTAGTCGTTGTTGTAGTCGTTGTTGTAGTCGTTGTTGTAGTCGTTGTTGTAGTCGTTGTTGTAGTAGTTGTTGGCCCGACGCCGGTCAGCACTTGTGTGGGCGTCAACTTGTTGTCGGTGGTGTTGTCACCAATTCGCCCGTAGATGTTGAAGCCCCAGCATTTCATTGCACTAGTTGACAGCAATGCACAAGTGTGACGTGTGCCGTTGCTGATGGCGGTGACGCCGCTCGTCAGGCCGTCAACTTGTGTGGGCGTCAACTTCGCGACGTTGGTGTTGTCACCAACTTGCCCGTGGAAGTTCCAGCCCCAGCATTTCATCGCACCAGTTGACAGCAATGCACAAGTGTGAAATTGGCCGGCGCTGATGGCGGTGACGCCGCTCGTCAGGCCGTCAACTTGTGTGGGCGTCAACTTCGCGACGTCGGTGTTGTCACCAATCGCGCCATAGACGTTGTTGCCCCAGCATTTCACTGCACCAGTTGAAAGCAATGCACACGTGTGATCTCCGCCGGCGCTGATGGCGGTGACGCCGCTGGTCAGGCCGTCGACTTGTGTGGGCGTCAACCTGGTGTCGGTGGTGTTGTCACCAACCTGCCCGGTGAAGTTCCAGCCCCAGCATTTCACTGCACCAGTTGACAGCAATGCACACGTGTGACTTGAGCCATCACCGATCGCATTTCCGCCGGCGGTGATGGCGGTGACGCCGCTGGTCAGGCCGTCGACTTGTGTGGGTGTCAACTTGTTGTCGGTGGTGTTGTCACCAACCGCTCCAAAGACGTTGTTGCCCCAGCATTTCACTGCACCAGTTGTCAGCAATGCACATGTGTGATTTCCGCCGGCGGTGATGGCGGTGACGCCGCTGGTCAGGCCGTCGACTTGTGTGGGTGTCAACTTGTTGTCGGTGGTGTTGTCACCAACCTGCCCGTCGTAGTTGTTGCCCCAGCATTTCACTGCACCAGTTGTCAGCAATGCACACGCGTGAGATCCGCCGGCGGTGATGGCAGTGACGCCGCTGGTCAGGCCGTCGACTTGTGTGGGCGTCAACCTGTCGACAGTGGTGTTGTCACCAACCTGCCCGTAGTAGTTCCAGCCCCAGCATTCCACTGCACCAGTTGACAGCAATGCACACGTCTGAGATCCGCCGGCGCTGATCGCAGCCTGCTCCAACGTATTCGGACCGCCGACGGCCACTTCATTTGCATCGGCGGAAACGAATTGTGGCCAACCTTGAGTAAAAGCAGTTAAGGCAAGAAATGCTGCTACAAGGCCCAACTTTGCACTTTTGATCTTGAACATAAGTGTTCACCTTTCCTACCGTCAAAAAACTCTGATTAACCTAGGAGAGGGAGAAGTAACGATGCAAATTGGTACTATTTTTTGACGCCAGGAGACGTGTTGTACATATTGGTCGGCATTACTGGTGTCCAGATGGTTTCCATAACGACGCAAATTGTTTACTACGCAGGGCATTTGTACGACGTGTCGTACCTCCCTGCGTAGCCTCTAGTGGTGAGTTTCGTGTCATTGCAGAATCATCGTTTGACATGGGATTGCTGTCCGATGACTGTTCGTCTGTGTACGGTGGAGTTGGTTTTGGTCGCTATGGCCGGAATTGGGTCTGAGTTTGCCTGAAGGAGCCTTTTCTATGTTTGCTGTTGATGTATGTCGTTTGCCCGCTACTGGTGGCTCAACGTTTGTGGTAGCCGCTGGTTTGTTCATGTTAATTGCTGGTGTGATTGTGACCCGTTGGGTGCGGGCCTCTGCTGGCCGAATGTCGGTTGTGGTGGCACCGCTGGTGTTGCTTGGTGGTTTTGTGTTGGCGCCGTCAGTCACTGATCCGTGTTCACCCACGACGACGACGGTTGCACCAACGACAACAGTCGGATCAACGACGACTGTTGCACCAACGACGACTGTCGTTCCGGTTAACCCAAATATGGTTCTTGAGATTGATTCGACGGTGCGGGTACCAGTCGAGATTGGTTCAGTAACGGCAGCTGATGAAAGTTTTGTTTTTGAACTCGGTCTATGGGGTGAAGTGGATGTGCAGGTTGATTGGGGCGACGGATCAACCGACAATGTCAGGGCTGCTGGGCCGTTCCCACACACCTATACGACATCAGGCCGATACACCATTACGGTGAGCGGTTCACTGACCGGCTTCGGGCAAGATCCCTTGAATGTTGATTTACCTCTGAGTGGCGCCCATTATTTGAAGGCGGTTCGTTCATTCGGCGAGTTAGGAATCACGTCATTGTCTTTTGCATTCTTAGCCTCAGTTAACTTGATTGATGTCCCAGCAACTCTGCCCGCAACAGTGTCGGACATGAGTGGCATGTTTTCTGGGGCGTCGTCGTTTAATGGTGACGTGAGTGGTTGGGATACGAGTGCAGTGTCGGACATGAGTGGCATGTTTTCTGGGGCGTCGTCGTTTAATGGTGATGTGAGTGGTTGGGATACGAGTGCAGTGACCGACATGAGTGGCATGTTTAGTTATGCGTCGTCGTTTAATCAGAGTTTGAATAGTTGGGATACGGGTCTGGTGACGAGCATGGAGGGCATGTTCTTTCGGGCGACAGCGTTTGATGGTGATGTGAGTGGTTGGGATACTGGTTCGGTGACGAACATGGAGGGCATGTTCAATGGGGCGACAGCGTTTAATGGTGATGTGAGTGGTTGGGATACTGGTTCGGTGACGAGCATGGAGGGCATGTTCTTGGCGGCGAAAGCGTTTAATGGTGATGTGAGTGGTTGGGATACTGGTTCGGTGACCGACATGAGTAACATGTTCTTTTTGGCGACAGCGTTTAATGGTGATGTGAGTGGTTGGGATACTGGTTCGGTGACGACCATGAGTTACATGTTCGCTGATGCGACAGCGTTTGATGGTGATGTGAGTGATTGGGATACTGGTTCGGTGACCGACATGAGTGGCATGTTTAGTTATGCGTCGTCGTTTAATGGTGATGTGAGTGATTGGGATACTGGTTCGGTGACGACCATGAGCGGCATGTTCGCTAATGCGACAGCGTTTAATCAGAGTCTTGGTGCCTGGGACATAAGCATGGTGGGCGACATGGAATACATGTTGGATGATTCGGGATTGTCGGTCGCTAATTATGATGCGACGTTGAATGGTTGGGCCGATATCCAGCAGGCCAAGCAATCGAACGTGACTTTAGGTGCTGCCGGTTTGTATTTCAGCAATAATGGTTCGTCGGCACACTCTGATCTGCAATGTGGTAGCGGGTGGCAGATTATTGATGCAGGAAACCAAGATCTTGGCGCAGGTTCGTTGAATGCTGACAGTCAACTTGTCACAGTCGCGTGCTGATTGCCTAGAGATCATCAGAGGCTATACAGAAAGAAATAAACGGTTTGGAGTCCCAAGAACTAGATGGTTCGCCCAATGTTTTGTCCATCTGAAATCGTTTCTTAGTTCATCATTGAGCGGTCAATTCGGTGCACATAATGCGTAGATGGTGTGGCCTTTACTGATATGCAGTTGTGTCCATAACGACGCAAATGGTTTACTACGCAGGGCATTTGTACGACGTGTCGTACCTCCCTCGTAGCCTCTAGTGGTGAGTTTCGTGTCATTGCAGAATCATCGTTTGACATGGGATTGCTGTCCGATGACTGTTCGTCTGTGTACGGTGGAGTTGGTTTTGGTCGCTATGGTCGGAATTGGGTCTGAGTTTGCCTGAGGGAGTTTGTGATGTTTGCTATTGATGTGTGTCGTTTGCCCGCCACTGGTGGTTCGACGTTTGTTGTGGTTGCTGGTTTGTTCATGTTAGTTGCTGGTGTGATTGTGACCCGTTGGGTGCGGGCCTCTGCTGGCCGAATGTCGGTTGTGGTGGCACCGCTGGTGTTGCTTGGTGGTTTTGTGTTGGCGCCGTCAGTCACTGATCCGTGTTCACCTACAACAACGACTGTTGCACTTGCGACGACTGTTGCACCGACGACAACTGTCGTTCCGGTTAACCCAAATATGGTTCTTGAGATTGATTCGACGGTGCGGGTACCAGTCGAGATTGGTTCAGTAACGGCAGCTGATGAAAGTTTTGTTTTTGAACTCGGTCTATGGGGTGAAGTGGATGTGCAGGTTGATTGGGGCGACGGATCAACCGACAATGTCAGGGCTGCTGGGCCGTTCCCACACACCTATACGACATCAGGCCGATACACCATTACGGTGAGCGGTTCACTGACCGGCTTCGGGCAAGATCCCTTGAATGTTGATTTACCTCTGAGTGGCGCCCATTATTTGAAGGCGGTTCGTTCATTCGGCGAGTTAGGAATCACGTCATTGTCTTTTGCATTCTTAGCCTCAGTTAACTTGATTGATGTCCCAGCAACTCTGCCCGCAACAGTGTCGGACATGAGTGGCATGTTTTCTGGGGCGTCGTCGTTTAATGGTGACGTGAGTGGTTGGGATACGAGTGCAGTGTCGGACATGAGTGGCATGTTTTCTGGGGCGTCGTCGTTTAATGGTGATGTGAGTGGTTGGGATACGAGTGCAGTGACCGACATGAGTGGCATGTTTAGTTATGCGTCGTCGTTTAATCAGAGTTTGAATAGTTGGGATACGGGTTCGGTGACGAGCATGAGAAGGATGTTCCATGGTGCTTCGGCGTTTAATCAAAATCTAAACAGTTGGGATACGGGTCTGGTGACGAGCATGAAAGGCATGTTCGATGGGTCGTCGTCGTTTAATGGTGATGTGAGTGGTTGGGACACGGGTCTGGTGACGAGCATGAGCGAAATGTTCTATGGGGCGTCGTCGTTTAATGGTGATGTGAGTGGTTGGGACACGGGTTCGGTATTGACGGACAAGAGTTACATGTTCTATAGGGCGACAGCGTTTAATGGTGATGTGAGTGGTTGGGATACGGGTCTGGTGACGAACATGGAGGGTATGTTCGGTTTAGCGTCGTCGTTTAATGGTGATGTGAGTGGTTGGGACACGGGTCTAGTAACGAGCATGCGCGCCATGTTCGCTGGGGCGTCGTCGTTTGATCAGAGTCTCGGAGCTTGGGACATAAGCATGGTGGGCGACATGGAATACATGTTGGATAATTCGGCATTGTCGGTCGCAAATTATGATGCGACCTTGATTGGTTGGGCCGACATCCAGCAGGCCAAGCAATCGAACGTGGCTTTGGGTGCTGTCGGGTTGTATTTCAGCAACGATGGTTCGTCAGCACGCTCTGAGCTGCGATGTGGTAGCGGGTGGCAGATTATTGATGAAGGAAATCAAAGTGTTGCCCCAGGTTCGTTAAATGCTGACAGTCAACTTGTCACAATCGCGTGTTGACAGGGTTGACCATCAGAGGTTATACAGAGAGAACTTAACGGTTCGTGGTCCTAAGAACTAGATGGTTCGCGCAATGTTTTGTCCATCTGAAATCGCTTCTTAGTTCATCATTGAGCGCTCAAGTCGGGGCACATAGTGCGTAGATGTTGTGACCTTTACTGATGTCCCGTTGGTGTACGTAACGACGCAAATGGTTTACTACGCAGGGCGTTAGTCCGTACCTTCGATTCCCAGTCGCCCGTCTTTGAGGATGGTTGTTTTGTTGGTATTTCAAAGGCAATCGTGACAGAGGACTTCGTTGACTTTTGTTACGCAGTCGGGACAGACCAAGGTTCGGCGTCGGCACAGTAGATCTGAGCAATTGTGGTATTCGCTTGTGGGCGTGTCGCACATATGACAAGTACTTAATACCTTGGTGTCTTTGCTGTATTCCAACTTGAAGCGACGATCGAAGACATAGAGCGAACCTTCCCATAGTCCCGAGTCCTTGAACTTCTCGGCATAACGAACGATGCCACCATCAATTTGGTACACCTCTTTGAAACCGCGGTTCTTCATAATGAGTGAAAGAACTTCGCAACGAATTCCACCGGTGCAGTAAGTGACAATGGGTTTGTCTTTGAGGTGGTCGTACGCACCACTTTCAAGCACTTTGACAAACTCGGGAGTTGTCTCAATCGGAGGAACCACAGCGTTTCTAAATTTGCCGATCGCTGCCTCGTATTCGTTGCGACCGTCAAAGAAGACCACTTCATCGCCACGCGAGGCGACAAGTTCATTGACTTCGGTTGGAGACAGGTGAATACCTCCACCGACGATGCCATTTTCGTTCACGACAATTTCTTCAGGAACACCAAAGGTCACGATTTCGTCGCGCACTCGAACCTGCAAACGAGGGAACTCGTCGCCATGCCCTTCAGACCACTTATATTCCATATCTTTGAAAGGCGCGAAGTCCTTCATGACCCGGATGTATCGCTTGATCTGGTTGAGCGATCCACCAACAGTTCCGTTGATGCCATCCTTTGATATCAAAATTCTGCCACGAAGGTCGTTTGCTTCGCACAGAGTGCGCTGCCACAAACGGATCGCTTCAGGATCAGCTAGTGGAGTGAATTTGTAAAAGAGGATGATCTTCTGCGGTCCGATGTCAAGAATTTTAACAGGGCGAAAGCAGCGACTCTTTCTCCGATTCTCAGGACTTTGGACCATTCTTATTAGAGTTCGTACTGACGCTTGTGCGTTGATGTTTTGAGGGGGACAGATGTTGTCAGATAAGTGGATTATCGACCGGACGCCGACAACACGATTTCCGTTTTATACACGCGGAAATGCTGCTGATGTTTTGGCTGACCCGGTCAGTCCTTTGGGGTGGACTTTTTGTTGGGAGTCAGGAATCGTTTTGGGTTGTCGTGATGGATTTGTGACCTTCGGCGTCTTTGATCATGATGACTACGGCTCTCCACCCGAAACCTTTGGATGCTTTGGTGGCTATTTCTATAACTCACTCATGCAAGCCCGCCTGATGGGCGTGCGTATGCCAGGTGCGAGCCCTGAGGCGATTGACGCGGCGTATTTTGATGATCGTCCTGATGTGCCTCCTTACGTGGCAGAGCCTTGGCATGATTCGCCACGACATGCCGAGAAGTTGGCTGAAACCCAGGCCTACATCATGAGTGCAGTGACGCATCAGCCAGTTGAAGATCAGCATGCAACAGCACTTGAGATTCGCCGCAACCGTCCAGATCTTTCACAGCTTTCAAATCATGAACTGGTAGCCCGTGCTCGAACAATGCAGCCACATCTGGTCGCGATGTTTGAACAACATGCGTGGGCAAGCCTCGGCGCTTCTTTTGGTCCAGGAGGAGTTTTGGCTATCGCCGAAGGTCTCGGACGGGCCGAAGACGGTGTGCGCATGATCGGAGCAGTCGGCAATGTTGACTCGGCCAATATTGCTACGCAGTTGTGGGATCTCTCTCGTTTAGTTCGCGGGGATGCGGCTTTAACCGAATTGTTCGATGAGAGTTTCGCGGCGGGAACAATCAACTCAGATGTAGCCAATGAGATGTTGAGCAAGGTCGTTGGAACCGAATTCGCTTCAGCTTTGCAAGTTTTCATGATTGATCACGGTGGTCGTGCTCCAAATGAATGGGATCCTGCAGCTTCTAGTTACGAATCAAAGCCGGCGTTGGCCTTCATCCAGATTGATCGCCTGCGCCACCAAGATGATTCAGCTGATCCACATAAATCACACGAACGCAATTCAGCAGAGCGTGAACGTCTGTACACAGAATTCTTGGAACTTCTCAGCGGAGACCCCGAAGCAATCGGAGCATTCGCTGCGTCGTATGCATCTTCGGGAGTCTGGCAAGCAACACGCGAGCGTTGTAAGAGCAACAACATCGCGGCGATTCACGAAGTGCGGGTGTGTTTTGACGAAATCGGTCGACGAATGGTTGCAGCAGGTCATCTGGCCGCAGCGGAACAGATTTATATGTTGCTTGAGTCAGAACTCGAGCAGTATCTCAGTAACCCCGCCCCCTTTAAGGAAGTGCTCGCTGAACGATTTGTCGATCACCAGGCATTGGCGCTGCTAGATCCGCCATACATCGTTGGACCTGATGTGCCGCCGCTTTCGCAGTGGCCACGACGAGATGTCGCGAGTAACGACGTTGTAAAGGTTGGCGATGTCTTGAAAGGCGTCGCGTGTTCTGCAGGTGAGTACACCGGAACGGCAAGAGTCATTCTTGATCCCTTTGATCCAAGCGGACTCGATGCCGGTGACATTTTGGTAACGCTCAATACTGATCCGTCGTGGACGCCGCTGTTTTTGGCTTCAGGAGCGGTTGTCGTAAACCTTGGCGCTGTGGGTTCGCACGCAAGCATCGTGAGTCGTGAATTGGGTATCCCGTGTGTTGCGTCCGTAGCCGACGCAACAAAGAAGATTCCAGATGGTGCCAACATCACGGTCAATGGTTCAACCGGAACCATTACTATCAATTCGCTCCGATAAGTCAACATTCTGAACTAAAGGAAACGCTCACGGTGGAAGTACAGGGATTTGTCAAGTCAGGATTTGGATCGGTGAAAGACGCCTTCGCCGCGAACTTCACTTCAGATTTTGAAGTTGGAGCGAGCGTCGCGGTGATGCACCGCGGTGAAATGGTCGTTGATATCTGGGGCGGGCACACCGACATGGAACGCACGACGCCGTGGGAAGAGAATACGTTGATCAATGTTTGGTCAACCACGAAAACACAAATGTTCCTTTGCGTGTTGATGTTGGTAGATGAAGGCAAAATGAGCCTCGACGATCCCGTATGTAAACACTGGCCTGAATTTGCGGCTAATGGAAAAGAAAAGGTTCTTGTGCGCCATCTGATGTCGCACACCTCTGGTGTGTCGGGTTGGGACGAGCCTTTGGTTGCTGCAGATTTGTACGATCACGAAAAATGCTCGTCATTACTTGCTGCGCAGGCACCGTGGTGGGAGCCAGGCACAAAGTCTGGGTATCACGCGATGACCCAGGGATATCTGTTGGGCGAGTTGGTGAAGCGAGTCACTGGCATGTCGCTCGGTATCTTCTTTCGCACTCGGGTTGCCGAACCTTTGGGAGCCGATTTTCACATCGGAGTTCCAGCAAATGTTGAAGACCGGATTGCGTCGGTGATTCCAGCAGCGCAGGGTATTCCACCCAATATTGCTGCCGACAGTATCTTTGCTCGAACAATGCTGAACCCAAAGATGGATGCCCGCTTCTCATGGACACCCGAATGGCGACGCTGTGAAAGCCCTGCCGCTAACGGACAAGGAAACGCTCGGTCTGTTGCTTTGACTCAATCAATTATTTCACACGGTGGTTCGGTGAAGGGGCAGACTTTCCTTTCCCGCGACACGATTGAGAAGATCTTTGATGTGCAGGCCGAAGGGACGGATCAAGTGTTGATGTCACCAATCAAACTCGGCGTTGGCTACGGATTGAAATCAGAACACACGCCCATTAGCCCGAATGACCGAGCCTGTTTTTGGGGTGGTTGGGGAGGATCGCTATGTGTCAATGATCTTGAAGCCGAGATGACGTTTGCCTATGTCATGAATCGCATGGGTGATGGCACCGTGGGGGACAACCGGGCCGGAGGTCCTTTGATGGCTACTTTTCTTTCTCTCGCTAAGTTGTAGCAATTCCAGGAGCGCAGGCTGGTTGAAGGCTCAGCACACCTACTATTTGCCAAACACCTGCTCGGTGTAGGCGTTGGTAAACGTTCGGTTCGGATCAAGAGCGTCCCTTGCCGTTAAGAATTCGTTCCACTGCGGATACAACTTCGATAACTCGTTGTTGTTCAGAAAATGCATTTTGCCCCAATGGGGTCGACCTTCATAATCAGACATGATGTTGGCCACATCGCGGAAATAGGCCTCGTACGCCATGCCTTTATACATATGAACTGCGATGTAGGCCGAATCTCGTCCGGATGCAGTTGACAGAGCAATGTCATCTTTGGCGGTGAAACGAACCTCAACTGGGAAGCTGACGAGGTGTCCCTTGTCGTCAATCATTTTGCGGATCCGTTGAAGTGCTTCTCCGCAAAATTCTCGCGGTATGGCATATTCCATCTCAACAAACTTGACGATGCGCTCACTCGCGAAGATGCGGAAACTTTCATCAACGATTTCTGTTTGACCACTAGATGGCAATGCCGTCGCGAGACGAGGAATCAATGTCGGTTTCAAGCGCCCGAGAGCACACACCGCACCGAACGCATAGTTTTCTAAAAAGGTTTTGCTGTACCACTGCTTGGTACGACTCGGAATATGCACGGGATCGGTCGTTCGGTTGTTCCGCTTCGTGAGTGCCCATTTGGTGTGAGGGATCCAAAAGAATTCAAAATGTTCATTCGAGTCGACAAGGTCATCAAGATTCTCAATCAGTGCATCAAGTTTCTGGGCACCCTCAACGGCCCGCAGTCGAAAAGCGGGGACAACATTGAGTGTCACTTGAGTAACGATTCCTAGAGCGCCAACTCCAACCCGTGCCACGTCGAGGAGTTCGGGATTTTGTTGGCCATTGATGTCAATAACATCGCCGTGACCATTGACGATTCGTAGGCCCGCCACTTGGCCAGCAATGCCGGTGAGCCGTGAACCTGTGCCATGAGTCGATGTGGAAATTGCTCCGCTAATTGTCTGATAGGCGATATCCCCGAGATTGGGCATCGCATAACCAAGCTCGAATAGCTGTTCGTTGAGTTCTGAGATGTGAATTCCGGCTTCAACTGTGACCTGATTCTTCTTTCGATCAACGTGCACGATCTTGTTGAGATGACCCATGTTGATGAGATGGCCAAAAGTGAGTGCAGTTGAAGTGAAGCTGTGGCCGGCACCAACGGCTTTCACCGTTCGGTTTGATTTTGCGGCGCGAGCAACAATGTCAGCAACATCAGATTCGCTTGCCGGTTCGTTGATCCACTTGGGTTTGATTGATTGATTTTCTGCCCAGTTAGTCCATGTTCCGCGTCGTATTGAACTCACGTAAATGGTCCTCCGGTCAGGCTCTTGGCGACTACGCTCATTTCTGCGAGCAATGGTTGGCTGTAGGCAACGCGACCCGTTAAGCGTTGCGGGTCACCTGCGCATAACTCAAGTGCAGCTTGCGCAATGACTTCCTCGCGTTCGATTTTGAAATCCTCAAGTAGGTCGTGATTGCCAGCACCCGGAGTTGGCACATTGTCCCACGGTGCCAAGGTATTGACCGCAATATTGACACTGTGAAGTTCGGCGGCCATTCCTAGAGAAACACGCTCGAGTGCGGCCTTACACATTCCGTAGACAGATGAGTTGCCAGTTGCAAACCATGCCTCGAATGGGGGTCCGACTGGTTTGATGGCGGCACGCGACGAGATGTTCAAAATCCATCCCGCGCCACGTGATCGCATATCAGGAATTACTCGCTGCGCTAAATCAATTGCGCCCCATACCTGAGTCTCCATCATCAACTTGAAGCGCTTTTCCGGAAAAGAATCAATGGGTAAGAAGAAAGTCACGGCGGCGTTATTGACCAAGATGTCAATGGGTCCGAGTTCTTGATGCACTTCGTTGATGATGTTCTTGCGATCCTCCGAACTTGATAGATCGGCTTTGAACGCTGCGGCCTTTCCACCTGCTTGAGTAATTGCGGCAACGGTGTCGCGTAGCGTTCCCTCGTAGCGTGGATCTGGGTCAAGAGTGCGGGCCATGCAGGCAACAGTGGCTCCTTCGGCTGCCAGGCGACGGGCGATAGCTGCCCCAATACCACGGCTAGCACCCGTGACTAAAGCGGTTTTGCCTTCAAGGCGACGACCATCAATTTTCTCTTGCATAAATCCTCCCGAACAGTCTCAATACTGTCAGGTCGTCGGGGGTCATGAGGTACTGTCCACACTTGTGACTGATCTCATTGAAGCCCCCTCTCGCCGTTTTTTGCATATCTGCTATTGCTGCGATGACACCGACGCGGTGGTTAATTTCTATGTGAATGTTCTCGACATGAAAGAAGTGATGCGTAATCCGCTCCACCCATCTGATGGGTCGTTATTAGGAATTGATGGCGAGATTGTGAGTGGAGCGGCCTTTGTCTACGACAAACGCGGACCCCGGACAAGCGCTTCTTTAGAGGTTCAAGAGTGGGTGAGCCCGAAAATGATTGGGACTCCCATCACGGATGCTTCGCGTGTCGGGATGCAAGCCGTTGGCTTTGGTGTGCCAGATATTGAATCGATGATTGGACGAATGGTGGCGGCTGGATCACGTTTGGTGTCGCGCTCGGCGGCGCCATGGCAAAAGAACTGGGCAACTTTGACCGATCCGTTCGGTACACAGGTCGACCTCATGCAAGATGAAACAATTCCAGTTGGAGAATCCCGTTTGCGGCACCTGCGGATCACGGTGACCAATATTGAAGATTCTTTGTCGTGGTATCACGGAATGGGATTCTTGGACGTTGCTGAACATGCAATTGATGATGGCGACTTCGTGGGATTGAAGGCTGAAGATGGTTCGTCCGCAATTGGTCGAGCGCTCCGAATGAAGTTGCCTGATGAAGCTGCAGAAATCGTGTTAACGGAATGGTCAAACCCCAAGTCTCACGGTCAACATCCGGCAGACGCGAATCATGCAGGCCTATTTCGAACCGCTGTTGGAGTTGACGACACTGTTGCGTCGTATGAACGTTTCTTGGCCGAAGGTTGGAAGTTTGAACGCAAGCCTCGACAAGTTGAACTTGAAGGAACAGCAGTGCCAGACATGTGGATCTGCTTCTTGAATGATCCTGACGGGGTTCCATTCGAATTCGTGCAGCGGCCGCGTTCAGCGTTCCGCCCTGAAAGGGCTTAGAGACAAGAAATGGTCAGTGGGGGAACAGTGAATTTGTCGCCCAGCCGTCAACGGTGACTTTGCGTGACGCGAATTTCCATTGACCGTTGATTGAGACATAAGAGTCGACGTAACGGCCCCAATGGTCAAGGCCAATGTCGGTAACGACAAAGAAGTACAAGCGACCGTTCGCATGCGTTTCGTCCATGAGATCGATCTGATGAGTCGTCGTTGAGTGCCGCACATGAGTAAACCCAGCAGCAGCCCCCGTGGCTTCTTTAGTGCCCGTGAAGATCGTCATCACTTGTTCAATCCCCGAATAGACCCGACCGTCTCCGATATCCATGGTCGCGTCAGGGCTAAAGAGTTCTCGCACTTGGGTGAACCGTCCAGTGTCCCCATTGGCGTTGTAACGGGCGACAAGATCTCGAATTGACTCTCGAGCGATGATCTGCCAAATCTCCATAACACTCCCTTGAACGTGCGTCTCTTATCCTGAACCAAAGTCCCATTTTCTGGGACCTTGGTCACCGTACTCGGGCTAGATCTATCTTTGGGCGCTTCCATACCGTACAATCTGACGGAGCGTCAGATTTGCTGCTGTCGCCTGACTTAAGGGAAAAACATGACACTTCTTGAATCTCGGCCAGTTCTTGATGACGTGACGTACGGACTCTCAGATGCTGATCAGCACTATTACGAAGCCGAAGATGCCGTCATTCGCCATTTGCCTAAGGCGCATAAGGCAGCCGTGCGTTGGGTTGAAGTAGATGGTCGCAAAACTTTGCTCGTTAATGATCGTTTGTTGACACTCATTCCGAACCCTACGTATGACCCAGTCGGCGTTCCTGGTTCACTCGAGATGTACTTCCGTGCGCAGAATCACGGCGGCAAGGAAATTCGCGACATCATCGAAATGGGCCCCATTCCTCCGGCAGCTCGCTCACGAGAAGCCCGTGTTGCCAAGTTGATCGAACAAGGCGTCGACCTTGCATGGGTGTTGCCGAGCCTCGGACTTGGACTTGAAGAAATGCTTGCGAACGATGTTGATGCCCTGTATGCGGTTTTCCATAGCTACAACCAGTGGCTTGACGAAGACTGGGGTTACAACCGCGACAATCGAATCTTGACTGGTCCGTTGATGTCATTAATCGACCCAGTGCGCGCTGAAGCCGAGCTTGAATTAGCGATTTCAAAAGGTGCACGTTTCGTGACATTCCGGCCAGCACCGGTGCAGGCGCCTGATCGCTTCCGTTCTCTCGCTGACCCGATGTATGACCGTTTCTGGAATATGGCCGCCGATGCTGGAGTTGCGATCGCATTCCATGGTGCCGACTCTGGTTATGGCATTTACCTCGAGCGTTGGGGCGAGAGCCTCAAGTACACCGGCATGAAGATGTCAACGTTGACCGAAGTCATGGGAGTGCATATTGAGCGCCCCGTGTTTGACTTGGTCGCATCACTCATTTGCCACGGTCTGTTTGATCGTGTTCCGAAATTGCAGATTGCCACTGTTGAACTCGGTGCTGGTTGGGTTCCCGACTTGTTGCGTCGATTGAAGCGTTCGTACGGTAAGACCCCGCAGTTGTACAAGCGTGATCCAGTTGAAACCTTCTGTTCGAATGTGTCTGTCGCTCCGTTCTACGAAGACGACATCGCAATCTTGAGCAGCCTCATTGGAGCAGATCGCATCCTCTTGGGTAGCGACTGGCCGCACCCTGAAGGATTGGCAGCGCCTCGCGATTGGGTGGGTGACTTCGCTGGACTCACCGCCGATGAACGTCGCCTGGCTTTGCGTGACAACCTCCGCAAAATCTCAGGCATGCCCATCTAAACCTGTGATTCTGGTGCAGAATCGTTGCGCATTTCGCCACTATTCTGCACCAGAATCACGAGTGGATTGGTGAAAAGGTAGCGGCACTTGTGCTGACGACTCGATGATTGTCGCCTTCGTCAATCAGGTTCACACGTGTACCAACTTTTCCGTTGGCTCCGACGAAGGCTTCGCCCTGAGTTGTGAACGGTCCGACCTTGCCACGGTTCACGAACATCACATACCAATCACTGATTTGTAATTGGGTTGAACTCAATGCTTGCGCTAATTCGGTTGACGAAGTCTCTAAAGCAATGTGTTGTGGCCCGATGTGAAGTGCTGCATCAGGTGACGCTAATTCGGCTGTGAGTAGAGGTAGCTGCCACACCCCATGTGACATTCGATCTGCGCCAAAAACTTGATGCAGTGGTGGCAAGTCAGGAGAGTCAACGATGTCAATGGGCGGATTATCAATCTTTTGATAACCCTCTGGAACATCACCAAGGGAAAGACCAACACCGGTTGAAATAGCGATAACTCGCTCGGGGTTGTTGGCATCAACAACGAGAGCCCGACTGAAGCCCAGGCGACGACCTGTATGCAAATTGTCCGGCAGGATCATCAATTTCTTCACGTCACGGGCCGGATCAAGAATCTGCATGGATGCAATGAGCGGATTAGGAACGACGATATTGTCATTGAATCCTCCGCATTCTGGAGAGGCCACACACAGAGGCGCAGCCATAATGCCACCAGTGCTATTTCGCATATCGTGGCGCAATTTCATGAAATGGCCTTCGGCAACATTGTTATCGAGCGAACCCCATTCGCGTCCGAGATAGCGATATGTCAACAGTGACGTCCACTTCTCCTCGAAGGACTTCCAGTACTCGTCGGGGGTGGTTCCGCGAATATCGCTCGGTTTGTTTGCGTCTGGCGCGCTAGTCATACTTAAGAGTTAGCAGATATGAGGGTGCGGTGTGGCAATCTTGGACATGGATGAGAAACAACTGAGTCGCCTGAAAACGCTATTGAATCCTGAGACAACGGCGGTTCTCACCATGGAGTTGCAAAATGGTGTTGTGGGCTCTGGTGCTTTGATGAAAGCTCTTGTAGTCGAAGTTGAACGCGTCGGGGTGAGGCAAACTGCTGGACGCCTCTGTGACTCGGCCCGACAGCGGGGAATTCAAGTTGTTCATTGTGTCGCCGAAAATCGTGCTGATGGCCTCGGTGCAATTGATAATTGCAAAGTCTTTGCCATGAATAATCGTTTGCGCCGCGAGACAGGTTCAACACCAATTGATCAGGGCTCTGAGGGCGCAAAACTTGTTTCTGAACTCGGTCCCGACGATCGCGACATCGTGGTTGCGCGTATTCACGGTCTCACACCATTTACTCAAACTTCGCTTGACCAAATTTTGCGTAATCTAGCGACTCGCACTTTGGTGGTCACTGGAGTGTCGATCAATATGGGCATTTTCGGAACGGTGATGAGTGCAGTTGATCTTGGTTACAACGTCATCATTGTTCGTGATGGCGTTTGCGGTGTTCCGAGAGAATACGCCGATGCGGTGTTAGAAAATTCGCTTTCGCTTTTGGCGACAATCGTCACGGCTGATGAGGTCATTGTCGCATGGTCCTAGATCAAGACCGTTACAACAATTGATCACGCATATTTGCGTACCGCTCAATAAACGCTGGAACTCCGGACGGATCTTCCCATCCGTCGCGCCCTGAACCAACAATGACTCGTTCGATCCCGAGGTCTCGATACATCAACAAGGTGTCAAGGGATGGATCACCAAAAGCGACCATTGAGATCGGTATGTCTTGACGGCGCGCGTCGGTTGAAAGTTGGCGAAATTTAGCGACTCGTTTGGGTACATCCCCCAAAGTGATATCAAGTGGCATCCATCCATCGGCCCACGCAATCGTGTGTTGTGAACCGAGTTTGCCGCCAGCACCAAACCAGATGGGAGGGTGGGGTTGTTGCATTGGCTTAGGTCGTGACCACACTTTGTCAAAGTTGAAATATTCGCCGTGAAACTCTGACTCGTCATCAACCCAAAGTGAGCGCAGCGCTCCAACACATTCAGCAAGGGCTCGATATCTCATTGACCATTTAACGTTGCTGTGATTTGCTAACTCCTCTTTGTTCCAGCCCACACCTACTCCAAACTGCAGTCGACCATTACTGAGCACATCAAGTGTTGATGCGGTTTTTGCGAGTGCCAAGACATCGTGTTCGAGCGGCAGGGCGACTCCAAGTCCCAAGAGAAGGTTGGTGGTGTGTTCGCCGATTTGGGTGAGGCTGATGAAGGGGTCCATCATCGTGGTGTATTGCCACGGCATGTCGCCGCCGGTCGGATAGGGCGTAGCTCGCGAGATTGGGATATGGCTGTGCTCACCAATCCAGATCGAGTCAAACCCGGCGTCCTCAAGCATTGGTCCAAGAACGCGAGGAGCGATGTCTGCGGGAGTGTTCATCGTTGTGTAGCCGATTTTCATGTCGCTGAGCTGTCTCCGCAAATCTTGAACGCCATGTCAGAAACGGTACTCTCCATATGTGCGTTTTCTCTACCAATACCCCGATGCCACTGGGCGAGATGGCGACATGATGGCAGCTGGTCGGATCACCGAGGTCGCCAAGGCTGTTGAAGCGCACGGATTACATGGTCTGGCCTTCACTGAGCATCCAGCACCCGGTTCGCGTTGGTTAGACGCTGGGGGACACCAGACCCTCGATCCATTCGTGGCTCTTGGGCATGCCGCAGCAGTAACCGAACGCATTCGACTCGTGACCTACTTGACTGTTATTGCCTACCGCAATCCGTTTTTGCTGGGTAAGTCCGCAGCAACTGTCGATTTGCTGTCGAACGGCCGCTTCACGCTCGGAGTCGGCGCTGGTTATCAAAAAGGTGAGTTCAAAGCTCTCGGCGTTGATTTCGAACGCCGCAATGACATCTTTGATGAGTCTCTCGAGGTTTTGCCAAAGTATTGGTCTGGCGAGCCGGTGTCGTTCATCGGAGACGGGTACGAGGCGCGTGAGATCATTTGTCGACCGGCACCCCTTCAACAACCAATCCCGATGTGGATCGGCGGAAATTCACAGTTGACAAAACGCCGCGTCGCTGCGTCGGCCCAGGGTTGGATGCCCATGTTGAGCGCTGAAATAGTTTCGAACACGACTCGCACACCGAATATCGGCGATATCAAGAAGCTTGGTGAACAAATTTCTGAGGTGAAGCAATTGGCTGGCGTTCGCGCTGCGTCTCTTGAATTCTTGACGACGTACCCCGATCACAGCATCGGATCAAAGACCGACAATATTGAATACCACCGTGAGCAAATTGAAAAGCTTCAACTCGCGGGAATTACCTGGCTTGGTATCCCTGGTTCTTCGACAACAGAGACTCAAACGCTTGAAGTCATTGAGTGTGTCGGTAAAAACTACGTTTGATCACACAGGTACAACTTGTCGTAAGGTGTCGATATGAGTTCATCGACTTTTCCTGCTTTTGTTTTCACTAACGATCCCGACAACAGTCACCGATCGGTTGAACAGGTTTCACTTGATCAGATTGCACCCGACGGTGTGTTGATCGAAGTCGAATGGTCGAGTGTCAATTTTAAGGACGGACTTGCATCGACGACAAGTGGCAAGATCTCGCGGTTGAAGCCGATGATTCCGGGGATTGATATCGCGGGAACTGTGGTCGACGCAGCGGGAAGCAATTTCGTTGTTGGTCAAAAAGTGATTGCCCATGGCTACGACATCGGAGTCGCGCGCCACGGTGGCTATGCGCAGTTCGTACGTGTGCCGGCAGAGTGGATCATGGCATTGCCTGACGGTCTGTCAACCCGTGATGCAATGGTTGTGGGCACTGGCGGTTTTACATCAGCATTATCGATCGTGGCCCTTGAAAACTGGGGACTCACACCATCGGCCGGTCCAGTGTTGGTGACTGGTGCAACTGGTGGCGTTGGCAGCATGGCAGTCTCGATGTTGGCTGGTCGCGGATACGAAGTTGTCGCAAGTAGTGGCAAGGCTTCGGCGACCGACTTCTTGTTGGGCCTCGGGGCAGCTCGCGTGATTGACCGTAATGAACTTTCTGCAGATGATCCTCGTCCGCTACAAACAACGACGTACGCCGCAGCTGTTGATTGCGTCGGTGGAAACACTCTGGCCAATGCCATTAAGCGGTTGAATTACGGTTCGGCTGTTGCTGCGAGTGGTTTGACCGGCGGAACAGCGATCCCAACATCGGTGATGCCCTTTATTCTCCGCGGAGTCGCGTTGTTGGGAATTGACTCGGTTCAGACACCTATGGACGTTCGCCGATCCGTGTGGGGCCGAATCGCCGCTGATCTCAAGCCAGCGGGCCTTGAAAGTATCGGACACTCCATCGGATTGAACGACCTAGATCGGGTTTTGACCGCAATCCTGGCCGGAGAAGTATCAGGTAGGTATGTCGTTTCACCGTCTATCTGAGGTCGCTTACCCAACTCGGTCTATTTGTGACTAATCTCCAAGTAACACATGTCTACGGTTTCGTCATCCCCATCTTCTTCGATAGTTGTCCAAGGCTCGCACCTGATGGCTGGGCTACTCGGTCATCGAGATAGTCATCTACGCCTCATCGAATCCGCTTTCTCCGATAGCGAAATCATTGTGCGCGGTAATGAAATCTCAATTCTTGGTGATTCAGCTGGATTGCTCTCACGTTTGTTCGAAGAGCTCGTGTTGTTACTTCGACGGGGTGAAATAGTTGATGACACAGTCGTGAAGCGTTGTATCTCGATGGTTCGCGCCGATGAGAAACCAAGTTCGGTTTTGACCGATGAGATTCTGCGGGGAGCTAAAGGTCGAACGATTCGTCCGAAAACGGCTGGACAAAAGCGCTACATCGACGCGATTCGTAACAACGTGATCACGTTCGGAGTTGGACCAGCGGGTACTGGCAAAAGTTGGCTAGCCGTCGCGATGGCGGTTCACGCGTTGCAGACGAAATCGGTACAACGCATCATCTTGACTCGACCGGCTGTTGAAGCAGGAGAGCGATTGGGATTCTTGCCAGGTGATTTGATGGCCAAGATTGATCCGTATCTTCGTCCTCTCTACGACGCAATGTTTGACATGGTTGATGCTGAGGGTGTGCAAAAGATGCATGAGCGTCAAGCGTTAGAGGTGGCACCCCTTGCCTTTATGAGAGGGCGCACGCTTAACAACAGCTTCATCATCTTGGACGAGGCTCAAAATACGACCCCAGAGCAAATGAAGATGTTTTTAACGCGAATCGGATTTGGGTCAAAAGTGGTGGTCACAGGCGACGCCACTCAGGTCGATGTGCCTGATGGTCGAAGTGGTTTGGCAGGCCTGCAAAGGCTGCTTGGGGACATCGAAGGTCTTGAATTCGTTCATTTAGACACCACGGACGTCGTGCGGCACCGTATTGTGGGAGACATAGTTGCCGCTTATGAAAAAGACACCCAAGCTAAAGACGCTTTACGACAGAAGTCTCAGGTGAAGAACTCCCATGATTGAGGGTCCTCCTAGATTTCGCAAGAAGGTAAAAGTTGGTGGAGACACCGAAGCTGAAGTTTTTTGTGCCGACGAACAGTCTGAGATTGCGGTTGATATTGAACGTTGGCAAAAGTTAGCGATCGCAGTTTTGGCCGATCAAGGTGTTCGAGGTGGAACTGAACTCAGTCTCTTTTTTGTTTCGGTTCACGATATGGCTGAACTAAATTCTGAACATATGGGTAAGCCTGGAGCGACCGATGTTTTGGCGTTTCCCATTGATGGTGGCGAAGTGCTGGAGATGATTAATGGTCCGACTGGCGCCAGTCGTGGGCCAGATCGTCCCCCGCCAGATCGAGGCGACTTGCCACTGCTGCTTGGCGACATTGTGATCTGCCCCGAAGTTGCGGTGGCGCAAGCTCCTTCGCACGCCGGAAGTGTTGACGATGAATTTGCGTTGCTCGTCGTTCACGGAATTTTGCACATCTTGGGTTGGGACCATGACACGGCTGAAAAGACCGAACTCATGCAAGCTCAAGAACGAAAACTGCTCCAAGCGCATCATTGGCATGGAGATGTTCCCGAGATTTTCACTCAGAGTCAAGAAGAGGAAGAATGATGTTGTCAATGGTTGCAGCTTTCACCGGGCTTGATTGGGCCCTAGTTGGAGTCATTGTTCTCCTGTTGATCTTTTTGATCTTCCTTTCGCTTGCAGAAATGGGATTGTCTCGAATGACAAAACCAAAGGCCGCGGCGATGGCTGAAGGTGGAGTCAAGCAGGGTCGGGCTTTACAGCAATTAGTGGGGGAGCCCGAAAAGTGGGTCAACCCATTGCTTCTTTCAGTCAATGTGTGCCAAACAGTGCAAGCGACGTTGACTGGTGTGGTCGCTTCTCGTGCTTTTGGGCCAATTGGTGTTGCTGTTGGTGTGCTGCTGAACGTCATCGTGTTTTTTGTTTTGGCCGAGGCAGTTCCTAAAACATATGCGTTGTTGTACCCAGAGCGGGCTGCTTTAACTACTGCTCGCGGAACCAAACTTTTGGTGTCGTTCCCACCTTTGAGAATGGTGTCGGGTTGGTTGATCTCGTTAACCAACGTCATTGTCAAGGGTAAAGGACTTGAGCAAGGTCCTTTTGTGAACGAGCAAGAGTTGTTAGGAATCGTTGAAGCAGCAATGAACGACGATGTCATCGAGGAAGAAGAGCGCGACCTCATTGAATCAATTATTGAATTCGGTGACACCGTTGCTCGCGAGGTGATGGTGCCTCTTCCAGACATGGTGACGGTTCCTCAGTCGTACACCCTGTCCCAGGCCATAGATGTGGCTATTGAACATGGTTTCTCCCGGCTTCCTATTTTGGGCGAAGATGATGATGTCGTCGGTATCACCTTTATCAAGGATCTCATCCGACAAGAACGCAGTGGACATGGCACTGAAAATGTCACTTCTCATATGCGCGGTGTCGTAGTGATTCCAGAAAACAAACCTGTGAATCGACTCATGCGCGAAATGCAAGAGCAGAAGTTCCATCTTGCAGTGGTCGCTGACGAATACGGAAGTATTGCTGGATTAATCACTCTTGAGGATTGTCTCGAGGAATTAGTCGGCGAAATCGTTGACGAGTATGACAAACACGAGCAAGACATTGAGCACTTGATTGATGGTCAGTATTTGGTTGATGGTTCAACAAGTGTTTCAGACGTCAATGAAGAACTAGACATCAATATTCCAGACGATGAATGGGACAGCGTTGGAGGATTTGTTTTCGGAACTCTTGAACATGTTCCAGTTGTCGGGGAAGCGATTGATTTTGACGGTTGGCGATTCACCGTAGTTGCTGTCCATGGTCGCAGAATCCGAACCGTTCGTATTTCATTGATCAGTGGAACTGAAACAGATTCTGACTAATTGACTTTCTATATTTGGCCAAAAGCTTTAGGCAAGTTGGGATAACGGCCGGTGTTGCCGCCGCCGTCGACTGATACAAATGAGGCGCTCATGTAGGACGATTCATCTGACGCCAAGAATGAGGCCACCGATGCGATCTCGTCGGGTTGGGCAAAACGTGACAACGTCGCATTTTCAACGAATTCCTCAATCACTACAGGAACCGCGAACATTCCACTTGTGGCATTTGTTTCAACAAGACCAGGAGCAATTGTGTTGACCCTGACTCCGCGGGGCCCGAACTCCATGGCCGCAACTTGAGTAAGCATCGAGACCCCAGCCTTTGCCGCACAGTAAGCCGACATTCCTTGCGAAGGTTGGATTGCATTTAAGGATGCGATGTTGATGATTGAACCACCATCGCTGATGACAGCGCCGCCGTGTTTCAGAGTGAGGAACACTCCAGTCAAACACAGATCGATGATTCGTTTCCATTCCGAAAGAGGGAGTTCCGTAATTAGCCCGTACGTTCCGGCTCCGGCGTTGGCAACGACAATATCGATGTGGCCAAAGGACGATATTCCGAAAGCGGCGAGGTTGGCTACATCTTCTTCTTGGGTGACATCGCACAAGCAAGTGCTGATGGCAACACCAAATTCTGTACGCAGTAGATCTAAACCTTCTTGACTAATGTCGCCCGCAACAACTTGTGCTCCGTCGGCAATAAAGCGTTCAGTAATCGCCCGACCGATACCAGAGGCTGCACCAGTAACTAAGGCGACTTTTCCTGTGAGATTTCCCATACACGAAATGTACTGCGTCTTAAGTTTTTAGTTATCAGCGGATAACAGGGCGCGTATTTCCGAGCGACGAACTTTACTTAACGCTGTTTGAGGAATGGAATCAACGACGTAGATCTCTTTCGGTACACAATAATTCGGCAAGGTTTGAAGTATGAGTTCTCGTACTTTTTCGAGTGAACAATTGTGCTGGGTTGTTGCTAAGACAACTCGCTCTCCCCATTCAGGATCTGAGAGCCCGATCACTGCATATTGACCAATCTCAAACATCGAACTGAGGGCGTTTTCAACACTGTCGGGCCAGACCTTTTCGGAGCCTGTAACAATGACGTCTCCCCGCCGACCTTGGACGTGCAGTAACCCGTTGTCGTCGAATGAGCCGATGTCTTCGGTGTGTAGCCAACCGTTAGTGTCAATTGAACTTGACCCGTCGCGGTAGCAACGCATATTCATCGGCGAACGAACCAAGATTTCATCATCCTCTATTTTGATTTCGACTCCAGATAGGGGACGCCCTTCATAGACCACTCCCGAACCTGTCTCAGTCATGCCGTATGTGGCGATGACATTGCGTGGTCGATTGGTCGGAGGTCTGCTTCCACCGAGAAGGATCGCTCTGAAGATACGAGGATCAATTCTAAGTAATGCGGTAGGAACCAGAGAAACCAATGTGCAGTGGTGCGACGCTGTTCGAATTTCATCCGCATCAAATCTTGGAGCGACCGTGAGTTGGGTGCCCATTAGTAGTGAACGGGTCACCACACTGAGCCCCCCAATATGAGCAAGTGGAAGACATGAATACCAGTGATCATCGAACTGAACATCTAGAGCGTGAGAACTTGCCCGTGCCGATGCAAGCACCGATTCATGAGTGAGAATGACTCCTTTTGGAACTCCGGTTGACCCACTTGTTGCGATGACAAGGGCATCTCCTGGCTCAACATTGATGCCACCTGGCAACTGATGTTGACCATCGGTTGTGATGATGTGAGTTGGTTTGAACTGTTCGATGAGGCGTCTTTTTGCTTCATCAGGTAATCGCTGATCGATCGGAAGAATTGCATCGCCTGCATCCCATGCCCGAGATAATTCATCAACGAATCTCTGACCCGGTGCAAGATCAAGAGCTATGAGCGAATTCATGAATTCCTAACCGGGAACTTCAGCGAATCGGTTCAATGGGAGTGGAAATTCCCATCGCTGAGTCAATGATCTCGGCTACTGCCAAACACTTTAAGTCGTCATTTCTCCAGGCACTTACCTGAACTCCAACGGGCAGGCCGTCAGCGATGCCAGCGGGGACGACTACTGCAGGGCTTCCGAGAAAATTCTGCGGTAGAACCGTTCTGAATGTCTCGAGCACTTCGCGGGCTTCTTGCGAACCTGCGATATCAAATCCGTGGGTGAAAGCGGGCAGACTCCAGGTTGGACTCAGCATGACGTCATAAGTTTGGAACCACGCCGCCCACTCCATCGCAATTTCATAACGTGAAGCATGCATGAAAATCATTTGTTCTGGTGAGGAAGTAGTGAAACTTTCACGTCCGAACTCCAAAAATTGACGAGCCCCATCGCCCATCACCGCTTCGAGCAAGGGCTGAAGCGGTGACAATTCATAATTGAGTAACGCGCCCCACATTTCGACGGCTTCTTCAAATCGAGGGGGAACGACCTCTTCAATGATGTGCCCCAAGGATTCGAGGTAGTTGGCAGAACTTCGTACGACTGAAGCGATTCCCGCGTCAGTTCTGCCGCCCGGAGCTTCGGCCATCACAGCGATTCGTAAAGGCCGATCTTTGGCAAGTTCATTGAGCGTGGAGGTGTACGAAAACGGATCACGGTGATGTGCACCGCGCACGATGTCAAAACCCAGACGTACGTCAGCAACACGACGTGCCAGAACTCCTTGGACCAACATCAATTGTGAACCGAGTCCGAGTGCTGTAGGTGGAATTTCGGTGGCGAATGGGATGACGCCAACGGTCGGTTTGATTGACGCAACTCCGCAACAATGTGCCGGGTTGCGGAGGGATCCTCCGATGTCATTGCCGAGTCCTATTGGAGACATCCCAGAGGCCAACGCCGATGCCTCACCTCCGCTCGATCCACCAGTTGTTCGTTCAGGATTCCATGGATTTTTTGTGAGGCCGTGTAACGACGAATCGGTATGAATGCGTAGACCCATGTCGGGAAGGTTGGTTCGAGCTAATGGAATAGCGCCAGCGTTTTTCATGCGTTCGACGACGGGTGCATCTGATTGGGAGAATGCGTCTGCTAAAGCACTTACTGATTGTGTAGTGGGCGTTCCGGCCACATCGATGTTTTCCTTAATTGTGAACGGAACACCATGTAAAGGTCCGAGATGCATTCCGTCCCGGCGATGTTGATCTGCTCGATCAGCAGCCTTTAGTGCTGTCTGATCCATGCGACGAACAATGGCGTTGAGGTGTGGGTTCACCTCGTCAATTCGATCGATGTGGGCCTGGACGACCTCGCGACTAGAGACTTCGCCCCGTGAAATCAAAGAAGCCAGATCTTGAGGTCCTTTTCGCCATAGTTGTTCGTTCATATTGGAAGTCCTTTCCCAAGATCAACCTAGTGCAAGCGAGTAGCGTTGCCCATGTGAAGAAATGGATCCTTGGCGCTCGACCCCGCACATTGCCAGCGGCCGTGGTTCCAGTTGTTGTTGGAGCTGCTGTTTGCATTGGATTGTCTGGAACTCAATGGTGGCGTGCGCTTTTGGCTCTTGCAGTGAGCTTACTTTTGCAGATCGGAGTGAATTTCGCCAACGATTACAGCGATGGAGTTCGAGGAACTGATGAAGTTCGAGTTGGCCCAGCACGATTGGTTGCATCTGGAATGGCGACTCCGCGTTCGGTGAAGCGGGCAGCGTTTCTCACTTTCGGTTTGGCAGCATGCATCGGGTTGATTTTGGCGGTCATGACTTCGTTGTTTGTACTCCCAGTTGGTGTCGCGGCATTGTTGGCGGGATGGTTTTACACCGGCGGCAAGAACCCTTATGGCTATATCGGTCTCGGGGAGTTTTTCGTTTTTGTTTTCTTTGGACTCGTGGCAACAGTCGGAACGACCTATGTCATTTTGGAGAGAATTCCCTCAATGGCGTGGCTACAAGGTGTTGGGGTCGGATTGCTTGCTTGTGCCTTACTGGTGATTAACAATCTGCGCGATATCCCGACCGATCGCTTGGTGGGTAAGCGCACGTTGGCAGTTCGACTTGGCGATGAGCGAACTCGAGTTCTTTATCAATTCATGATTTGGGGTGGGGTGGCGTGTGGAGTATTTGCAGCGGTCTCAAATCCATGGTCGTTGCTCGTATTGATGTGCGTCCTTCCAGCGATCGCACCCTTAAAAATGGTGCGCAGTGGCGCAATCGGACGCGAACTGATTGCCGTACTTGGATTAACAGGAAGAGTTCAGATTGTTTTTGGTCTCTCAACTCTGATCGCCTTCCTTGTGGGAAGGTAGGTTTTGACTATGAGTTCTCTACCTCCTCCGGAAATGCCCAAATACTCGGGCAATGGGTTCAATGAGTTGTCACCAAAACGCGAAAGCAGGGCACTTGTGGCGTTGGTGTGTGCGCTACTTGGACTTCTTTTGTTGCCGATCGTTTTCGGCGGAACTGCCATTGTTCTCGGCGTACAGGCACGCAAAAAGATCCAGGCATCTCAAGGAATGTTGACGGGTGAAGGCCTCAGCAAAGCGGCAGTGATCATCGGAATTCTTGATGTGGCATTGTTTCTTCTTTTGATTACTCAAGGCTGATTATTTCAAGAACTCGCTGACAACAGATTGAAAACTGAGCGTTTGTTCAAGATGAGCGGAATGTCCAGCGTTATTGATCACCGTTACTTCAGCGTTTGTACCGATATTGCTTTTCATTTCGTCGCCGATCTGACGGAATTTGTCGTCGTCGCTGCCAACGACAAGTAGTACTGGCATATTGAGTTCATGAAGCCGTTCCCATAACGATTCTTGGGTTCCGGTTCCACACAAACGCAAACTTGATGCAAGTCCGTCCGATGTGTTGCGCAGGCGATCTTGAATATCGGCAGGTGTTGAGATAAGACCTTTGAACATTGGGGAGCTCAACCACTTCGCAACGAACCTGTCCACGCCGATTTCAGCGATTTCGAGCGCAAGTTTTTCGTCGGACTGAACTCGTGCTGCCCTGTCGTCGGGTGAGCGTAAACCGGGGGAGCCACTTACAAGAATGAGGCGTCGAACATTTTCGGGATGCAGAAAAGCAATATGGAGAGCGAGACGGGCCCCCATCGAATAACCAATGTAATCAGCGAAGCCACTTTGTTCAACAACCATCGACGCGGTAGTCGGTAAATCGGCTATCACTGATGTGGAATGTGCGTGTCCTGGAGCATCGACACGAAGGATTGATTGTTCAGGTCGTAATAGTTCGATATATCGATCCCACGAACGTGAAGTTTGAGTAAAGCCATGAAGCAGTACCTGACTGTTCGTTGATCGATCACCCGATTGTTCAGCGAACAGCGAACCAGGAATGCTGATCCACGCTCGTTTTTCTGAACTATTCATGTACCCATTCGCTCGGCGGTACGGCGCAGGACACGCTCAAATGTTTCAGAATCTTGTGCACCAGGTATCGACCATTGTCCGTTGATCACGTAGGTAGGAACACCAGTGATTCCGTGCGAAAACGCCGTTGCCAATTCTTCGGCGACTTCGCCTTTGCCGGCGTCGCTCGCGAAGAACGCTCGTAAAAACTCGGCGAACTCCAGATCATCAGAATCGTGAGGGATGGTGTGAACTCCGATAGAAATCAGTTGCTCTGAATCACCGACGTTGACCCCGTTGGTGAAGTAAGCATTTAACAGGTTCTCTTTGAGTCGTGATTGAACTTCGTAGTCGTGATTGACACCGGTCCACCACATCAACCGATGCGCAAGAATCGTGTTTGATCGTTGTCCGATATCCATCCGAAACTCAATTCCGTCTAGCGCTGCTGTTTCGGTGAGTTGGGCAATAATTTTGTCTGCTCGATCTGCGCCACCAAATTTTTTCGCGTACACATCACGAACGGGCGCCGATGAATTGGCCGGGGCGGTCGGATCTAATTGATAGGCCCGATACACAATTTCGAAGGGCTGGTTTATTGCATCTGGACCGGAAGTGACCTTCTCTAGGGCGGCTTCGAATCTCCTCTTGCCGATAAAGCACCACGGACATACAACGTCGGACCAGATTTCAATCTGCATGTTCATACCTTAGATGGACGTCTGAGGTATTTGCTCGTAGCGTAAGGAGTTGTGGAGAGCAATCTTTTACGTGACCGGCTCGCTGGGCGTCCTTTTGAAGATGTTCAAGCGACCTTTTGCGCCGTTCTCGTTGACGAGTGGATCCAGCAGGGGATTCAAGTGGCTATTGTCGCTCCGGGATCTCGTTCGACTCCACTGGCATTGGCGTTAGCGGAACGTGACGATATCAGGATTGAAGTTTTCCATGATGAACGCTCTGCTGCATTTGCTGCTCTCGGAGTTGGGCTCGCTACGGGAGTGCCCGCTGTTTTGCTATGTACCTCTGGTACGGCAGCCGCCCACTTCTATGCCGCTGTGATTGAAGCCGACCTGTCGCACGTGCCATTGCTTGTCGTCACTGCTGATCGTCCACCTGAACTGAAAGACGTTGGGGCGCCCCAAACAATTGATCAAACCAAAATGTATGGCGACACAGTTCGCTGGTTTCATGATCCAGGGGTTGCAGATATATCAGCGTGCAATTCTTGGAGAGCGTTGGCGCGTCAGAGTTTTGCGTCAACAGTTGGTTTGCGCCCTGGCCCGTCGCATATCAATCTGCCATTTCGCGAACCTTTGGTCGGTGCAGCGGTCGAAGTGCCACGAGATCCTGCGAAGCTTTCCCAATTTGTAGGTCGCCCGCTACTTACTAATAGCGAATATGAACTCGTCGTGACGCAGTTAAGTCACGAATCCGGAGTCATCGTGGCCGGCAAGGGATGTGGCGACTCGGCGAAGGTTTCTCAGCTAGCAAAGCGTTTGGGTTGGCCAGTGTTGGCTGATTCGCGTTCGGGTTGCCAGGGTATACCTGAAGCAGTTATCTATTTTGATTCGATCCTGCGTCATCAGGCCTTTAGTGAGAGTCATCAGCCACAAGCTTTCTTGCGATTGGGCGAATCTCCGAGTTCTAAAGTGCTCAGTCAATTCATTTCTGGAAGTTCAGCGGTACAAATTCACGTCGGACAGTTTGACGATCCCTTTGACGCTGATCACAAAGTTTCATCACACATCACTTGCGATCCTTCATCTTTTTGCGAAACATTGATATCGCTCATTCACCCGACGACGAAAATGCTCTATTTGAATCAATGGTTGAAAGCTGATGAGTTGGCTGAAGCTTCGATTGCTCAATACCAAGAAGAGTCTGTCGGTTCCTTAAGTGGTCCGACTGTGTCGAGGATCGTCGCTGAAAGTTTGAAGACTTCGCAAAACTTGGTAGTTTCATCATCAATGCCCGTGCGTGATCTTGAATGGTTCGGCGGGGATTGTTCACGTTTTCAGGTGTTTTCTAATCGCGGGGCGAACGGAATTGATGGAGTAGTTGCGACCGCTATTGGGGTTGCCATAGGAACGGAAAGACCAACTTTCGTTTTGATTGGAGACGTTGCCTTACTGCATGATTCATCGAGTCTTGTTGCGTTGGGGTCACGTGACATTGAGTTGAAGATCGTTGTTACTGATAATGATGGTGGCGCAATATTTCATTATCTTTCGCAATCTTCGCTGGTGGCAACTGAAAAGTTTGAAAAGTTGTTCGGAACGCCGCATGGTTCTGACCTCGTGCGATTAGCCGAAGCACATCAGATCACGACATTTGATTGCCGTACTTCTAGTGAATTGAGGGATGCTCTTGCTCGCTCAGGTACCTGTTTGATTCGTATTGCGACTGACCGTCATAACGAAGTCTTAGTTCACCAAGAGATCAACACAAAGGTGGCTTTCGCACTTGATCAAGTGTGACTACGCTCAGGGTCTCACGATGGCGGACAACATCGCCTGAAACTTGGCTTGCGTCTCGGCCAGTTCAGCGTCCGGATCTGAGGCCGCCACGATTCCGCCACCAGCAATAAGTCGAGCGATTTTGCGGTCATGAGAAAGTTCGGCGCATCTAATTGCTACCGCCCATGTCCCGTTTCCCTCTGCGTTAATCCATCCGACCGCTCCGCCGTAGTTTTTGCGATCAAAACCTTCGACTTCATTGATGATCTGTAGTGCCAGATTGCGTGGATGGCCTCCGAGTGCCGGGGTCGGACACAGTTGGCGAGCTAGCTCGAGGATGTGCGGGTGATCATCAGAGAGATGGCCTTCGATGAGAGTTCCGAGATGTTGCACATTGGCAACTTGAATGACCGAAGGCTCTGGCTCCCAGTCGAGGTAGGAGCAATATGGCAACAGCATGTCGTGAATCACATCAATCACGACTCGATGTTCGACCTGATCTTTCATACTTGAAATAAGTTTCTGAGCAAGTTCGCTATCTGTTTCTGGATCACCGGTGCGGGGCGTTGTTCCGGCGAGTGGATGCGACCTGATGATGTGGCCGTCGATTTCAAGCAGCAATTCTGGTGATGCGCCGATAAAGCCGTCAATTGAGTAGCGGTAACTGTTGCCGAAAGATGATCGCAATCTATGAAGTACTGCATGTACGTCGATCTCATTTTTGGCTTCAATCAATATTTCTCGAGCAATGACCGCTTTGGTGATGTGACCATCTCTGACTGCTTGCCGTGCTTGCTGAACCGCTTTTTGATAGTGGTCAATCGGCGTGAGGGGTTTGACAGAAAACTCATTGGCTTGAATTTTTGGTGCGACCGATGCTTCTAGAATTTGTGAGGCGTCATCAATCGTGGTGAGCCAACAATTTCCGTCTGTATCTTTGCCAACTGTCTGACGTGGAATAAGGAAATTGGCCGGAGCTTCAACATCAAAGGGAAGAACGCCTAATGCGATCGGTGACACGTTGAGGTCGGTTTGATTGACATGATTAATGAGCCGTAACGTTTGAGCCACTTCGGAAAATGTCATGCGCATGGCGACGCCGCGACCGGCAAAACCGACACCATTTCGCACAAAAAGAAAACCATCATTTCCGGCAACATCGTTTAGGTCTATCGATGAGTCAAGGCGGATGGTGGTTGCGATCACGAAATCTAGTCTCTCGTTCCAAGCATCAGTTGAGTGATGCCACCAGACAGTTGCATGTGGACTGCATCAGAGAAACCTGCTGTATGTAACATCTGCAACATTTCGTCGCGAGGTGGCAGGTAGGCGACGCTCTTCGGTAAGTATCGGTAGGCCGCTGGATCAGATAGCCAGCCACCAATTTTCGGGACTACCTTGCCGAAGTAGATCCCATTGCCAAATCTGACGATCGGATTATGCGGTATACCGACATCAAGTAGAGCGATGCGACCTCCCGGGCGAACGACTCGTCCTAACTCATTAAAGAATGAACCGAGGTCGACAAGATTGCGAAGAGCAAAACCACATGTGGCGCCGTCGACGGAATCATCGCCAACCGGCAAGTTCAAGATGTCGGCTTGCGAACGAGGGGAACCTGAGCGATCGGCCGCAAGCATGCCGAATGAAAGATCCATTGACAGCGGATGGATGCCGACTCGTTGAAGGTCAATGCACAAATCTCCGGTACCGCTTGCCAAGTCGAGAACCGTACTGCCCTTCGGGAGCGCTAGTAGGCGTACTGCTTTACGTCGCCAGCGCGTGTCGAGCCGAAACGTCATGATGCGGTTAACTAGGTCGTATCGGGGAGCGATGGTGTCGAACATCTCTTGAACTGCACGAACCTTTTCTTGACCCTCGGGCAGGATCTCGGTATCCCAAGAGGATGATTCGGGATCTCTTGGGGCGTTGTTTCCAGTAGTCACACAGTCAGGCTAAACGGCTTTCATCACCGACGATGATTTCGGAGTCGCTGACATTGGTCACGATGGGGCAAGATAGAAGGGTCGGTGCGGGGGCGTTCTGCATTTCGGTGTTAGATGACGGATTACGGGGGTAAGACATGATCGATTTCACTTTGGCTCCAGAGCATGAGGCCATTCGCACGAAGGTTCGTGATTTTGTGGAGAATCACATCAAGCCAGCGGTGGAGCCGTTCGGTCACCGTGATGAGATGGACCCAGAAAAGCATCGGCAATATGTTGGTGAATTGATTCGCTTACGCAAGTTGGCTGTTAGAGAAGGTCTGTGGTTGCCACATATGCCTAAAGAGTGGGGAGGCATGGGATTGGGTCATGTCGCCTTGGCAATGGTGCAGGCCGAGGCCGCCAAGACCCGCGTTGGACCTTGGGTCTTTAACTGTCAAGCGCCAGATGAGGGCAACATGCACACACTCGTACATTGGGCGACTCCAGAACAAAAAGAGAAGTATCTGAAGCCTTTGTGTGATGGTGTGTCGTCGTCCTGTTTCGCGATGACCGAACCCGAAGTTGCTGGATCAGATCCGACGCTCATTCGTACGCACGCCATCAAGGACGGCGACGAGTGGATCATTAACGGCCATAAGTGGTTTATTTCAGGGGCCGACCGCGCCAAGTTTGCAATTCTTATTGCTCGCACCGAGATGGACGTTCCAGAAGGTTCTCGAGGAGCGAACACCGCATTCATCATTGACCTACCGCAACTTGGTTGGAACAATGTTCGCGAAGTTGAAACCATGCATGGTCCTGGTGGTCACAGCGAGATCGTGATTGAAGATCTACGAGTTCATGATTCCCAAATCTTGGGTGGTCGCGGAAATGGACATCGTCTTGGTCAATACCGACTCGGGCCGGCTCGCTTGGCGCACTGTATGCGCTGGATCGCTCAGGCTGAAACCGCATTAGACATGATGGTTGATCGCTCGTTAAAGCGGTACTCACATGGTTCGTACCTTGCCGAAAAGCAGGGTATTCAATGGTTGATTGCCGACTCAGCTATGGAGATTTATCAGTGCAAACTGATGATCCTTCACGCTGCGTTCAAGATTGACCGTGGTGATGACTTCCGCACAGAAGTCTCGATGGCAAAGCACTTCGTCGCCAATAGTTTGAATCGAATCATCGACCGTGCCATCCAGGTGCACGGTGCCTTGGGTTATTCAACCGATACTCCGTTGGCGAACATGATGCAACACGCTCGTTGGGCCCGATTTGCCGATGGTGCTGATGAAATTCACCAAATGCGAATCGCTGAAAACACCATCAAGGCGTTTACCGATCATGGAACCACTCGGACCGCTACCGGAGATCTTCCAATCTGATTATTCGTTTGATGGATGGGCGATTGCTTTCGCCCATCGATAATCGGCTTTGCCGGATGGTGAACGAACGATGTGATCGACATAGATGAAGTCTTTGGGCAACTTATAGCGAGCAATATGTTTGGCCGCTTCATCGAGGAGATTCTCGTTGGAGCATTGAGACCCGTCTCGTAAGTGAACAATTGCCACCACTTCATTTCCCCATCGTTCACTTGGTCGTCCGGTGACCACACAATCCAAAACAGCCGAGTGGGACTTGACAGCCATTTCAACTTCTTCGGCGAAAATCTTCTCGCCTCCCGAATTGATCGTGACTGAATCTCTGCCGCGCATCTCAACAAGGCCATCAATCGTGAGCACGGCTCGATCGCCAGGTACGACATAACGAACCCCATCAATGATTGGATATGTGCGAGCCGTCTTTTCAACGTCTCCGAGATACCCAAGCGCCAGGCGTCCGCTCTTTGCCAGCCAACCAGCCTCTGGATGCCCTGTATCGGTGTGTCCGGGATCGAGCACCGTCGACAAGTCGGCTGACAGGACATGATTATTTGGAGCCAATGGGAACGTTCCGGTCGTTGCTGAACCAGCCGCCGACATATGAGTTAACTGTCCGCCCGCCTCAGACGAGCCGAGCCCATCGATGATCATGAGATGTGGGGCAAGTTGTAGTAACTCGGCTTTGTAATGAGCCGAGAGTGCTGCACCGCCAGAGATAACAACGGTCAGGCTGGAGAGGTCGTACGAGTGTGCCGAGAGTTCATCAATCAGGGGACGAGCAAAAGCGTCTCCCACGATCAAGAGAAAGTCGAGGCGTTCTCGTTCAACCATTGACCAAACGTCATGCGCATCAAGTCGTTCAGGAATGGAGGGAACGAACACTGTTCCGCCAGCATTCCAGCTTCCCATGGCGACCCAGTGTCCAGCCCCGTGCATGAACGGCGGAGCGATGAGGGCACGACGACCCTTTGTTTCGGCCAAGAAATCATCAATGTTTTGCGCGTAACGCGATCCGCCAAAGCATTCAACAAGAGCGTCTCCTTGACGCCACATCACACCCTTGGGCATGCCAGTTGTTCCTCCGGTGTACAAGATGTAGAGATCATCGGGGCTCGCTGGAGCGGGAAGGTCGTCGCGTGAACTGTCTAAGGCATCCTCGTACCAGACGGCTCCCGGCAGAAGCGGATGTCCCGACTCGTCGTCCACTTGAAGAAGCAACGTCAGTTGCGGAGTGTCGGCAAGTACTGATTCGAGCACCGGAGCAAACGTTGAGTGGAACACAATGACAGAAGCAGCGGAATCATTCAGCAGGTAGATGAGCTCCTCAGCCACATATCGATAATTGACGTTGAAAGGAGCAACTCGACCTTTGAAGGCCCCGAGCATGCATTCCAAATACTCATTGCCGTTATGCAGGTAGATGGCTAAGTGATCTTGACCACTTTCTTGCTGCTCTAGTTCACTACGTTCCGTATGACATCCGTATCCGCGATCATTCAGAAAGTTCGCGAGTCGCCTGGTGCGGTTGGTGACTTCGTTCCAGGTGAGTCGACGATCGCGAAATACTAGGCACTCATCATTTGGACGAGTTTCAGCTATCGCTTCATGAACTTCCCCGACGGTGAATTGTTGCACTGCCAAAACTTAGGTTCTTGAATTCGTTTGCTACGAGTCAGGGCAACGACCCTGGGTCGCTATCGTCTGAGTTGTGAATCTTGATCTGAGCCCTCTGAGCGGTAAGTCGCCGCATGGCGTCGTGTTCGGTGTCTTCATCCCGCAGGGATGGAAGATGGAACTGACATCGATAGCCGAACCAGTCGACAAATGGAATAAGACCATTGAAATAGCGGTTCTGGCGGATCAATTGGGTTTTGACTCATTGTGGGTGTATGACCACTTCCATAATGTGCCTCGACCGGCCCATGAAACTGTTTTTGAATGTTGGTCGACCATAGCCGCAATAAGTCAGCGCACAAGTCGTATCCGCTTAGGTCAGATGGTCGGTTGTAATAGTTATCGCAACCCGGGATTGCTGGCCAAGATCACGTCAACGATTGATGTGATATCTGGTGGTCGCCTCGAATGGGGGATCGGTGCTGGATGGTACGAGAACGAGTACCGCGCCTACGGCTACGAGTTCCCCAAACCAAAAGATCGAATCGGGATGTTGCGCGAAAGTGTTGAGATCGTTCGCAGTATGTGGACTGAGTCTGAAACCACGTATAAGGGTAAGTATTACGAGGTATTTCGCGCCAATTGCGATCCGAAGCCATTGCAAAAACCTACTCCGCCTATTTGGATTGGTGGAGGGGGAGAGCAGTTGACGTTGCGCGTCGTTGCGCAACTCGCTGACTGTTCCAACTTCGGAGGTTTGCCCGATGAATGGGCACGCAAAAGAGAGACTCTTCTTGGGCACTGCAAAACAGTTGGTCGAGATCCGATAGAAATTCGCATGACCTGGTCGCCCGAAATATTCATTCGTGAGACTGAGCGCGAGTTATTGGCCGATGCTCCGCAACGGATGAACGGTGAAAGCTTTGAAGAATGGCGCGCTGGGAATTTGGTAGGAACACCCGATGAGGTGGCCGAAAAAGTGGCGACCTACATCAAAATTGGATGCAGCGGTTTCATTCCGTGGAGCGCCGACTACCCGTCGACAACATCAATTGAACTTTTTGCCAAGGTTATGGCGAATTTCAAGTAGTTGCGTCTTTCAAGTAGTTATGTCGGACCGTGCTTGCGTCAGATGTAGGAACGGAAAATAATCTCGGCAACACACGATGGCTTTGAAGCACCAGCGCATTCAAATGTGAACTCCATCGTCATCTGAACACCGTTGGCGATTTCTTCAATCTCAAGAAGTTTGACACCAAGACGGATTTTTGATCCAACCGGTACGGGTGATGGGAAACGAACTTTGTTGGCTCCGTAGTTCACTCCCATGGTGAAACCCTCGATACGCACAACTGTCGGATACAACATCGGTCCTATTGACAAGGTGAGATAACCGTGCGCAATGGGGCCACCGAAAGGACCGCTCTTGGCTCGTTCAACATCAACATGGATCCACTGGTGATCGCCAGTAGCTTCGGCGAACTGATTGACACGTTCTTGGGTTATCTCGATGTATTCGCTGTAACCAAGGTGTTCGCCAACAGCAGCTTTGAGTCCTTCGACTCCGGTAATCACTCGTGTAGTCATGTGGTCAGCCTAATCAAAGGTGCTTGAGTCTCACGAATACCAAACGCGTTGGTGTTCACGACTTTGGGGATGCAAAAGCAAGGCACAGAGGGCTGCTTCAAAAATGAATCCGATGGTGTCGCTTCCAGTAATTCGGTCCAGAACGCCTATCCCGGGAACCGACCACATGATCCAAATTCTGAGGGCGAAGGGAGAAAAAGCGGCCACGAGGGCCAGTTTGTAGCCGACCTTGCGGTCGTTCGCCATCAAAAATCCGCCACCAATGAAAGACACCACGACAAAAAGACCCACCAAACTGCCCAGTGATCCTTTGCTGACTCTCGCAAAACCTACCCAGTCGCTTTTGTCCATAAAACCGATAAGTGCGAAAAAGCCGTTGAGATAGAGCAACCACATCGCTATTTGCAATGTTTGGGGCTGCAGCCGATCAAACCATTTACGGGGATCGAGGGCCTGATGCTTGCGGCGTTGATTCATACAGTCAAGAGTGCCACAAAACAGCGATCTGGGTATAACACTGCACTTGGGTGACAACACTGCACTTGTCTGACCTATCTCAATCGTTGCGACATTGGCGACGGTAGCGTGACGAACGAATGCGCTCTGGATTTGTCACTTTGGTTGGTCGTCCCAACGTCGGTAAGTCGACCCTCGTCAACGCTATTTGTGGAAAAAAGATTTCCATTGTCTCGGATAAGCCACAGACCACCCGTCGGCAAGTCCGTGGAGTTTTAACTCGTCCAGATAGTCAGATTGTTTTTGTGGATACTCCTGGTCTGCACAAACCCGTGAGTGCACTAGGCGATCGAGTGAATGCCGCGGCTTTAGAAAGCATCAGCGACGTTGATGTGGCCTGCTTAGTGCTCGATGCCACAATGCCGTTTGGTTCAGGCGACAAATGGGTTGCCGATCGACTTGATTTGTCAAAGACAATCGTGGTCGTCAACAAAACTGATGTTGCCAGTAAGAAGCAAGTTGTGAATCATCTCATAGCGTCCACGGGTCTTGACGCACTGGCCTATTTTCCGGTCTCGGCAAAATCTGGTCATGGGGTCGCCGAATTGGTCGCTCACATTCTGGAACGTATGCCCGAAGGCCCGATGTATTACCCCGATGATGTCGTGAGTGATCTTCCAGAAGCCGACTTTGTCGCCGAGCTTGTGCGCGAACAGTTGTTGGCCGCCACTCATGATGAACTCCCGTATTCAATTGCGACCGTCGTGACTGAATGGGAATGGCCTCGAATTCGCTGCGAAATCATTGTTGAGCGTGAAAGTCAAAAAGGAATGGTCATTGGTAAGGGCGGTGCCGTGCTCAAAATGGTGGGCACTGCAGTTCGTCAACAATTACCGCCTGGTGTATTCATCGAGCTTCACGTCAAGGTAGATAAAGACTGGCAACGTAAGCCCGACCGAGTTCAACGTTTGGGCTACTGACCGATTCAACAGTTCTAACAAGAGAAATTGCTCGGCAAAAGGTTGGCGTAGTCGTCACAGGCGACAGTTTCGCCAGGGCCTGATAGGTCGCCACGGCCTCTGGGCACCGCTTGGGGCTCGTTGTTACTGGTAAAACGGACCTGACCCACTCCTGATTGTTGAGTCAATGTGAGGACGATCTGAGCGATCGCTAGACGTTGCTCCCCGCCCGGCAAATCGGTGATGAAGGTCGCCGGCAAAACGACTGTGGCGATACCGCGTTCAACGGTCACCTGTGCAGCAAAGTCGATGGGCAAGGCGCTTCGTAGGCCGGCCGCGGCATCACCTTCTGGCGGACCCTCGGCGAGCGCTGCCAAAACCTGTGGAGCGGCGGCGGGACTCAAAAGTAGGCGATCGATGGGAACCACTTGAGTTCCTGCGACAAAAAACATACTTACTACTTCAATCGGAATGGTTGAAGAAATCGTTGTTGTGGTTTCGATCACTGGAGGTGTTGTTGTCGTTGCTGGAGCTGTCGTTGGTGGCGAACTGGTTGTTGTTGCATTGAGGTCATAGGGAATTTTGTTGGGGTCAACCGACTTAACTGCACCACTGCCAGGAATTGAGCATCCGACAAATAGGAGGCTCATAGGTAAGAGAGTTCGTGCAAGGAAGGTGACGGTCCGATTCATGTGTTCTCCCCGGGGAATTCAACAACGAATTTCGCGCCTCCAGTAGTCGCATCTTCAACCCATGCGGACCCACCGTGTGCTCGGGCATGTTCGGCTACGAGAGCTAATCCAAGACCAGTTCCGCCGGCACGACTTCGACCAGCTGAGCCTCGAGCGAACCTTTCAAAGATTCGCACCCGTTCACTTTGTGCAACGCCTGGACCAGAATCCTCAACGGAAACTCGGGTTGGTCCATGCGGTAACGATTCAATCTCAATTTTGGTCACTCCGCCGCCGTGTAGGCGGGCGTTCTCCAGCAAGTTCGCCATGATCCGCTCAAAACGACGCTTGTCTATTTTGATCACACTGTCGGAGTTCTGAAGAACATCAATGCGAATATCTTCAACGCCGTATCGCGCGGCAATTCGGGTGATGAAAGGAACGAGGTCAATTTCTTCTCGATGAACTTCGGTGATGCCGACGTCAAGTCTGGAGAGTTCAAGTAAGTCAAGAACCATTTGATCAAAGCGACGAATTTGCGAGACCACGACATCAAGGGCCTGCTGGGTGCGGTCGGATAAATCTGCTCGTCTGGCATCAAGCACTTCAACAGCTGCGGCTAAGGCCGTAATCGGCGATCTCAGTTCATGACTGACGTCTGAGGCAAAACGAACCTCACGCTCAATTCTGGTTTGTACTGCATCGGCCATCTCGTTGAAAGAGTTGACGAGTCGCGAAAGGTCAGGATCAGACTCGTGTTCAAGGCGGGTATCAAGACCTCCTTCAGCGATCTCGCTGGCTGCCTCGCTCACCCGTTCGAGGGGTCTCATTAAGCGCCGACTGACCCACAGCCCGACCAACGAAGACAAGGATCCAACGACCAAAATGCCGACCAGCAAAGTTGAACCAATGATTGTCAACGTACGCTCCTCATCGCTGAGCGGAAAGGCTTCGAAGTACTGCGCATTGATTTCGTTAATGGAGACGCCCATCGCAATAAACGGTTCGCCATCTATCGAGAAGCGTTGGCGGGACGTGATTCCTTGAAGGGTCGCAGAAACTAACTCTGTTGGAAGAAGAGTTTGGGTGTTGAGAATATCTTGCGAGAAATACAGGTCTTCGGGCGACAAATGTAAGACGGCAAACCCATTTGATTCGGTGCGAATTCCAGAGATCAACTCAAATGCCTCACTGCGACGCGTTCGTAACTGAGTGCGAATGAGTTGGGCGTTGTTGAAGGCTTGCCGCTCAACGATTTCTTCGCGTTGTTGTAACAAATATGACCTCGCCGTGAGGTAGCTCGCACCCGAAAGTAAAAGCGCGGCCACTAGTCCGGTCATCAAGAAAAGCAAAGTAACGCGACTGCGCAAACTGAGGTGTCTGATCCGTTGGGTGATGCGCACAGACCTATCTTGCCCTATGTGGGCCGCGCTGTCCGAAAGCGGCGGAAGTGAGGAACAATCTGAGGGTCGGGTCGTTTTGGCAGAGAATAGAAATCGCCCGACTCGGGCCGTTGGCCAGCGAGTCGGGCGAAGATTGGGTTCCGCTGGCCATCAGAGATCAGGGGGAGGACGACCTCTGACGAACCAGCGTGAACGAGGTTTAGTTTCACGGATCAATGTGAAGGGACGATGTGAATAGTGTGCGTTTTGTGTAACAAAGTGAAAACTTGAGCAAGAATGTCGGAAGTGAATACCTTGCTTTTCATCGAAGATGACGATCAGATCCGTTTGGCGTTGCGGTTAGTGCTTGAAGATGAGGGTTACACCGTTAACGAGGCGCCAGACGGTCGCTCAGGTTTGGCGGCGTTTCATGCGAGTGAACCTGATCTAGTTCTGCTCGACATCCGCCTGCCCGATATGTCGGGATTTGATGTATGTCGAGCCCTGCGTGCCATGTCAATCGTTCCCATCGTCATGGTGACTGCTCAAACCGACACTCAAGACATGGTGGCGGGCCTCGAGGCCGGCGCCGACGATTACGTGACGAAACCGGTCGTACCCAAAGAATTGGCCGCGAGAGTTCGCGCTCATTTGCGTCGAGCTCAATTACAGAATGTTTCAATTGGCAGTGGCTCAAGCGAAATCATGGGTGACATCGACCTTCGACGCGAGCAAGGTCTTGTTTTCAAAGGTGGACAAGAACTCTCTCTGACCAAAACCGAATTCAATTTGCTCTGCGAATTCGCTGATCATCCCAATGTGGTGTTATCTCGTGATCAGTTACTTGAGCGCGTGTGGGGCTATGACTATTTGGGCGATAGTCGATTAGTGGACGCACATGTTCGTCGTTTGAGAGTGAAAATTGAAGATCATCCCGACGATCCGAAACTGATTCTCACCGTTCGAGGTATTGGTTATCGATTAATGCCGACTGGCTAAAAGTTCAGCGGGTAATTGTTTTGAGGAATTCTTCAACCTCGGTGCGGTCAATTGATTTCCGCATGGGCGGCATCGACTCCAAGATGTCGCGTCGATAACCGGCATTGCCGAGTCGAGGATCAAAGACCGCGACGACACCGCGGTCAGTGGCGTTTCGGATCAATCGACCGGTTGCCTGAGCGAGCAGTGTTGCCGCCCGAGGCAGATCAATTTCCCGAAATGCCCGATCACCAATCGCGTCACGGCGAGCGCTTAAGAGCGGATCATCGGGACGGGGAAAGGGAATGCGATCAATAGTGACCAGTGACAGGGTTCGCCCGGGAATATCAATGCCTTGGAAGAAACCCGATGTGGCGAAAAGACAAGAGGATTCATCTTCGGTGAAAAGTTTGACAAGTTGTGTTTTCTGGTATTCACGTTGCGACAAAATTGTATTGGGCAAACGTTTACGCATAGCTTCAACGGCCAAGTCAAGAGCGCGGTAACTCGTAAAGAGAGCCAGCGTTCGTCCTCCGGCGGCAGCGATCAGATGAAAGAGCTCATCGTGCATCAACTTGGTGAAATCGGGAGAATTGGGATTCGGAAGATGTTTGGCACAGTAGAGAACGGCATTTGATTGATAGTCGAAAGGACTTTCGACATTGCACATACGGGTACGAGAGGCTGGTAATCCGATTCGCTCGGCCATCTTGTTAGGAACTGTTGCGCTGGTCAAAATGGCGGTTGTCTTCTGCCACACCCCAGCATCAAGTACCGGACCAACATCAAGTGGAGCGATATCAAGTTTCGGATGATCAACGGTTCCCGATACATACGGAACGTAAGTTTCATCGGTTTTGAGCGCAACGTCGATGGTGTCGGCGAGTCGCGACGCCAAGGTCTGGGCCCGAAGTTTGCGTTGGTTGCTGTCATCATCTTTGGTTTCGATAGCGCGCAAAACATCCAGGATGCGCGCCACGATGCGGCGTCCCTCGGCCAAGACCGCGGTGATCTCTAACGGGAGCGGCGCCGAAATTCTTTGACCGTGGGTGGGGGACAAAACTTCGTCCAGCATCATGCCTATGTTGACGATGTCACTGATCACTTTGGGATCGGCGATGATGCGCTTCACGACCCCGGCGAAGAAATTGAAGTTTCCGGCGTGCAGCGAGACTCCGACGGTATCGCTCATGATGTCTTCAAGGCCGTGAGCCTCATCAACGATGAGAACTTCGTGTTCTGGCAAAAGTTGTCCGCCTGACGCGACATGAAGTCCGTACAAATGAGTATTTACAACGACGATGTCGGCCTCACTGGCTTTGAAACGAGCGATTTCAGAAAAGCAAATTCCGCCCACGGGGCATCGGCGGGCCCCCGGACATTCATCACTGCCAACACTGACTGCTTTCATGGCGCGATCTGAAGGCGACCACGAGATCTCAGCCATATCGCCACTCTTTGTTGTCTTGACCCACTCCGAAATGAGTTCGATTTCGCGTCGAACCGATTGCGACATTTCATCAACTTCCAACAACGTCGGTGAATCATTTTTGCGACTCTTTTTGTCGGCTTCACCGTTGAGTTCGGCTAGTCGTTGTCGGCAGATGTAGTTGCTGCGACCTTTCAAAACAGCAAAAGTTACCGATCGGTTGACATATGAACTGAGTTCTTTGACGAGGAAAGGCAAGTCCTTATTGGCCAGTTGATCCTGCAAGGCTTTTGTTGCGGTAGTAACGACAGTCTTTTTTCCGGCGACGATGGCTGGAACGAGATAAGCGATTGTTTTGCCTGTTCCCGTGCCTGCTTGAACGATGAGGTGTTTACCTTCGGCAAGAGCGTCGGCCACTTCATGGGCCATTTCCTTTTGGCCTGGACGTGACTCTGAATGCGGTAATGCCGTCGTAGCGATTTCAAGCGCTTCGGTCACGTTTATCTTGGAACGAGGGACAGACACAGACCGCCACCGTACTTCAGGCCTGTCTCACAGTTGGGTAATCACGGTCACGGGTTCGACGAGGGAATTAGTGCGAACGAAACTTGTGAGCGAGGGCAATCGCCTCATCAAGGTCTTCTTTTGTAAAATCTGGCCAAGTATTGTCAGTGAAATAGCTAGGCGATCCCGCGGCCTGCCATAACAAGAAGTTTGATATCCGGGTTTCACCTGACGTTCGCACCAGAACATCAACATGGGGCATATCTGGTATGTACATGGCTTGCGACATCGAAGCCACAGTGGGGATCTGGTGGTTACCAACTACACGCCGAGCAGCGTGAGCGATCTCGGTGCGGCTGCCATAGTCAAAAGCCACTGTCAACGTCATTCCCGTATTATGGGCGGTGTCAGAAATAGCTTTTCGAATCGCCCGTTGTACATACGCCGGGGTGCGTGCCGAAGGTTCGTCAAAGGGGCGACCAATCCATTGCACCCGAACATTCAATTCGTTCAATTCTGAAACTCGACCGAACAATTTCTTGTGTAAGCCAAGAATGTGACGCACTTCGCCGCGAGGACGAACCCAGTTTTCGGTGGAAAAGCCGAAAACCGTCAAATAGTCAACGCCTCGAGCCACACTGGCGCGCACGACCGCGGCGAGGTTCTCCTCGCCAGCGGTGTGGCCCTCGGTCCGGGGAAGTCCCCGACGTTGAGCCCACCGACCATTTCCATCCATGATGCAGGCCACATGCACGAGGATTCACGGTACTCGTCGTGGGGAACTCCAATGTGGCACTTCGCGAAACTTTTCGACCAACCACGCTCACATGTAAGAAATTGACTCAGGGACACGGTCGGGATCGGCAACAATGAAAGTAATGCGCAGATTCTTCAAACGAAAAACCACTGTTGAGGTCAGCGCTGTCGAGAGCGATGATTCGCTCGTTCATATCGTTATTGCTGGCGGCTCCATAGCTGACTGGGCGGTCTATGAAGATCGTTTAGATCGCCGTTTGGCGGATCTCGCGGATATCGCTCGGGCTGCGGAAGTTCGATTTATCTCGATTTACCCCTACGGTCCCACCCCTCACGATGATCAGTTTTCGCGCTCGCAACTTGAACGGCAGATCACACTCGATGGTGTGCAGATTTCGGTTCATGCGTCAACGGATGGTCAAGAACGAATTTGTCGGGCCCTCTCTGAGATAGGAAGTAACGAAGTTGTTTCGGAAGCGCTATTAGATGAGCGACTTTTTGGCGATGCGGGTGAACCAGATCTCGTCGTAGTTTTGGGTCCCGGCCAATGTCTGCCGTTTTCCTTGGTGTGGGAACTTGCTTATAGCGAAATTGTCTTTGTCGACGAGCCTTGGACCGAACTATCGCTCGCCAGTATTTCGTCGGCGATTCAGGAATATTCGTTGCGCCATCGCCGATTCGGTGGAGTTAATGCATGACGTCGCGTCTGTACCGCGATGTTGGTGTGGTTTTACGTACGTACAAACTCGGTGAATCAGATCGGATCATTGTCTTTTTGACGCAGGACCATGGCAAAGTGCGAGCCGTCGCTAAAGGCGTTCGTAAAACTCGTTCCAAGTTTGGCGGACGTTTAGAACCACTTTCACATGTTGAGTTACAACTTCATCGCGGTAAGGACCTTGACATCGTGAGCCAAGTTGAAAGCATCGACACGACAGCCGCTGTATTCGGTGATCTTGATTCGATGACTGAAGCGAGTTCAATTCTTGAGGCGGTTGACCAATTGGTTCCCGATCGAGAACCAGTTCCTCAGATGTATCGCATGTTGGTCGGTGCTCGCCAAACGCTTCTGACTCGACCATCACCACTAGTCGTTCCCGCCTTTTTGTTTAAGTTGTTGACGGCGGAAGGTTTGCGACCCCAACTTGATCAATGCGTATCGTGCGGTGAATCGTCTGATAACGAATTTGTGGCATTCGACTTTGATTTGGGCGGGGTGGCGTGTCGTTCGTGTCGAAGCGGGATGGCAGTATCAGGACCGGCCTTGGTGCTGATGCGTGACATCTTGGGCGGAAAGCTGGGAGAGTCCCTAGATCGTGCATTCAACCCTGACGGTCAGCAGTTGAATGATCCAATCATCAATGAGGTGTCGCAATTGGCCACTCGGGCCTTTGAACACCATATTGAACGCCGGTTGCGTTCAGTTTCTATTTTTGAACGACACTCGTAAGTGGCAATTCACTGTCGTTGTGGGCTGGCCTCTCGTCCGAATCGAGCATTTTGCCGCTGATGTGCTGGTCATATCCCGTAACCTTGAAGGTCTATGCCGGCTAAAGATCTCGACCAAATCGTCAACCTGTGCAAGCGTCGCGGCTTTGTGTATCCATCGGCGGAGATTTATGGGGGATTCCGCTCGAGTTACGACTACGGCCCGCTCGGCTCGTTGATGTTGCGGAACGTTCGTGAATCGTGGATTCGCACCATGGTGCAAAAGCGGGATGACGTTGTATTGATCGACGCCGCAATTTTGGGTCCGCCGCAGGTTTTTGAAGCCAGTGGACACCTCGCTAACTTCAGTGACCCGCTTGTTGACTGTAAGACCTGTAAACAACGTTTTCGCGAAGACCACCTTGAGGACAAGTCAGTTTGTCCAAACTGTGGTGCTAAAGACACGTTGACTGATGCTCGCGCTTTCAATTTAATGTTCAAGACTTTCGCTGGTCCGGTCGAAGGTTCTGGTGCAGAGGTGTATCTCCGTCCAGAGACAGCGCAAGGAATGTTCGTTAACTTTGCCAATGTTTTGCAGACCAGTCGTAAGAAGCCACCGTTTGGTATCGCTCAGGTAGGTAAGAGTTTCCGAAATGAAATCACCCCTGGAAACTTCATTTTCCGAACTCGTGAATTTGAGCAAATGGAACTTGAGTTTTTTGTTCCGCCAGCCGAAGGCCCGAAGTGGTACGAGTATTGGTGCAATGCCCGTTTGCAGTGGTACGTCGACTTGGGTATCCCGTTAGAAATGTTGCGATTGCGTCCACATGACGCTGATGAATTAAGTCATTACTCAGCCGGCACTGCCGACGTCGAGTTTGCTTACCCATGGGGTTGGGGAGAACTCGAAGGAATTGCTCAACGCACCAACTTTGACCTCAATCAACATGCCACCCATTCGGGCCAAAAACTTGATTTCTTCGATCAATCAACCAATGAGCGTTACGTTCCCTTCGTGATTGAGCCGGCCGCCGGTGTGAACCGAGCGATGGCGGCGTTCTTGTTGGCTGCTTATGAAGAAGATGAGATCGGTGGCGAAGTTCGTACCGTGTTGCGCCTTCATCCGCGCTTGGCTCCGTACAAAGTCGCTATTTTGCCACTGAGCAAAAAGGACACTTTGACCCCGCTGGCTCGAGAGATATTTGAGGCTCTCGGTGAGCGCTATATGGTTGACTACGACGACACTCAGTCGATTGGTAAGCGTTATCGCCGTCAAGACGAGATCGGTACTCCATTATGTATCACCGTCGACTTTGACTCGCTTGAAGACGGTTCAGTGACGATTCGTGACCGAGACACCACCGATCAAGTCCGCGTGCAGATCGCTGACCTAGAAAATCAAGTGCGACTGCGTCTCGGGTTCTGATTTCAACCCAACCTCGTCTACGGTTAGTGCAACTTCATATTTTCTAAAGGGGAAATCACATGTCAAAAGTAGCTGTATGGGCAAAAATTCCAGCCGCTCCTGGAAAGCGCGATGAACTCGCTGCTGCTTTAGGTGCCGCTTTAGAAACAGCCAAAGGTGAAGCAGGAACGATCTATTACATCTTGCACAATGACCCCAATGACGCTGATGCATTATTCATGTATGAAATGTACGAATCACAAGATGCCTTAACGGCGCATATGGGTTCTGAGGCCTTCAAGGCTCTTGGACCAGCCATCACACCATTCCTTGGTGGTCGGCCAGAATTGCAATTCATTGAACCCATTGGCGGAAAGGGCGCCTGATTCAGTCGTGAATCAGGCCCCGACATACCTCGATCGAATTCTGGCGCGTCACCGAGAGGTGGCATCGCACGACGAACGGGACCTTGAGCAATTAGTGCACCGCTGTGCGGACATGTCTGCGACGCGGGGTTTTGGCAAGCGTTTGATGGCGGATGCGCATGACGGCATCAGCGTGATCAGCGAGATTAAACGGCGGTCACCTTCAAAGGGCGATCTTGCTGAGGGACTTGACCCAGAACAGATAGCCGTTGCTTATGAGTCTGGAGGAGCCTCGTGTTTATCTGTGCTGACCGACGAAGAGTTCTTTGGCGGTTCAATTGCAGATCTGCAGCGTGCTTCGGCCGCGTGCGGATTGCCGGTGTTGCGTAAGGACTTTACGATTTCTGCTCACGATGTGTGCGATGCGCGGTTGATGGGTGCAGATTGCGTGTTGTTGATTGCCGCGGCTTTGTCTGATGACGAACTCGTACGCTTTCATAATCTCGCTACAGACATTGGGCTCGATGTTCTTGTTGAAATCCATGACGAGCGAGAACTTGATCGGGCGCTGACTGCTGAGGCAAAAATCGTTGGGGTTAACCAGCGCGATTTAGTCACTTTTCAAGTTGACCATGCTCGTGCCTTGCGGATGGCTAGCCAAATACCCGACGGTGTCGTGCGAGTCGCCGAAAGCGGTGTGCGTCACGCTCAGGATGCGGCCGAATTACACAACGCTGGATATCACGCAGTTTTGGTCGGCGAGAGTCTGGTCACTGCATCAGATCCCTCTGAAGCGGTCAGATTGTTGCGGTCAGCCTCTTTGTAAAGAACGCGTGATAGGGCAGTATCCGCCGTCGTTTCTTTGTCGGGCGGTACGGTGTCACTATGTTCGTGAAAATTTGTGGCATCACGAATGAGGATGATGCTCTTCTTGCAGTGGCTATGGGTGCCGACGCAGTTGGCTTCGTGTTTGCTCCCTCAACGCGCCAGGTTTCCTCTCAAGTTGTCTATGACATCACTCGGCGATTGCCACCCGAGATATTGACGGTCGGAGTCTTTAAAGATGAACTCCCTGACCGGATTTTTGACATCGTGTCGAAGTCGGGAGTAAAGGCAGTACAACTCCATGGGCATGAACCCGTTTCCACCGTGGCTGCTTTGGCCGACAATGTGCGCTGGATTATTAAGGCTGTGGCGGCTGGTTCTCGTGAAGCGCGAATCGCGAATCAATTCGGAACTGACCTGATTTTGGTCGATGCTCCAGAAGCTGGATCGGGAAGGGTGTTTGACTGGTCGTTAACCGATCAGATCCCGTCAGGAATTCGGCTCATCCTGGCTGGGGGATTAACTCCCGAGAATGTGGCCGAAGCGGTGAACTATGTGAACCCATGGGGAGTGGACGTATCTTCGGGCGTTGAATCAGCTCCTGGTAAAAAAGATGCGATCAAGCTGCGCCGTTTTATCGCTAATGCTCGAGCGGCTGCACCGCCGGAGGACCCGACTTCGGGTCTCAACGAATTCCCCTACGACTGGGCTGACGAATAACAAATCGTTGATTTCCATTAAACGACTAGGCACTTTCCGACTTTGAGTGCGAACATAGAGAGTCTGTTGTGAGGAGTGAAGTGTCGATTTCAGAGCAATCAATTATGTCCGAACCATCTGAAGCGGGCCGTTTCGGCGAGTTCGGTGGTCGTTTCGTCCCCGAAACCTTGGTGCCGGCGTGTCAGGAACTTGAAACGTCTTTTCGTGAGGCGTGGGCTGATCCCGTATTTCGCGCCGAGTTAGATCAAGTTCTCCGTGAATATGCCGGTCGACCTTCAATGATCACCGAGTGTTATCAACTCGGAGCAAAGTTGGGCATTCGGTTAGTGCTGAAACGCGAAGACCTGAATCACACGGGATCGCACAAAATCAACAACGTGCTGGGTCAAGTGTTGCTGGCGAAGCGAATGGGAAAGAAGCGCATCGTCGCGGAAACTGGCGCTGGTCAACATGGAGTTGCCTCAGCTACTGCTGCAGCCCTCATGGGAATGTCATGCAAGGTGTACATGGGAGCTGTGGACGTCGAACGCCAAGCGCTCAACGTTTTTCGGATGAAGCTTCTCGGGGCCGAAGTGGAAGCGGTTCATAGTGGCAGTCGTACCCTCAAAGATGCAGTGAACGAAGCAATGCGTGATTGGGTCGCCTCAGTTGAATCAACGCATTATTGCTTGGGTTCGGTGATGGGACCCCACCCTTATCCATGGATGGTTCGCGAGTTCCATCGAGTGATTGGTTCAGAGGCGCGTGAGCAATGTCTCAAGCGTTATGGCAAAGACCCTGATTTTGTGGTGGCCTGCGTTGGCGGGGGATCAAACGCGATCGGAATCTTCTCAGGTTTTGTCGACACAGACGCACGGTTGATCGGTGTTGAGCCAGCAGGTGGAGCTGCAGTCGGTCGAGGACAACCGGGAGTTGTGCACGGCATGAGGAGCTATCTCATGCAAAACGAATATGGCCAAGTGCAAGAGGCGCATTCAATCTCAGCTGGCCTTGATTATCCAGGAGTTGGACCGGAGCATTCGTACTTGGCATCAATTGGTCGAGCCGAATACCCAACCGTCACTGATGCAGAAGTCATTGAGGCTTTCCAATTGATGGCGAAAACCGAAGGCATCATTCCGGCTCTTGAGTGTGCGCATGCATTGGCATGGATCACCCGTGAGGCACCAAAAATGCAAGGAAAAACGGTGCTGATGAACTTGTCAGGCCGAGGCGATAAAGATGTTGGCCAAATGATGGAGATTCTCGGATGAGCGCCACGGTGTTGACATCTCTCGAGGCCACATTGCGCGCCAAACGTGATGCGGGCCGCAAGATTCTTGTTCCCTATGTGACCGGCGGGCTTAAAGGTTGGACGGATGCGATTCGGGCCGCCGCAGCCAATGGAGCCGATGTGATTGAAATCGGTTTGCCCTTTTCTGATCCAGTGATGGATGGTCCGATTATCCAAGAGGCCTCACAACGAGCATTGGATGACGGAGCGACTCCAGTTTCTATTTTGGAGGGAGTCCGGACTCTTGACGTTGATGTTCCTCTGGTCGTGATGTGTTACTACAACACGGTTCATCACGCCGGGCACGAAAGGTTTGCGTCCCAATTGGTGCAAGCAGGTATCACGGGCGCGATCATTCCCGATCTGCCACTCGAAGAATCAGGTCCGTGGTGTGCTGCAGCAGACGCGGTCGGATTGTCCACGATTATGTTGGCTGCACCAACTGCGCCCGATGAACGTTTGCCGAGGGTCTGTGCGCGGGCTCGGGGGTTCGTGTATTCAGTTGGTTTGTTGGGCGTGACGGGTGAGCGAACTGAGCTAGCTGCGACTGCGAGCCAATTGGCGAGTCGGTTGAAGAAGATCACGGACGTTCCCGTCATCATTGGAGTTGGCGTGTCAAATAGTGCCCAGGCTGTCGAAGCCTGCAAAGTTGCGGACGGAATCGTTCAGGGAGCCTCAGTGGTGCGACGCCTGATGGAGGGTGGCGCTGACGCAGTTGGGGCATATGTCGCGGAAGTGCGTGCCGCGATTGACGCCAGATAATCAGGGATTCACTTGGGCATGTGGTGACGAAGTTCATAGCACTATTTAGTGTTAAATGATGTTTCGTTTCAAGATCTCTGTCATCATGTTTGGACACCCCTTCCCAATTAGGAGAAATGCATGAAGAAGTTATTAGCCCCCCTAGCCATTATCGGTTTGTTGGTTTCTTGCGGAGGCGACGATTCAGATGTCGCGTCAACTGAAGCCCCCACCACTGAAGCTCCTGCCGATGAATCAATGACCTCAGAGGCACCTGCCGAAGAAGCACAGGACATCGTTGCCATCGCCAGCGCAAATGAAGACTTCTCGACCTTGGTAGCTGCAGTTGCTGCAGCTGGACTTGTCGAAACCCTTCAGGGCGAAGGCCCGTTCACCGTTTTCGCTCCGACCAACGAAGCCTTCGCAGCCCTTCCCGCAGGATTGGTTGACAAGTTGCTGCTCCCCGAGAACAAAGAAGTACTCGTGAAGATCTTGACCTACCACGTGGTATCGGGCGCCGTTATGGCCGCTGATGTCACTGCAGGTGAAGTTCCTTCAGTTGAGGGTCAGAACATCACCGTCACCACCGAAGGTGGCGTCATGGTGAATAACGCCAACGTAGTAGCAACCGACATCGCTGCCTCAAATGGCGTCATCCACGTGATTGATGCAGTGATTCTTCCCCCAGACGTAGATCCTTCTGCTCTCTGAGTTGAAGAGAAATAGTGAAACGTTGAAGGCGGGCCTCCGGGTCCGCCTTCAGTCGTTCTCGGACTTGGCGTCAGAAGTGTCAGAATTGGAGTCGTGAACCCTGCGAAAATGAATGAAGTAACGAAGTGTGAGCTCTGCGAAGCAGCTCGATTTACCGAGTGGTATTACGAGGATGATCTGTGTTGGGTCGCTGAGTGTGAGGCCTGCTGCGTTCCGATGATCGTGTGGAAGACCCATGATCCGCATCCAAGTGCAGAAATAAAGGAGATGTTGCACACCCGTTTACTCGACGAGGCCACGAAAGTCTTCGCCTATGAGCCTTATATCGATGACAACATGCGAAATATCCCCGATCACTATCACGCACACGCGCGAGGTCGGGGTTTGTGGTTTGGTCAAACTCCGCCAAGGCGGGACCTGAACTCTTAATGTGCTGTGATCAGCAAGGACGGCGGATGGGGCGACCGGACATGATCGACCTTTCTGTTGTGGAACAGATCTCATCAAATCACGCTGCGTGAGATATTCCGATAGGTCATTCGGACTATTCACTCATTTTGCTACTGAGAGTGTTTAATTCACTACTCACAGCGATTTCTAATCTCCCGGCTGCGGGCATTCACTTACTAGGCTTTCGCGGCTTCTAAGGTGGCGTCATGAGTTCATTTCCCCGTCCCATTGAGGTTCTTCCTCATCGAGCTCCGTTTCTTTTCGTCGATGAAATCACCTCGGTTGAACCGGGAGTGTCGGCTTCGGGTCGATGGCACCTAACGGGCGACGAATGGTTTTTTGTTGGTCATTTTCCAGGACGTCCGACGTTGCCTGGTGTTTTGATGTGTGAGGCCATCGCTCAAATGGGGGCCATCGCAGTATTGGTGGGCGGACAACATGAGGGAAGGATTCCGCTTTTCGGCGGTCTCGACTCGGCACGCTTTCGACGGCAAGTCCAGCCCGGTGACACTCTTGAATTAGAGGTTCAGCTGGGGCGAATGTCAGCCCGAGCCGGAAAAGGATCTGGCAAAGCGCTTCTCAATGGAGCAACCGCTTGTGAATGCGATTTGATGTTCGTACTCGTTGACGCGTGATTAAAAACGTGAGGAATCAGGCGGGCGCCACAATCAACGAACCGTTGTGTCCGCCGAAACCGAAGTTATTCGAAATCGTGGGACCGGGTTTCCACTCACGTGCCGTTCCCATGACGAGATCAATGTTGACGTCATCATCTAAATGGACTGTGCCGGCGGTGGCGGGAATCAATTTATGTTGGAATGACAACAGGATGGATGCGGCTTCAAGTGCTCCGGCCGCCCCTAACGCGTGACCGGTTACCCCCTTGATGCTTGTCACTGCTGGCCGATGTGGAAACACTGTGGCCATCGCAGTAGCTTCAGCAGCGTCATTTAAGGGAGTTGAGGTTCCATGAGCATTGATGTACACAATCGCCTCGTGATTGAGACCAGCTTCATCTAACGCCAGTCGCATGCAATTAATCGCACCACGACCCCCTGGTGACGGGGCGGTGATGTGGTGGGCATCGGCGTTACTGGCTGAACCCAATATTTCTCCCAATATTGTGGCCCCACGAGCAACTGCATGGTCCCAAGCTTCGAGAACAAAAATTCCGGCGCCTTCGCCCATCACGAAGCCATCGCGATCGCGATCGAACGGACGACTCTGACCAGTTGATGACAGCGCGGTCATGTTGTTAAAACCGGCCAATGATGATGGGGTAGCGGCGGCTTCAGTGCCGCCGCTGACGATGGCATCGCAGCGACCCATGGCAATCAGTCGCGCTGCATAACCCAACGCGTGGGTTGAGGCCGCACACGCGGTGCTGATCGTTTCGTTCGGACCCTGAAGGCCATACTTCATCGATATGGCAGCACCTGAAGCGTTCGCCATCATCATGGGAACAAGAAACGGAGAAACACGTCGCTCGCCTTTTTCGAGTCGAATCTGAATCTGCTCTTCAAGAGTTCCGAGACCACCGATACCCGTTCCGAGAATTACCCCAAAACGAGTCGGGTCAACGCCAAGTTCACCAGCCTGAGCCATCGCCTCGGCTGCCGCAGCCACCGCGAACTGTTCAACACGGTCAGCGCGGCGGGCCTCTTTGGCATTGTTGTTAAACCACGGCAGCGGATCCCAATCAGCAATGGTGATCCATTTGCCAGAGGTAATTCCGGGACCTAACAATCCCGACCAAAAGTTCGCTTGACCAATGCCACAAGGGGCAACGACGCCGAGACCCGTGATGGCAACTCGGCGTCCAAACATCAGGAGAGCTTCCCAATAATCAGGTTGTAGGCCTGGCCGACCGTCTTCACGTCTTCAATTTCACTCTCTGGAACTTCAACATTGAATTCTTCTTCAAGTGCCATCACGAGTTCCACGAGATCAAGGCTGTCGGCATCGAGGTCATCACCAAAAGAAGCCTCAAGGGTGACTTTGTCGGCATCGACGCTCAAAACATCAACTGCGCACTTGCGAAAGCGGGCGAAAAGTTCATCATTCATTGTTGTTCTCCTTTGTGAGCCAAATCATGGCAACGGTTCTAACTGTAAACGCTGGAGCGCACGGATTGGGTGTTTTCGAAGTGAACTTCAACTAATGACCCATACGACTAATGACCCATACCCAGTCCACCATCAACTGGAATCACTGCACCGGTGATATACGCAGCGTCGGGGGATGCGAGGAACACAATCGTTCCTGCGATTTCTTCTGGACTTGCGAGGCGTCCCAAAGGAACGGCGTCGGTTAGCGCCGAAACTCGATCCTCAGACAGTGCAGCCAACATGTCTGTTGCAACCGGACCTGGTGCGACGACGTTGGCGGTGATTGTTCGACTACCCAGTTCTCGGGCGATCGAACGGGCTAGACCAATGAGTCCCGATTTTGATGCGGAATAATTGGCCTGTCCAGCCGAACCAAGCATGCCAACAACACTGCTGACGAAAATCATTCGACCTTTACGCGCTTTCAACATTCCTTGCGCAGCACGTTTCGCAACCCGATACGCGGCAGTCAGGTTGGCATCAATAACATCTGCGAAATCAGATTCAGACATGCGAAGTATCAACATGTCTTTTGTCATTCCAGCATTTGATACCAAAATTTCGACTGGACCAAAATGCTTTTCAATAGCGGTGAACGCGGCATCAACTTCAACTGAACTGGTGACATCACATTTGACCGCAAAGAATCCGTCGGGTGGTGGGCTGGAATTGTATGTCA
>JBIKOO010000072.1:0-7405 GCA_044358015.1 Ilumatobacteraceae bacterium
CGTCGGTGGTCAGATCGCATTGTCAGCCTTTAACGCCTATTTCGCGGTGAAATACCACGTAGATGCTCACTTTGATGCTGCAACTGGGGTCTCTCATGAGGTGACTGAGATCCGAAATAGCACTGGGGAAGTCCGATCGGCCGACCTGTGGACAGGTTGTTATACGCCTCGTGAACTGCGACTTTTGTTGTCCAAATGTGGTTTGACGGTTAGTTCTATTTTTTCTGTCGAGCCAGGCTCGTACACGGAAGGAGTTCCGACGATTGAATCGCCAGAGTTTTTGGTGAAAGCAGTCAAGGCCTAAAGGGTCTCGGAATATCGGTTAGGCGGGGGAATAGTGCCCCTGGGCTGGTAACTTTGCAGGGTTCTGCCGTTCGGTGGAGCTGTCCCTGTCCAATCAATTTCACGACCAAACGTTGGTGGTGAAGTTCTTCTGAAAGTGAATATCCCTTGTCCGACACTCTGAGCCCCTCCACGTCAAATTCTTCCGCAATGGGAACATTTGACGCTGAAGGAAATTACGTTCCCCGCCAAATTACTGAAAACGATCTTGTTGGTTCATTCGCCGATGCGATTGAAGGCACCATGGTTGAAGTCGAAGACGGTCAAGTCGTTTTCGGAATCGTTGTAAAGATCGACAAAGACGAAGTTCTTCTCGATATTGGCTACAAGAGTGAAGGTGTTATTCCATCACGTGAACTCAGCATCCGTAATGATGTTGATCCCGGCGAAATCGTCAAGCTCGGTGAGCAGGTTGAAGCTTTAGTTCTTACTAAGGAAGACAAAGAAGGTCGTTTGATCCTCTCCAAGAAGCGTGCTCAGTACGAGCGTGCATGGGGAACGATTGAGAAGAAGAAAGAAAACGAAGAAATGGTCGAAGGCCTCGTTATCGAGGTCGTTAAGGGTGGTCTCATCGTTGACATCGGCTTGCGCGGCTTCTTGCCAGCGTCACTCGTTGAATTGCGCCGTGTGCGCGACCTGTTGCCGTATGTCGGCAAAGTTATGCAGGCCAAGATCATCGAACTCGACAAGAACCGCAACAATGTTGTGCTGTCACGTCGTGCCTACCTCGAAGAGACTCAGAAGGAAGCCCGTGATGGCTTCTTGACCAACCTCAAGGTTGGCGATGTCCGCGATGGTGTCGTTTCAAGTGTTGTGGCTTTTGGTGCATTCGTCGATCTCGGCGGCATGGACGGACTCATTCACGTCAGCGAATTGTCCTGGAATCATGTTGATCATCCAGGTTCAGTTGTTGCCATTGGCGACAAGGTCACCGTCAAGGTCCTTGACATTGATTACGAGCGTGAACGCATCAGCTTGTCACGCAAGCAGACCGAAAAAGATCCATGGGAAGTATTCGCATCGGGTCACGAAGTTGGTCAGCTTGTGTACGGCCGTGTCACCAAGTTGGTTCCATTCGGTGGATTCGTTCAAGTCGGCGAAGGTATCGAAGGTTTAGTGCACATCTCAGAGATGAGCACCCAGCACGTCGAAGCCCCCGAGCAAGTTGTCACCCCCGGCGAAGAGTTGTGGGTCAAGATCATCGATCTCGATCTAGCTCGTCGTCGCATCAGCCTCAGTATCAAGCAAGCTGCTGAAGGTGGAGAACTCGCCGAGGAATACCGCAAGCACTTCGAAGTTGACGAGCACGGTAACTGGTCAGCCGGTGCCGATGATGCGTCGCGTGAAGCCACTTGGGCTGAGTACTACGGCGAAGGCGGAGAAGGAGCTGCTGAAGCGGCTGCTGCTGCTGCTGAGGCCGCTGAAACAACCCCAGAGGCCTGATCGTTCGGGCTTACGGCCCGATTTTGATGATTCCCATTTTGACCGCCCGGATGACTGCATGAGTGCGGTCCCGGGCGTCAATTTTTTCATAGATCGATGCGAGGTGGTTCTTGACCGTCTTTTGACTGATGAACATGTTGCCTGCGATTTCCGGCGTTGACTGACCTTCGGCGAGCAGCTGTAAAACTTCCATTTCGCGTTCACTCAGAATGGTCACTTGATGTGCTCTCATGTCATCAGTTTCATCCAATAAGGCGTGGGCGAATTCTGGCGAAATGATCACATCGCCATCACAAGCCATCTGGAGAGCCTTGAGTACTTCGTCAAAGGTGGCATCTTTGGTCAGGTATCCGATTGCGCCCGCCTTGAGGGACTTTCGAATGAGATCCGTTTCCACGTGCATCGTCAGCATGACGATTCGTTGCCGTGCATCGGCCTCCATGATGGCTCGACATGCCGATATTCCGTCGCCACCGGCCATAGAAATATCCATCAAGATGATGTCGGGCTGCTTAGATAACGCGATGCTAATTGCGCTCGTCCCATCAGCGACATCGGCGACGACTTCATGACCAAGATCTTCTAGTTGCCTCTTCAACGACTGCCGTAAAAGATGATGATCATCAACGAGCATGATTCTCACGATGAAACCTCGGCTCCGCCATTTTGGATATGTATCAGAGGTATCGAGAAGAGAATTTCTGTTCCGTAATCAGAGTTTGGGAAAGGGGATGAAATCTCAATCTTGGCGCCCATGGATTCGACCCGCTCGATGATTCCAGTTATTCCGTATGAGTCGTCGCGTGCATTAGTGGCATGGAGACCGATTCCATTATCGGAAATTGATGTGACCCATAGATCGCCAACCACTGATGACTGAATCAAAATTTCTGAACATTGCGAGTGCTTTTCTGCATTGAGAATTGCTTCCTTGAACATCTCCCAGATTTCACTTAATCGGTAAGGGTCAGTGATTGTCGGAAACGAGATTTCTCGACGTACGTTGATGTTCGAACGATCCGCTACTCGGTTAGCAAAATTCTCGACGGTATCTGCTAGCGAAATCTGTTCGCCGTGTCCGCTACGAAGATCAAAGAGCATCTCTCTGACTTCAGTGATTGTTTTACTGATGTGGCCGCGGATGATGCCGAGATCGTCAATAGTGGTTTGATCCTGTTGAAGTCGTATTAGACGATCGAGTTCTATACCAATAAAAGCCAGAGTGCTGCCCGTTCTGTCGTGCAAATCTCGAGCGATACGTAGTCTCTCTTCGTTTGCACTATGGCGTCGAATATCGCGAAAGATTCGCGAATTATCTACGGCAACCCCGAGAGCGTCTGCGATTCCGGTCAGAATCTGCACAGCTTGCTCGATGTTTTGTTTGGTTCTCCATTCAGCAGCTATCAATCCCACGACGAGTCCCCGTGAACGCAATACGCAATACGCGCCGGTGATGGCCTCGCTCGCAAAGCCTTGTTGGTTCTGTGTTAAATGAACCGAGATCGTTCGATGAACAGAAAGCGCTGCATAAATATGCTCAGGTAATTGATCAATTTTAAGAGAAAGACTTTTGGCTGATCCTCGACCTCGCACAATAGAGAAATTTGAGGCATCTGTATCAGCCAACAAGATTGTCACTATGTCGGCATGAATCAGATCCTGAACCTGCGACACACCCTGATCTAAAACCTTCTCTAGGTCAAACGAGGAGGGGAGGGTGATGGCAATCTTTTGTAATGCCAAAAGAATCTGATTAGCCGAGGACAACTTGTCGATGTGTCCCTGATCAACGCCCTGACGACGTTCAAATCCAGTCGGTGGATCAACCTGGGACTGACGACGATCAACAAGCGGCCATGAGAGTTCACCCGTGGAATCTTGGCCGACGACAGCCCTCATAGACGGGTGATTAGCCGATGGCTGTTTGCGACTTCGAGCAATCCTTCGGTCGTCCACGAATAGTTAGAGTACCTGGCGACGTATGCCGTAGCGTGACAGTGTGATTCTCGTGGGATTAACCGGTGGTATTGGTTCGGGCAAATCGACAGTGTCGTCTTTGCTCGAAGATAAAGGTGCAGTGATTATTGACGCCGATGCGATCGTGCGTGAAGTTCAGTTGCCGGGATCACCGGTTTTGGCAAAACTCGCCGAGAAATTCGGTGCTGAAGTTTTGGCAAGTGATGGATCTCTTGATCGCCAAGCCGTCGCCAATATCGTTTTTACTGATCCCGATGCGTTGAAAGCATTGAACGCCATAGTTCACCCCGCGGTAGGTCTGGAAATGAATCGCCGCATGATTGAGCAACGCACGACCGACAACATCGTCATTCTTGATATCCCGTTATTGACCGAGAATCCACGCGAAGGATTGCAAGGCAAAATTGTCGTTGATGTTCCCGTTGAGGTTCAAGTTGAACGACTCACCAAGTTCAGGGGTTTTGACGAGGCTGACGCTCGTGCTCGTATCGGGCGACAGGCGACGCGAGAGCAACGACTCGAAACTGCTGACTTTGTTGTCGATAACGCCGGTGATCTGGCCGCGCTAGAACCTCAAATTGAAAAATTATGGGAGTGGCTGAAATCCCTTCCGCAACTCCCGCCTGACTACGAACCTGTGACGCCTATTCCTAATGCAGGGCCAAAAACACCTAATACAAAATCATGATCCATCATGAATGATTTAGAAGACATACCTTTCCGCGTTGTTTCCGATTATTCACCCGCTGGTGATCAACCAAAAGCGATTGCTGAACTTTCTACTGGACTTGATTCAGGTCTGCGTTTTCAAACGCTCTTAGGAATTACTGGCTCAGGCAAAAGCGCCACTGTTGCTTGGACTATTGAAAAGACGCAGCGGCCGACATTGATCCTCGCGCCTAACAAGAGTCTTGCTGCTCAACTGGCTCAAGAGATGATGGAGTTCTTCCCCGATAATCGAGTTGAGTACTTTGTCAGTTATTACGACTACTACCAACCCGAGGCGTACATCGCCTCGTCGGACACTTTCATCGAAAAAGACTCATCAATCAACGATGACATTGATCGACTGCGACATTCGGCTACTGCTGCGCTTCTGACTCGTCGTGACACAATCGTTGTTGCCTCAGTGTCCTGTATTTACGGCATGGGTGACCCTGACGAATATCGGGGTCAACTGCTTGAACTGCACACCAATGTTGATTATGACATGCGCAGCATCCTGCGTCGTCTCGTTGATTTGCAATATGACCGTAATGACATGAGTCTCGGTCGAGGAAAATTTCGTGTTCGTGGTGACACGATTGAAATCCATCCCGCGTATGAAGAGTCTGTTCTGCGGGTTGAAATGTTTGGAGATACGGTCGAACGTCTGACCATGATCGATCCTCTAACGGGCGAGACACTGCGAGAGTTGAATAGAACGCTCGTTTTTCCGGCCACCCACTATGTTGCTGGCGACGAACGTATGCGACGAGCAATTATTGGGATTGAGAGTGAGCTGCAAGAGCGTTTGGCTTTCTTTGAAGCCGAAGGAAAACTGCTGGAAGCACAGCGTTTGCGGATGCGCACGCAATACGACTTAGAGATGATGCAAGAAGTCGGCTATTGCAACGGTATTGAGAACTATTCAATGCATATTGATGGTCGGCAGCCCGGAGAGCCACCTTTCACATTGCTTGATTATTTCCCCAAGGATTTCTTATTGGTTATTGACGAAAGCCACGTTGCTGTGCCGCAATTACACGGTCAGTTTGCGGGCGATCGCAGTCGAAAGAATATCTTGGTAGATCACGGTTTTCGGTTGCCGAGCGCTCGTGATAATCGGCCTTTGCATTTCGAAGAAGTCATAGAACGGGTCAATCAGTGCATCTTCTTGTCGGCAACCCCTAGTCCATATGAGTTGGGTATCTCTACTCAAGTAGTAGAACAAATTGTCCGGCCAACCGGTCTAGTTGATCCTGAAGTCATTATTAAGCCGACCAAAGGTCAGATCGATGACTTAATGGATCAAGTGAATAAGCGAGTCACGATGGGCGATCGAGTCTTGGTCACAACTTTGACTAAGAAGATGGCCGAAGACCTCACCGAATACTTGCTTGAGCAAGGAATGCGGGTGCGATATCTGCATTCGAATATTGACACGATTCAACGTATTGAGATTCTGCGAGCATTACGTCTTGGTGAGTTTGACGTCTTAGTTGGTATCAACCTTTTACGTGAAGGTTTGGACTTGCCGGAAGTGAGCCTGGTAGCCATTCTTGACGCCGACAAAGAGGGCTTTCTCCGAAGTGAGACATCGCTGATTCAGATGATCGGACGAGCCGCCCGAAATGTGGATGGACAAGTTGTGATGTATGCAGATCGCGTGACACCTTCCATGGAAAAGGCGATATCAGAGACAAACCGACGACGCCTGTTGCAGGTTGCCTACAATCTCGAGCACGGTATTAACCCGCAAACAATTCGTAAGGCAGTTAGCGATATTTTGGCGCTATTGCATATTGGTGGAGATGATTCTGCTCCTGTGCCAGGCAAAGATCGTCGTCGTCAGAAGGAACGAGAAAAAGTACAAAGCGAGTTGCGTACATTGCCACAGCAAGAAATCTCGCGGCTGATCATCACTTTGGAACAAGAGATGCAGGAAGCTGCTGCTGACCTCAAGTTTGAATACGCAGCGCGTTTGCGTGACGAAATCAACGATCTTCGTCGGCAAATAAAAGATGCAGGTTAAGTCGTGACCACTTCTGATTCACTAACCTTCGCTCATGTCTGATCGTCTCATCGTTCGTGGCGCCCGCCAGCACAATCTTAAGAACATCAGTATTGATATTCCCCGAGACAAGATGGTGGTTTTCACGGGCCTATCTGGATCAGGTAAGTCTTCTTTGGCTTTTGACACCATTTACGCTGAAGGGCAGCGTCGTTATGTCGAATCGTTGAGTGCTTATGCCCGTCAATTCTTGGGTCAAAAGGATCCCCCGGATGTTGACTTCATCGAGGGCTTATCTCCGGCTATTTCAATCGATCAAAAGTCGGCGAGCAGTAACCCGAGGTCAACTGTTGGGACCATGACCGAGGTCTATGACTATTTGCGTTTGTTGTACGCCCGTATTGGCGTTCAACATTGTCCAAATGATGGAACGAAGTTGGCGCTGCAGACGCCAGAGGAGATCGTTGATCGAGTACTAACCCTTGAAGAGGGAACTCGTTTCATGGTTTTGGCGCCCGTTGTAAAAGGTAGAAAGGGTGAGTACGAAGCACTGCTCAATGATTTCGCTGGGCAGGGTTTTGTACGGGCGCGAATTGATGGCGAGATCGTCGACATCACAGAGTTTTTGAAGACTGATCAGAAACTTGGTCGTTATGACCAGCACACCATTGAAATAGTGATCGACCGTTTAGTAGCTAAGGGCGATAATCGTCGTCGACTCTCCGACAGTATGGAAACGGCTCTCAAGTTTGGTGAAGGCGTCGCTCAAATTTTAGTGACTGAATCTGATGAAATCTTGACCTTCAGTCAATTCTTAGCCTGTGCTAAGTGTGGTGAATCGTTTGAAAAGCCGGAACCCAAGAACTTTTCATTCAACTCACCGTATGGCGCTTGTGTCACGTGCGATGGTCTCGGAACAACTTTTGAAGT
>JBIKOO010000073.1:0-7383 GCA_044358015.1 Ilumatobacteraceae bacterium
GGTGCTGAGTCGCTAGCGAAATACACACAACCGACTGAGCGTGATTTCACCATCGTTATTCCTGTTAACTGAGATGCTGCTGGTCCTTCGACTGCAACGATGACGGCCCGAGCTGAAATCGTGTGACCGCTTGCAGTGACAACCGAGTGTGCGTTTGCAGAAATCACTCGGGTGTTGAGGTGAATCCGTTCGGATGGTGTGTGGCTGGCGAGTTGCTCAGAGATCGCTGACATTCCTGCAGCGGGAACTACAGCGTCGCCTTGATTGAGCATGCGGAAAACTACGTCAAACATGCGGCGTGAGGCGGTGAGCTGGGGATCAAGTTGAATTCCGCCCACAAGGGGCGTGAAGAAGCGCTGAATCATCTTTTTTGAAAAGCCACGACTGTTCAACATCTTGGCGGTCGTCATGTCGGTGCCAGAAAGCAATGATGCACCGTTGCCGCGGGTGACTGACAGGCGCAAGAGGGCGAGTCGCATTTTGTCAATGACTGAACCGATGGGCGCAACGGCAGTTGCAACAAATGATTGCGGACGGCGAAGTGGATCAGAGAAAACTTTTCCTTTGCCGTTCATCCACACCAATGCACCAGGGTCGAATGGTTGAAGGTTGAGAGCCGCAACATCGAATTGCTTGTCAAGTTCGGGGTAGGCGGTGAGCAAAATCTGGAATCCGCGATCAAGTGTGAACCCATCAACATGGTCAGTTCGCACTCGACCACCAACTCCGTCGGAGGCCTCAAGGATGCGCACATCAAAGCCCGCCGCAATCAGATAGCGACTTGCCGATAGACCAGCGAGACCCGCACCAACGATGACAACGTCACAAGATGTAGGCAGATCAGAACTCATCAATTTTCTTTCGCGCGAATCAACCGGGCTTGTTGAGCAATGAGCGCAATGCGGTTTCAAGATCAGAATGCTGGAAGGTGTATCCCGATTTTTGCAAGACCTCAGGCATCACCTTTTGTCCGGTAAAGAGAAGTGCATCAGCAAGTTCTCCTCCGAGCAGCAATTTGGGGCCGAATGAAGGGACGGGCAAGAACGAAGGTCGATGTAAAACTCTGGCCAAGATCTTGCTGAACTCGCCTTGAGTGACTGGCTTTGGCGCAGTGAGGTTGACCGCTCCGGTGACATTCGCCGTGAGCAAATAATCAATGGCAGCGACCTCATCGTCAATCGAAATCCAACTTTGCCATTGTTTGCCGGATCCCATTTTCCCACCGGCTCCCAGTTTGAAGAGGGGGAGTAGTTTGGCGAGGGCGCCCCCTTGTGGGCTGAGTACGATTCCGGTGCGGAGGTGGGCGACCCGAATTCCGGCGCGGGAAGCACTTTCGGTGGCGGACTCCCATTGAGCGCAAACGTCCGCGAGGAATCCACTGCCGACGGCGGACTGCTCGTTGAATTCGGTCGTTAAAGACTCACCGTAGATACCAATGGCTGAACCCGAAAGCAAAACCTTGGGACCGTCTTGGGTTTCAGACATTGCTTGAGCAAGGAGTTTGGTTCCCTTGACTCGGCTGTCAAGAATTTCCTTCTTGTATTCGTCAGTCCAACGTTTGTCGCCGATTCCGGCGCCTGCCATGTGAATGACCGCGTCAACACCACTGAGTTGTGCAGCATCAATCGTTCCGTTGGCAGGGTTCCAGGCAATCGTCGAAGTAGATGATCGCCCAGTTCGAGTGAACTTAAGAACGCGGTCACCATTTGCTTCGAAGTGACGCGTTAAGGCTGAACCAATCAGGCCGCTGGCTCCGGTGATGGCAATCGTACGTGTGCTCATGTATTCAGGCTACGACGAATGTTCAGGCAGTGCCTGACCGAAGCGTTTTTATGGCGATCTTCGGAGGTGACAGTTGCGACCTTGATCGGCAAAATTTAGATTTCGACGTGCGATCCGACTTCAAAAATCTTGTCGTTGGGCAGGTTAAAGAAACGCCCAGCACTATCGGCGCCTCGGTTAAGAAGCACGAAAAGATGTTCGAGCAATGGGTGCATGCCGGGGACCTTGCCCGCAATGATTGATTCATGGCCGAGGAAGAATGTGCTGTCCTCAAGATCGAATTCGAGTCCGCGCTCGTTGATCATCGAGAGAGCCTCGACAACGTTCGGCTCTTCGGTGAATCCGAACCTGAGCAAAATCTGGAAGACGCCAGGTTCAACCTTGGTGACGACCGCTCGCTCAGATGCATCAACACGTGGCACCTCGGCTGTCTCGACTGCGACGATCAGTGTGCACTTATGAAGAACTTTGTTGTGCTTGAGATTATTGACCAGTGCTGGGGGCGCTTTGCCCAGATCTTTAAACATGAAAACTGCGGTGCCCGGAACTCTGGCCACTTTGGCGTTCTCGTCCAGAACTTCACCGATGGGTCGTTCGCCACGATGTATGCGCGCTGCGACTAGTTGACGACCTTTGCGCCACGTCATCATTTGAACGAGCAGCCCGATTGCGATCACCAACGGGAACCAGCCGCCATGTGGGATCTTGGGAATGTTGGCGCCAAGAAATGCGAGGTCGATAGCGAGTAGCGGAACGGTGACTGCGAGTGCTTTTGGCTTTGACCAATTCCAGCGATTGACAGCCAAGATGTAAAACAACATGGTTGTAATGGCCATTGTTGATGTCACTGCAATTCCGTACGCGGCCGCCAGATTCTTTGACGTTTGGAAGGTCAAGACCAAGCCGATGCATCCAATCATCAGCATCCAGTTCACGAGTGGCACATATACCTGTCCACGGTGAGCAGATGATGTGTGGCTGATTTTGACGCGCGGTAGATAGTCGAGTTGCACGGCTTGAACTGTGAGCGAGAACGCTCCAGAGATGAGTGCCTGCGACGCGATCACAGTGGCCATCGTTGCGAGAACGACCAAGGGCACAATTGCCCACTCGGGTGCCAACTTGAAGAAGGGGCGTTCGACTGCTTCTGGGTCGCCGAGGATCAAAGCGGCTTGACCAAAGTAGTTGAGAAGCAAAGCTGGCAGAACGAAGCAATACCAGGAAATTTGGATGGGCCGTCGACCGAAGTGGCCCATGTCGGCGTAGAGCGCTTCGCCACCAGTGACGACCAAAAAGATTGAACCCAAAGTCAAGAATGCAGTCATTGGTGAGGCCGCAAAAAAGTCGTAAGCGTAAATGGGATTAACTGCCTTGAGCACGCTCGGTCGCTGAATCACTTGGTTGAGACCAAGAGCTGCCAACGTGGCGAACCATAAAACCATGATTGGGCCAAAAACGCGACCGATGCCACCAGTTCCGCGTTTTTGCACCAAGAACAAAACTGCCAAGATTCCGACCGCGATCGGAATGATGAAACTGTCGAGGGCCGTTGTTGCTTCTTTGGCACCCTCCACGGCGCTGAGAACTGAAATTGCCGGAGTGATCAAGCCGTCTCCGTAGAGGAGGGCCGTCCCGAAAATTCCTAGAGCGACGGCAAATGAAATCTTTCGACTGCCTGCACCCTTAGGCATGATCATGGCGGTGAGCGCCAAAATGCCACCTTCGCCGTGGTTGTCGGCGCGCATCATGAACGTCAAATACTTAATTGAAATGATGATGACCAGTGCCCAAAAAGCGATAGAGACAACGCCGAGGGCGTTGACCTCGTTGGTGGCGTCAAGGTGGTGGTGTTCAAATGCTTCGCGAAATGCGTAGAGCGGTGAAGTGCCGATGTCGCCATACACAATGCCGAGGGCACCAAGTGCAAGTGCGCCCATACCGACCTTGGGGCCGTGACCACCGGAATGACCAGGATCGGTCCCTTCGGCTAGATGCTCGGATTGGACCTGTTGACTTGACTCGTCATCTGTAGACACTTATGCGACTCTAACCACGGGTCGTATGGTCTTGGGACTCGGGAGACAAGACTTTTGGCGAGTCATTTTGGCGTTACACCTGCGAACCCTAGGATGACGGGGCTATGAAAACCCGCAACCTCATCTTGCTCTCGATCGCTTGTGGTCTGATGATTTTGGTGGCTGGAGTGATCATGCTGTTTCAAGTGACCACCAATCGCACCGAGGTGCCGGTCAGTCGTTTGGGGACTGCGGCAATCATCGGCGATATGACTATGAAAGTTTTAGCGATCGATGAAGGTGCCGATGGCATCGCTGTCACCATTGAAATGGGCGGCGTGGCGGGCGATTCGGTGATTGATGGGTGGCGGTTATTCGGTGACGGCAAGGTACTCGAAGCCTCAGGGGCGGTTTTTGAGGGAGCATGCGATGCGTCGACCCTGGTTCCTGAAGACGCTGCGACAATTCAGTGTGTTTTGCGCTTCGCTGCAGTGAAAGCAGTTCAGGCGGTCGCGTATACCCGTGCTGGCGAACAGCGCCAATGGGCGCCGTAATTGTTATTTTCGTGACTCTTTACATGACAGGGGTCATCTACTCATCGGTAACCAGCCTGCGACCACTACTGTTAAGTCCTGCACAGCGCAACCCGCGCCCGTCTCTCGGAGGTGGCCTAGATGGCCGAGCAATTTGACCTCGTGGTGATTGGTGGTGGACCCGGTGGATACGGGTCGGCCCTCTACGCCGCGTCGGCAGGAATGAATGTCGCTTTAGTTGAACGAGATGCACTTGGCGGCACCTGTTTGAACCGTGGGTGTATTCCGGCCAAAGCCTTTCTGGAAACGGCATCAGTTTTCCGTCATGTGGCTCACGCTGCTGATTTTGGTATTGAAGCAAGTGCGCCAGCAGTCAACTTTGCGACCACTCAAGCTCGTAAAGCCAAGATCGTCGACGGTCTGGTCAAAGGCATCGGCGGATTGTGTAAGTCGCGCAAAGTGACTGTCTTTAACGGCACTGGTTCGCTGGGCGCCAATCGCACCGTGAATATCACGATGGCCGACGGCTCAACGGCAACCGCACAAGGTGCCAGCGTGATCCTGGCGGCCGGTTCGGTTCCGCGCACGATTCCTGGTTTCGATCGTGGTGGACCGATCATGACGAGTGATGAAGTGTTGATGCTTGATTATGTGCCTGCTCGCGTCGCTGTCATTGGTGGTGGCGCGATCGGATGTGAATTTGCCTCGACGTTTGCTGATCTTGGTGCCTCAGTCACCATTTTGGAAGGTCTTCCCAAAATTCTTCCCGGTCTCGACACTGACGTTGCCAATGTTGTGGTGAAGTCGTTCAAGAAAAAGAACATTGATATTCGTACGGGTGTCGCAGTAAAGAGTCATACCCCAACCGCTACGGGTGGAACTGTTGTGACTTTTGGTGAAGGCGAACAACTCGAAGTTGATGCCGTCATTGTTTCGGTTGGCCGTCGCCCGTACGCCGACTTACTTGGTTTGCAAGGAACTGCGGTCAAGGTGAGCGACCGTGGCTTCATCGAGGTTGATCCGTGGTGTCTGACATCAGAACCTGGTGTCTACGCAATCGGTGACCTCATCAACACACCGCAATTGGCGCACGTTGCATACGCCGAAGCAATTTTGGCAGTGAAGCACATGTTGGGCGAAGGTCCGATCCCGATTGCCTATGACCGAGTGCCGTGGGCAATTTACTGTCACCCCGAAGTGGCATGGGCTGGACCTGGCGAAGATGCATGCAAGGCCGCTGGTCTTGATGTTGTCGTTGCCAAGCATCAATTCCGTGCGAATAGTCGGGCCATGATTTTGGGTGAAATTGATGGTCTCGTGAAGATCGTTGCCAAGCGCAACGCTGACGGAACCGCTGGACAGATTCTTGGAGTACACATGGTTGGACCGTGGGTGACCGAGCAGTTGTCTGGTGGCTACTTGGCAGTGAACTGGGAAGCAACAGTGGATGAAGTGGCCGAATTCATTCAACCCCACCCGAGTTTGTCTGAACTCTTCGGTGAGACTGTGCTGTCACTCACTGGCCGCAGTTTGAACGCATAAATCAAGCGAATTAGTCAAGAGCGATAGTCGAAAGAGGAATGTCATGGCAGAAGTAACCCTTCCGCAACTTGGAGAAACAGTGACCGAAGGAACGATCACGCGCTGGTTCAAGAAAGTCGGTGACACCGTTGCCGCTGATGAGCCCTTGTTTGAAGTTTCAACCGACAAAGTTGACACCGAAGTCCCTTCGCCTGTGGCTGGAGTCTTGACTGAAATTCGCGTTCCTGAAGGCGAGACCGTCCCCGTTGGTGCAGTCATCGGAGTTGTTGGTGATGCGGGTGCAGTAGTTGCTGCGCCTCCTGCGGCCGCTCCGGCTCCAGTTGTCGAAGCTGCGCCAGCACCTGTGGTTGCCGCTCCCGTTGTTGCAGCGCCAGCACCTGCGCCCGTCGTTGCGGCTCCCGTCATCACAGCTCCGGCACCTGCTGCTGTCCCAGCCGCCGGCAATGACAATCGTTTGTTGTCACCAGTCGTGCGTCGTTTAGTGACCGAACACAATCTCAACGTTGACTCCATTGCCGGAACTGGCCCTGGAGGTCGCATCACCCGAGAAGACGTTCTTGATCACATTGACAAGATCGCTGCCGGTTCGGCCCCGGCTGCTGCGCCTGCAGCGCGGCCCGCTGCAGTAAGCCCCGCACCGGTTGCGTCTGCGCCAGTTGCACCTACGCGGGTTACTTCGGCACCAGTGGTACGCGCTGGCGAACGTGACGATGTTGTTCCGTTGTCAAAGATTCGTCAACTGACCGGTGCTCATATGACGATGTCATTGAGCGTCAGCCCTCATGCATTCAGCGTTGTCGAAGTTGACTACGCCAATGTTGATAACACGCGAGCCAAGACCAAAGACGAATTCAAATCAGCTGAAGGTTTCAGCCTGACGTATCTTCCGTTTATCTCTCGTGCAGTTGTTGATGCATTAGTCGACTTCCCGCACATGAATGCGAGCATTTCCGGATCCGATCTCATCGTTCATCGTTATGTTGATCTTGGTATTGCGGTTGATATTGAAGGTCTCGGTCTCTTGGTGCCAGTTGTACGTAGCGCTGAAGGAAAGCGCTTACGAGCGATTGCCCGAGAAATCAGTGACCTTGCGACTCGAGCAAAGAGTCGCAAGTTGAGCCCGGACGAAATTCAAGGTGGCACATTCACTATTTCGAACAATGGTTCAGCGGGCTCGGTGCTCACGATGGCAATCATCAACCAACCGCAAGTCGCCATTTTGTCGACTGATGCAATTGTGCGTAAGCCAGTGGTTGTGAATGTTCCCGGCGGTGGCGAGAGTATCGCGATTCACCCGGTCGGCCATTTGGCCATGAGCTGGGATCATCGTGCATTCGATGGCGCATACGCTGCGAACTTTTTGGTGCGAGTCAAGGAAATTCTTGAGACCCGCGATTGGTCGAGCGAGTTCTAAATCATGTTGCGCGTCCGCTGGATTGGCAGGGTCGCGTATCGCGAGGTTCTGGCGTTACAAACCGCTCTCTTTGAGCATGGTCAAGAACAACATTTGT